>NZ_JBTLQH010000002.1:0-507604 GCF_054461575.1 Flavitalea flava
GGCCAACTCCCATCTTTTACAAAGCATCAAATGTTAAATTCAAAGAACTCTTCATTTGTTCGTGACACCTAATACCCCGGGTTCTGCTTGATCAACCCGCCTGTAATATCAATTTCCGGCTGAGGAATAGGGAATACATATCTGTTCGCCGGCAATACCCCATTCGGCTGCTTGCTCAGCCGGATTCGGTCATAGCGGTCCTGCCCTTCGAATGCCAGCTCCCATTCCCGCTCCTGCAACAATTGGTCGGTCAGTACCTGGGGACTGGAAAAATTAGCCATAGTATAAGGCATGGGTGCTTGTCCGGGGGGAAAAGACCGTTGATGGATCTGATTGAGTAGATCGATCGAAGGCTGGTTGACCCCATTTTTAGCTACTAGGGCTTCTGCCTTGTCCAGCATGATCTCGGGAATACGGAAGATCACCAGGTTGTCTTTATCATTGGGGTCCGTGAATTTTCGGGGCATGATGTGCGGACTGCCATAGACGTTGACCGTATCGAACATATCCGCGTTGCGAATATCCCCTGCCTGGTAGGTAGCACGGAAACTATCGCTGGCATTGGTAAATCCCTGGAAATACCAGGTATTATTTAGTGCATATTGGGTTGGATCCTGATTATAGCTGACGGGGAAGGCAAAAACGATCTCCTGGTTGAATGGATAAGAGCCCGCTCCGGCCACATTATTCGGGAATACGGATAATATGGAAGGTAGCAGGGTATAAAGGTTGTCGTTCAGGACAGCATCGCAATAGGAACTACAGAGATCGTAATTTCCCATATACAGGGCTGCTCTGGCCGCCAAGGCGGATGCAGATCCCTTCGTAGCGTGGGTACGCTGGGTAAGATCATCAGGGTATCCCGATGGCAGATCCGGTATAGCTTCGCTGAGGTCTTGCAGGATCTGGGCGTATACTAGTCCATTCGTTGAGCGGGGGATATTCTGAGAGCCGTCATATCCGTCGAAAGATTGCAGGCGAAGAGGTACGCCCATATTATTCGCTTTCCCTTGCAAGGCTCCGTCCCCGAACAATTTAAGGAGATTCAGGTAGCTGAATGCCCGGATAAATTTTGCCTCGGCAATATACCTTTTTTGCAAGGCCGAACTAAAGGTTGCCTGATTGGCCAATTTGGTAATACAGACGTTTGCCAGGTTGATCGTGGCATAATTGTTATTCCAGAAGCCAGCAATCGTTCCGTCCCTGGAATCAATAGCCCCGGTGAAATAACGGGGACTATAGTTCATGGCAATACCGGTAGTCAGGTCTCCTAAAAGATAGACATCGCTATTGGAAGCGGTCCATAGGCTGAGATATGCTCCTGCAACCAGGGCTGCCGTATTACCGGAATCCTTCAATGCAGCCTTTTCGGTAAGTGTGCCTTCCGGCGCCAGGTCCAATTGTTTGTTACAGGCAGTCAACGAGCCCGCAACCAATATGACCAGGATAATTTTATGATAGTTCGTTCTCATTGTTCAACTAATTTTAAGAGTTCAGACCAAAATTTTAAGGTTAAAGCTCTAAAAGGTTATAGGCCTAATTTGATTCCGGCGGTAAAGGTTCTGGGTGCGGCCATCGTCAGTTCATCATAACCGGCATTTAGGGAAGAAGAGCCATAGGCGCTCACTTCAGGGTCCAATCCCGAATATTTTGTGATCGTTAATACATTATTGGCTTGCACGTATATTTTCAGGCTGGAAAAGTATTTCGCCCTTTTTATGGTACTTCGCGATACATTATAGGCCAGGGTGACATACCGCAGTTTCACGAAAGAAGCATCTTCCAGGAACCGGGATATATCGCGTCCCAGCGTATAATCGTATGAACTGCCAAAGCTGGCATTCGCATTATTGGATGCATTGATCAGCGCAGGAATATTAGTTTGTTGTCCCACTGCCGTCCAATAGTTCAGGAGGTCCGGTGAAAGATTATTGATCTGTGCATTCGAATAGGTCGACTGGGTATAATTATACAGATTCGCTTTGGCGCCATTGTACATCTTATGGCCAAAAGCAAAAGAGAAAAAGGCATCCAATTCCCATCCCCTATAAGAGAAGGTGTTATCCAATCCTCCATACCAGGTTGGCATAGCATCCCCTTGGGCAACCCGTTGAGTCAGGTAATTCGGATCGCTGTAATTGGCCGGAAAAGGAGTCTCCGTGGTTTTGCCGTTCGTGCTCTGCCATAAAGGATTGCCATTCTGCGGATTGACCCCGGCCCACTGGAATAGGAAGAATTCCGTGGCTGAATGCCCTTCTAACCAATATCGTCCTCCATTTTGTTCAATCTGCTGTGCCAGATCTGTAGGATCGATCTTATGCAGTTTCTGTATAATATTCCGGTTGCGGGCAATATTAAAGTTGGTGGTCCATTGAAAATCCAGACTATGAACGTTCCGGCTATTAATAGTAAATTCCAGTCCCCGGTTATTCAGATCCGCCAGGTTTTGCGTCTGCGAGGTGAATCCCAGGAATCCAGGCACCGCCGACGGCAGAATGGCATTATTGATCTGCTTATTATAGTAATCAAAGGTAAAAGTCAGTCTGGATTGCCAGAGAGAAATATCCAACCCCAAATTATAAGTCTTTGTCTTTTCCCATATCAGGTTGGGGTTAGCAGGCTGTGATACGTTGAGCACCGTCCCATTCCCATATGTGGCGCCATACACATTCAAGGTATACTGGCCCTGGTTACCATAATACCCGCCGCCGCCATCTGTTCCGGAGAAGCCGATACTGCTACGCAGTTTAAGCTGGTCGATGGTGGCCACATTCTTTAAGAAGGATTCACGATTAACTGCCCATCCCAGTGAGAAAGAAGGGAAGCCTACATACCGGCGATTTGCAGCAAATTTAGAGGACCCATCCAGTCGGTAGGTTACTCCGAACATATATTTCTGGTCGTAGGCATAGGTCATTCGGGAGAAATAGGACACCAGGCCCCATTTTTTTTCGAGGGCCGATTGAACACCCTTTTGGGAAGCGGCACTAATGCTTAGAATATCATTATTCAGAAAATTTCTTCCCCAGATGGACGAACTGCTCTCTGTGGATCCTTCGAAGCTTTGCCCCACCACTCCGTTAATGTTATGTTTGGATCCAAAGTTCTTATTGATCGTCAGTGTATTATTGGTCACCCATTTATGATACTGGGTGTTCGTCTCATTGCCAAAACCTCCGGGAGTCTGGGGTTTTACAATATCCCTGCTATAGGCCTTTCCGTTCAGCCAATCCACACCAAATTCCGACCGGAAGGTGAGCCAGGGCGTTAATTTCAAATCCCCGTAAACATTTCCCATCACCCGGCTATCAGGGGAATAATTCTTATAGGTGTTGGCAGTCCCTACTGGATTCAGATCGGCGGTAGGCCCGATGGGGTTGGTACCTTTCCCCCAATTATAAGATCCATCCGGATTATTGATCGCCTGGTTTGGCGATTTGTTGATCGCTCCCCGGTATACGGTCTGGGCATTTAATGCGTTGTTGTTGGTATAGGTCAGGTTCATATCGGTACCTACTGTAAATATTTTTGACAAATGCTGATCGAAGCGAACCCTCATCTGATAGCGGGTATAATCATTATTGATGATCGTCGATTGTTGACGGGTATAGTTCCCACTCACATAATAGGAACCCTTCCCATTCCCTCCCGACAAGGCCAGTGTAGCGTTCGTACTCAAAGCCTGCCTGGTTACTTCCTTAAGCCAGTTGGTATTGACTCCTTTGGGGAATACATAGTTTTGAGCCCAGTAAAAAGGATTGCCGATAGCGTTAATGGAATCCATTGTATGGAAATAGGCCGTATAGAAACCGGCATATTGATCGCCATTCATTAGTTTGGGGAGTTTTTGAACACTGAGGGAGGTCGCCAGGTCAGCAGTAACATTCATTATTCCTTCATGACCTTTCTTGGTGGTAATGAGGATCACTCCCGCCGCCCCCCGGGAGCCATAAATCGCCGTGGAGAAAGCATCTTTCAGCACCTCGATGGATTCGATATCATCCGGGTTGATCGTGGCGAGAGGATTCTTCTCGAATTGGTTGCGGAGTTGTCCGGAAACATCATAATCCTGGGCGGTTTGGTTCCCGCCAAAAGCAAATCCAGCGATGTTCCCTACCCCGAAATCGGCGGTATTATTAGTACGGTCGATCCCATAAATGGGCACCTCATCCACTACGATCAGCGGCGCATTTCCAGTAGTATTCAGGGTACTTACCCCCCGTATCGTTATCGAAGTAGCACTTCCCGGCACTCCCGAGGAGGGGGTAACCAGCACACCGGCGATTTTACCCACCAGGGCATTATCGATGCTTAAGGGAAGGGCCCCGATCTCATTGGCAGGTTTATAAGTACCTACCGCACCCAGCAGACTTCTCCTCTCCTGGCTGCCATAACCCACGATCACAGATTCAGTCAGCAGAGCTGCTCCGATCCTCATGGACACCTGGATGGGAGTCTGCCCTTCTTCCACCTTTACCTGCCTGGGGCTATATCCAACAAAGCTGATCGTAAGAATATCTCCGGCGGAGGCAGTAATAGAAAATTTTCCGGCATCATTCGTAACACATCCGACCTTGGTTCGTTTGTTCCTAACCGATACATTTTGCATCGCTTTCCCTTTCTCATCCGTTACAATCCCCTCTACCGTAAACCGCGGCAGCTGTAGGGCAGGCATCAGGCTTTCCGGCTCTTTCATCTTTATAACAATATTCCGGTCCAGGATGGCATAGGTCAATCCTTCTCCTTTCAGGCAATAATCCAGCACTTCCCCAATAGAAGCATTTTTCATTTCCACCGTTACCTTCCGGGTGTTTTTCAGCAATTCATTTTTGTAAAATAACTGGTAGCCGGTCTGTTTGCGGATCTCTTTGAATATTTTTTCCAGGGGCACATCCCTCTCCGATAGATTAATCTTTTGTGCGGACCCCTCCCTGGCGCTAAGTTGCAAACAGGTGATGAGTAGTAGTACAGCAGTTAGTTTCATAACCAACATAGTTTTGGTTAGTAGCCCGGGCCTGGTACCCCGGTGCATACAGAGAACAGTAATTTTCATACCTTTGTCATGTTTGGGTTAAAATTGTTAAGCAGTCATTAAGCCGATTGTATTTACCGGGTTAACCCAGATACCCGCCGGGAGTGCTGCAAACACTTCCGGCATTTCTTTGGTCAACCTTTTCCTCTTTTTCTCTTTTTCTGCCTGTTCCCGTCTGTTCCCGTCTGTTCCCGATTTATAGGGCAACCGGTTTATCCAGGCAATACGATGACCCTCCTCCCGTCAATCCTGAAATGCACGTCACTTAATTCCAGGATCTTCAGCACCTGGGAGATATTGGTATTCCGGTTCATGGTCCCGGAAAAATGCCAGGCTGGTTTTTTCCCTTCATAACTCACTTCCACATCATACCATCTTTCGATCTGCCGCATGACCGTTTCAATACCTGCCTCATTAAACTGGAAAACACCGTTCCTCCAGGCAACCGCTTCATCCGCATCCGCCTGCTTTATCAATTCAGGAGTGCCGTTCGTCTTAAACCCGGCCTGCTGCCCCGGTTTCAGCAGTATGCTCCCGCCGTCTTTTACCAACTTCACGGCTCCTTCCAGTAGGGTAGTTTTTACCATCTCTTCATTGGCATAGGCGTTCACATTAAAATGGGTGCCCAATACTTCCACTTCGCCTGCGTTGCCTTCCCCCCCGGATGGGGAAACGATCGAGACGATGAAGGGCATCGTCTTTGTTGTCATATGCACCACTTCAAAATAAGCCTCCCCGCTCACCTCCACTCTCCTTTCCCGGCCGGTAAAAGCCGTCGGATACCGGATCGAAGAAGCCGCATTCAACCACACTTTGCTGCCATCCGGCAGGATCAATTGATACTGACCTCCTCTTGGCGTGGAGAGCCTGTTATAACTGACTGCCGCGGTGGCGCCCGTTCCGCTCTGATAGCTGACCCGGCCATTATCCAGTTTGGTAATTTTCGTATTTTCCTGTACTGCGATCGTTCCCGTTTTTGCGCTGTCCAATACGATAGCCGATCCGTCCGCCAGGGTGAGGATGGCCTTATTCCCGCCCGGCAATACATCGTTCTTATAGAGTTTGCCGGTTTCCGGTGGTCGATTTCCTTTTTGCGTTTGGTTCTGCCGGAAAAAATAGCCCCCGGTAACGATACAGAGGATGATGGCGGCTGCAACGGCCACCCTGGGCAGATAAAAGATCCTCCTCCCGGTGATTACCCCTTCAGACCCTGACACAGGTTCATGCATAGCCTGACGGATGCCCGCCTGCAAAGAACTTTCAAAAACTCCCTTTTCTTCTTCCGTCCATGACCATTCTCCGGAAACAGCCATTGTATCGTACCATTGTTCGATCGCTGCGGTTTCTTCCGCAGTGCATAACCCCATCCGGTAACGTTGTAATAATCCTTTTATCTCGTCCTTATTCATATGATCGATAGTTGAAGCGGGGGTAACGCCCTATCAGCGCCCCTCCTCTATTATATTCCCAAAAAGGAAGGTTAGTAGTAGATAAAAGGAAAATTTATTTTTCAGGGGAAAAAGGCAAGGAGAGAATGGCTAGGAGAGAAAGGCTACATATAAAGCGGCTGTTGCGGAGAGACCGCCTACATCGTTTTTGATACTTTTTAAGGCATTGCTAACCTGTTTTTTAACGGTGGTTTCCGCAATCCCCAATTTTTGGGCAATCTCCCGGTAGGAAAGGTTTTCCTGCCGGCTTAAACGATATATTTCACGCATTTTAGGAGGGAGGGCGGCAATGGCCCGGTCTACCCGTTCTTCCAGCTGTCTAAATTCGATCAGGTTGACGGCAGGCAAATCATTCCCAAGTTGCAGATGGTCGGTCAGGGTCGCCAGAAATTGATTCCGGTTAAGATTACGTTCTATGAAGCGGAGAGAGAGATTACGTACGCTCTTTAATAAATAGGCGATCAGGGGGCCCTTGATGACCAGATCCGCCCGTCTTCTCCAGATGGATACGAATACCTCCTGCACGATATCCCTGGCTTCGTCTTCGGAACGGATCACTTTCAGCACATACAGGGCCATTTGTTCCCAGTACCTCCCATAAATTTCGGTAAATGCTCCTTCCTCGCCCTGCCGGAGCAATAGCAGCAATTGCTCATCCGTATTATTGGAAAATGGAGTAGTCATTTGAGCCTTAAGATAGATTAACCTGATTAAAGTTAATCAAAAGACAACAAAGAACCGTTTGCTGGTCATAATAATCTGAGATGGGTCACTTCAAAACCTTCGTCGTTGCAATGTTCTGAGATAAGCCGGATAATCTGTTTTCATAAGCGCTTCATCAGTTTTGCGCTTGGATAGGATTTCATGGCGCATTTGAGACCAGTCGCTGCCTAATTCTTCTACCCTTTTCTTAACTGTTGATAGATTGATATCCCTGCAATATATCGGGCTACCCGGCTGCTGCTTCCATGACTCTTGAATAAGACCAATATCAAAAGGGTCAAAGCCTAATTCATCTACCAACCTAAATACAACCTCCTTTGCGATAGCGTCATCACCGGAAACCGCAATAGCGATGCGATCTTTTTCGCCCCTGGGTTTTCCAAGTACATTTATGCTGGTGGCTAAAATGGAATTAAATACTTTGACGATAGGTACTGCCAGCTGTTGCTGAACCCACAGGCTATCTATACCGCTCTGATCAAGCCCCGGAAGTATGCCATCACGCAGGGTTGGATAATAATTACCTGTATCAATAACCACAACATGCCCTGGGAGACCGGTGAAAATGCTTTTTGGAAGATTGGGTATGCTTTTTTCCGGAATGGAAATGATTACCACTTTTTTATTTTCTGTGACCTCCTCCACGGTGGTTGCTTCTGCCCCGATGTTTCCAGCTACTTGTTTGAATGAATCCGGTCCCCGCGAATTAGCCATGGAAACACGGTGGCCTGATTTGATAAATTTTGAGGCAAGACAAAGTCCCATTTCGCCTGCACCGATTATGCCTATGTTCATAGCTCTTATTTGGTTTTTGGTATTGTTATTTCCCAAACCTGGCTTAACCGATATTTGAGACAGCCTTTATCTTTACCTCATCCGTGGTCATTGGGGTCCCTGTGCTATTAGGTTGTCCTTTGCCTGTGGTTATCAAAGCCAATAAACTTTCACGGATATAGTGGTTCCACCCGTTCTCGCAGATTTCATAACATTCATATTCCGGCACCAGGCCTTTGTGTGTAAATCTGAGTTGTGTTTTGCCATTCTTTTCGGCAATTTCAAAATGAATGGTTGTATTTACCCATTCAGTTTCGTTAGCAATGGCCTCTGCAGTCAATTTATGGGAAGCACCCGGGAAGATTCCTGGCTTAAAATAATTATCCATCACCAGCCATATAACTTTTTGATCAGGGACGACCTCGATCAGTTTTATTTGGCAACGATGGATATCTTCGAAATGATATTTAAATATATCGTGCAGCTTTTGTGTTGGGCCTTCAATTTCTTCCGACCACCAACCGCGCACGTTGTTAATGGCATTGAACACTTCATGTGGAGTTTGGCTTACCGCAATGGTAGCTGTAAAATCTGTAGTTGTCATTTTGTGTGATTTTTATTTTTAGCTTATAAACTTTATCCTAAATTGATCTTCGTGGTTTCACCCTTGGTTATCAAACCAAATAAGCCCTGATGAATAAGCTGGCCCCATGCATTGGAACAGCTTTCAAAACATTCAATTTCAGGACCTAAGCCGATGTGCGAAAAACGGAGTTCGGTTTGGTCATCCTTCTCCCTAATTTCAAAACTAATCTTTGTCCCTGTCCATTCCCTTATATTTTCTGTGAAATTGAGGCTGCTGTCGGTAACCACCCATACCACTTTCTGATCGGGGATCATTTCAACTACCTGCTGTTTCGAAAAATGAAATTCTTTATAACGATAGGTGAATTCGTCGTTCAGTTTGGATGAACTCCCTTCAATTTCGCCCGACCACCAGGCCTGGGGATTATTAATTGCATTAAATACTTGTTCCGGGGTTTGTTCTACGACTATCGTAGTAGTAAAATCATTTTTGTTCATGATTGCTTTTTTTATTCAGTTTGACAATTTTTTGCGTAACCCAAAGGTTACACAAACTTAAAGGTAACTTTTGAGTTACGCAAATTTATTTTAAAAAACAACAATTTTTTTCAATCAGCTAAAGTTGATTTACTACTAAGGGGCAATTTAATACAAAGGGGCAAATGACTGTTCTGTGTGAATATCCCTGAGTACCTTTTCTACCTGATTGTATGTTGCCTTGTATAAAAAAGCAGCCATGCTTATCCGCTTTACACCGCCTTTGGCAAGTGCTTCGATGGATGAAAGGTTGGGCACACCAACTACGTTTACAGGAAGCGTGACCGATGAAGTGATTTCCTTAATGAGCGCAATATCGCTCAGGCCTGTCACAAATAATCCATTAGCGCCGGCATCTTCATATAACTTTGCCCTTTTCAATGTTGTTTCCAGGGGGAATTGCAATTTTTGTAAGAAACCATCTGTTCTGGCATTGATAAATAGTTGCTGGTTATTTTTGGTCAAATAGTTTTTAATGCTGTTTAACTTTTTAAGGTATATTTCTTCACCCTGAGTATCTTCCAGGTTGATGCCAACCACGCCAGCATCAATCAGCTTCTGTATATGATCGTTTAATGTTGTCAGATCGTTAGTATAGCCTCTTTCTAAGTCAACAGACAATGGAATGTTCGTGACGGCTATTATTCTTTGAATAATATATAATAATTCGCTGAACGGAATTTTTTTTCCGTCTGCATAGCCTAACGAATCTGCTATAGCGCCGCTTGATGTTGCAATTGCATCGTATCCATTAATTTCTATGATCTGCGCACTTTTTGCATTCCAGGCATTTGCAATGATCAGGGGGTTTTCCTGATGATGTAGCCTGAAGAATTTTTCGTATTTATTCATATACTTCTGTTGGAATTTAATTATTTACTTATACTGCCTGAACAGCCATAGCGTTCTGGCGCTCCATGGCCTTTGTCCCGCTAACGTTCCAGCTCTGTTCCATGGAAGCCGACATAGGATCGGGGAAAATGTCTTCCTGTTTATCTTCTACTGCGTCAAAGATATTTTGGGCTACGGATTCGGTGGAAGCCTTTGGTATTTCCAGGCCGCGGCTCATCTCCGTATCGACCGGGCCGGTAAGTACAGCATGGACGCTAATATTTTTGGTTTTTAGAAAGGCCCGTAATGATTGTGTCATGGAAAACGCGGCTGCCTTTGAAATACAATAAGACGCGATAGGTGGTAAAGGGGCAAGGGCAAGTATGGAAAGGATATTGACGATTGCACCTTCAGAACCTTTCAGCGCGGGCAGAAAAGCATTTGTAATATTTTGAGTTCCGTAAAGGTTAACTCCAAGATGTTTCTCTAAAATCGTGCTATCACTCAGGTCATCATAAAAGGCTACGCCTGCATTATTGATGAGCATGTCCAGCTTGTCTATCTTTCCGGCAGCTTCCCTAATTTGCTCCATATTGGTTATATCCAGTTTTAGCGGCACTACCCTTTTGTCTGGATGGTCCAGCGCTACACGGGTGCCGGCGTAAACTATCTTTGCCCCTCTTCTGAGCGCCTCTTCCACTAAAGCACTCCCGATGCCGCGGTTGGCTCCTGTAATCAACAGGACTTTGTCTGCTATGTTCATGTTTGCTTGTTTTTTAGAATGAAAAAAAATAACTGGATGTTGACAAGGTAAAATTACTGTCTATATTTAGCATTGAGCTGTGGTGAAATAGACAATCTACCGTGTCGATTTGGACAAAATATTGCCGTAATTTTGTTGGAAAAAGCAAAATGAAGCAGGTAACGATCCTGGTACCAGCCGGTGAAACCAATTTAAGCAGCGTCTTTGGTACGATGGAGATTTTAAAGGAAGCCAATGATTATTGGCAAAGAACGGGAAAAGCACCGGTCATGGAAGTCCGTATTGCTGCTGTCCTTTCCGAATTGAAGCAACATGACCAGTTCGTTTCGATCCATCCCATAGATGTTAGTAAGATCAAAAAACATGACCTGGTGATCATTCCTTCTGTTATTGATCCGGGTGGCTTTGACAGGCTGCTCGTTAATAATAAAATCCTGATTAAATGGCTGTACACGCAATATAAATATGACACAGAAATTGCCAGTATTTGTACCGGTGCATTTTTATTGGCAGCAACAGGTCTGCTGGAAGGAAAAACATGCTCAACACACTGGAGCGCCGAACATGATTTCAGGCGGTTGTTTCCAAATACTGATCTTCATATTGACAAACTGCTGGTAGCTGGACAGGGCCTCTACACGAATGGAGGTGCCTATTCCTTTTTAAACCTGATTTTACTCCTGGTAGAAAAATATTTTGATCGTCAAACCGCCATCTACTGTTCAAAGGTTTTTCAGATTGATATAAGCAGATCCTCGCAATCCCCTTTTGTCATTTTCCAGCCACAAAAGAACCATAATGATGAATTAATTGGCAAGGCTCAAAGTTATATGGAAGAAAACCTGAGCGAAAAAATTTCCTTTGAAAAGCTGGCTTCAAAACTAGCCATCAGCAGGCGGAACTTTGACAGGCGCTTTATTAAAGCTACCGGTAATACGCCGGTCGAATATATGCAACGTGTTAAAATGGAGGTTGCAAAAAACGCCCTGGAAAAAGGTAGAAAAAAAATTTATGAAATTATGGACGAAGTCGGTTATAACGATGAAAGGGCATTCAGGGATGTATTCAGGAAGATAACCGGTTTGCTACCATTAGATTATAAGGCAAAGTATAATAAGGAAATAGTCTGATTTCATGATCTGAAAATTTTGGGATTGATTAAAGTGTGGCAACTTAAAATCAATCCCAATTGTCAGGTTAAATCTTACCTATTTCAAAAATCATGTTTGGCATAAACCGCATGTTCAGCAGTTATTTTTAACCTTTCCCTGTACATCATCGGATTAAAATTTATGCTTTTGTAAAATTCTTTAAGCGATTTCTCAGCATTCTCATAGCTTTCCTGATTCAGCCAGGTGGTAACGGAGATCAAGGTAAGATTTCCCGAATCATCCAGCTTCTCATAAGTTGCGCCATTTAAAAACCCGGGAAGCGTTTTCAAAAACCCACCAGTAACGTTTTGTTGCCTAAATTCCTCCAATGAACTTTGAGGCACAATGACTTTTCCGATTACTACTTTATTTTCCATTTTTTGTTGATTGTTTGAAGATTTCATTTGTGTGGTTTCGGTTTGTGCCCAACTAAGCATAGGCAGTGCCAGCAAGCCTGTTATTACAAGGCTTTTGATTTTAATGAATACCATAATTTTATCAGATTTGTTTACAACAAAGGTAGAGCTTTGTGTACCGAAGGAATTGACATAGATCAAAATCGCATTATTTTTTTGCCTTAACACGGCTAAGGGTTTCTTCTCTCATGTCAAGAAAAGATGCCAATGTTTTATTGGATAGCTTTTGTATCAGGCCCGGGTTGCCTTTTAATAATTTTTGATAACGCTGGGTTGCGTCTAATGTCATCAACGCTTCAATTTTTCTGCTTTGCGTCAAATAAGCCAGCTCTAAACATTTCAGATAAAATTCTTTCCAAAAGTTATCCGCATTAATTTTCCGATGAAATTCCTTATAACTTATTGTCAATAATTGGGTATTTTCTGAAGCTTCAATAAACTGAAGCGAAGGTTGCCTGGATATAAAGCTTGTCCAGGCAGTACCGAAGTCATTTTCACTAATTATGGAGCTTGTCTTTTCCACGCCTTCCTTATCGACAAAAAAAGTGCGAATATTTCCTTGCTGAACGAAATATAACGCATCGCACACTTCACCTTCGCACAACAGATATTTATTCCGGTTAACTTTCAACGGTCTGAAAAAGCCTATGATTTTAGCCAGGTGCGGACTCTCGAAGTGACCGGGGGTTTGATTTATAACTTCGTCTTTCATTGTTAAAGTGGTTGGACCCTGACTATTTTTTTTAAAGTTAACAAATTTGGGCTCAAAACCCAGATCTCCCTGTAAAGTAGCTGATACCCTGTGCTCTACCCGGTTGGCGCCAACCATTTTTGGCAGGAAATTGATTTGTCAGGTCTGTATAAATTCAGAAAGAAAACGATTTAACCGTATAATTTATGCCAATTATTGTAAATCTTGATGTTATGATGGCTAAACGGAAAATGTCTCTAAATGAACTTTCAGAAAAGGTTGAGAATATCACTTATTTAAGATTAAATTGAAAATAAAAGGAAAATTTATGGGCTCCAATAATATTGACAAGACGCAATCAAGAAGAAAATTTATTCAAATGACCACATTGAGCAGCCTGGGTATCCTTGGCGGCTCCTCACTTTTTGCCAAAAACGCTTTATATGGTTTCTCAAAACAACATGCTGTAGTCATAGGTGCCATCACCTATTCCTTTCGCTCCCTCCCGGACGGCATCGATAATATCATAAAATATTGCCATCAAACCGGAATCAAAGCCATTGAATTAAAGGGGGAAGCCGCAGAAGAATTTGCAGGCAAACCCACTCTGAATAAAGAAGAGACGGAGGAAAGCTACAAGGCAAGAGTCCGCAGCTGGAGGGAAACGATAAACTTCGACAAATTCACCGAATGCAGAAAACGACTGAACGATTCGGGCATTTCAGTATATGCCTTCAAACCGGACGCATTGAATGACAGTAATACTGACGGCGAAATCGAATATGCATACAAAGCCGGAAAAGCCCTGGGAGCCAACTCCGTAACCGTAGAATTGCCCAAAGACCCCAATCACTCTTTAAGACTCGGCAAACTTGCCGAAAAAAATAAAATATTTGTTGGCTATCATGCCCATACCCAAGCGACCGATACTGCATGGGATATCGCCTTGAGCCAATCCCCCAACAATAGTATCAACCTGGATTGCGGGCATTATATCGCCGCCGGGGGCGGTAATACCAAAGAAACTTTGCTGGCCTTCATTCAGCAAAAATATCAAAGGATCACCAGCATTCATTTAAAAGACAGGCTATCCAAAGAACACGGCGGAGAAAACATGCCCTGGGGACAGGGAGATACTCCGATCAAGGAAATCATCACGCTGATCAAGGAAAAAAATTATCCGATTCCTATGAGCATAGAATTGGAATATACGATCCCTGCCCATTCCGATGCATTAATGGAAGTAAAAAAATGTTTGGAATTTGCCAATCAATATGTATAAGCCGTTGGGATTAACGTCCCTTCACCCTGGTTGCCCCGGCGCATTCGCAGAAGCAATGGTACAAAAGAAGGAAATAAATAAAATAACAATTTTATGCGTCAACGTTATTTAAAATTTATCGTCATTATTCTCCTTTGGGCATGCAACAACCACCATCCAATCAAAGAAAGTCAGTCAGCCGAAAAAAACTCCAGGATTGTTAGTTGCTCTACCCCTCAAACAAGCGACAAAGACTGGTACAGCTCAGGAAAAAAAGCGCCAAAGCTGGATGGTCTGGAAGGCATTGATTTTAAAATTTCAACCTCCAGTAAAGAGGCACAGGCCTATTTTGCCCAGGGCATGATGCTGGCCTATGGTTTTAACCATGCCGAATCGGCAAGGTCGTTCTATGAAGTAATCCGGTTGGATTCCACCTGTGCCATGGCTTATTGGGGTTTTGCGTATGTTTTGGGCCCCAATTACAATGCCGGGATGGAAGATGATAATTTTCAGCGTGCATACCAGGCATCTTCCAAAGCAAAATTGCTTGCCAAAAACGGTACACCAAAAGAAGTAGCCTTAATCGAAGCATTAACCGCCCGATATGCGTCGAAGCCGCCGGCTGATCGCAGGGCATTGGACTCTGCCTATGCCGCAGCTATGAAAAAAGTTTACATTCGATATCCTTCAGATCCTGACATAGGGGCTTTATATGCCGAGGCGATGATGGACCTGCACCCCTGGGATTTATATGACAAAAAAACAAAAGCCCCCAGGCAATGGACTCCGGGGTTGCTGGCTATCCTGGAGCATCTCATAAAAATCAACCCCAGGCATCCCGGAGCACATCATTTTTACATCCATGCACTGGAGGCATCAGCCACTCCCGAAAAAGCCCTGGCGAGTGCAAAATTGCTGGAGACCTTAGTACCTGGTTCGGGACACCTGGTACATATGCCCTCGCATATTTATATCAACACGGGGGATTATCATTGGGGGTCGAAGTCTAATATTCAGGCAGTGACCGTTGATAGCACATACACTACTGCATGTCATGCACAAGGCGCCTACCCATTGTCCTATTATCCGCACAATTATCATTTTTTGGCTGCAACAGCCACCTTGGAAGGTCATTCAAAATTAGCATGGGAGGCGGCAATAAATCTGCAACGTCATACTGCAGAAGGCATCATGCGCATGCCCGGCTGGGGAACGTTACAGCATTATTATACCATCCCGTATTATATAGCCGCAAAGTTTTCGATGTGGGATACTATCGCTTCTCTCAGACCTCCGGCAAATGATCTTGTATATCCCCGGGCCATCTGGCATTACGCAAGGGGCCTGGCTTATTTAGGAAGGAATAAACTAGCTGAAGCCAAAAAAGAAATGGATACCCTGAACATATTAGCCGCTGACACTAATCTTCAGCACCTTACCGTTTGGGGGATTAATACAACTGCCGATCTTGTGCAGATTGCTAAAAAAGTATTGTCGGCCGGAATTGCATTCAAAGAAGGCAGGTTGGATAAATCGGTTTCTTTGCTGGAAGAAGCAGTTTCCATTGAGGACAATCTCAACTACAATGAACCGCCCGATTGGTTTTTTTCAGTCAGGCATCATTTAGGAGCAGTATTGCTCAAGACAGGAAAATATGCTGAAGCAGAGAAAGTTTACAAAAAGGATCTACAGACCTGGCGAAAAAATGGCTGGGCATTAATCGGATTATATAATTCGCTGGCATTGCAAAACAGATACAGGGAGGCACAAAAAGTCAAATCCTCTTTTGAAAAATCCTGGAAATATGCCGATATAAAAATCCAGACGTCTTCAAGTATCGTGGATTAGAAAAAAAGAAGGAATTAATGTCTTCCGCCAGGAGCTGAAACGGCCTGAGGCGGTTTGCTTATCTTCCAGATCCGGATGATCGGCATATGTCTCCGCGAACCCGCAGCCTGATTGATACCTTCGGCAGGGTCGCTGTACAGGAACTGGTCTACGGCATATAAACAATAATCATCCAGGGACCTCCATTCCGGACTACTGTGCTCCATCATTCGTTCCCAGCCGAATTGCGGACCGGCGATACCCGGTATCCGATCCTTTTCATATACGGGATGATGGGTGGTCTGGTCTGCCCAATACATTTCAAAATTCCGGAAATTGGTATGATTGACCGCGAGTATGGCGGTATGATATCCATTACTCAGGCTGAGGCAGAATACGCTCCATCCTTTTACCCGGGGGAGCATAGACAGGATCGCATGCCAGACGCTGCCTGCAAGGGTGAGCACCCGCAATGAATCGGTAAAATTGTTTTCGTTGATCACCACCGTATCTCCACGAAGATTTTTGCCCAGAAAATAAACGTCTTTGTAATCATTGATGCAGCCTGAATCCGAAAGCATTTTCATCAGATCGATTACCCGGTTGGATCCGGAAATACGGAAAATGGGCCTTTCACTGGTGCTATATTTACTAAAAGGAATTGCGGAATTCCCATAAAAAAGGGTTTCCATCCCGGCCCGGATGGTGTTAATACAGGCAAGGGGCTTCGGGTTCAATGCCCTGGAAGCATTTTTGATAAAAAAAGTCTTCATGGACCTGATCTCCGTGGAAAAGACAAAAATATCCCGGCTGTATATCCTGTCGAGCCGCCGGTTCTTATAAATATTATTGATGGTTTCGTAATAAGGGGAAAGATCCTCTTTGGGAACGATTTGTGACCGGCCATAGCAGAAGGCCAGCAACAACACGAAAAGGAAGATACACCTTGCCATAAGGGTCCGGAACATTGCGGCTGAATTGCGGGTCAGGGGGAAATGCGACATAAAAGTTGGATAGGCCGATTATCTTATCTTCGGCGCTGCTAAAGTAATAAGGTCAATGGAATAAGGAGGAATTTATTTCCTAACTAGTGAAAATTTTCCAACCGAAACAATATTTAAACATTTGCAGTTTTATTGGCGGACAACATTGGTTAAGATTAAAAAAATGGTCGGGCAGTAATAGATGGGGTGGCGAGCCATACAGACAAGTAAATTGAGCCGTGAAGGACATTGCCCATTTGATATAAAGCAGATCTTTGTATCACTACTCAAGAAAATAAAAGCAATGACAACACTAACAAAAATAGCCCTCGGCAAACAGGGTCCGCTCGTGTCTAAACTCGGATTAGGCTGCATGCGCATGTCGTCCGTTTGGGGAGGTCCGGTGAATGACGAAAATGAAAGTATAGCTACCATCCGGATGGCATTGGACAGCGGTATCAATTTCCTGAACACCGGAGATTTTTACGGCAGCGGCCACAATGAGTTGCTTGTAGGCAAAGCCATCAAAGGCAGAAGGGACGATGCGTTCATCAGTGTCAAATTTGGCGCTATCTTCTACGGCGGCAGGTGGCTTGGATTGGACCTGCGCCCCATAGCCATCAGGAACTTTATCAACTATTCTTTGGTACGCTTAGGGATAGATACCATTGATCTTTATCAACCATGCAGATTGGATAACAGCGTTCCGGTGGAAGATGTTATAGGAACTGTTGCCGACCTGATCAAAGAAGGAAAAGTGCGTTATCTCGGCGTTTCTGAAATAACTGCTGATCAACTACGCAAAGCCAATAAAGTTCACCCGGTAACCGCATTGGAAATAGGCTATTCGCTGGCCGATCGTCAGATAGAAAACGATTTGCTTCTTACGGCTAAAGAATTGGGTATAGGGGTTGTGGCCTTTGCCAATACGGCCGAAGGGTTACTTACCGGTGAAATGAAAGCCCCACTTACAGCCGATGACTATCACCTTCACTTCACGCGTTTTCAGGGAAACAATCTTATCAGGAACCTGGAGAAAGTTGAGGTACTGAAGACAATGGCAAAGGAAAAAGGATACACCCCGACACAACTGGCGATAGCCTGGGTGAACGCCCAGGGCGATCACATTATGCCATTGGTCAGCATGAGCCGAAGATCAAGGTTACCGGAAAACATTCAGGCCATGAACATCGTTTTCAGCCCTGACGAGATGAATACCCTTAACACGCATTTTTCGGCAGGCGCGATACTTGGTGGAACGTATTTGCAACGATAGTAGGTGGGGCTGTACATAAGCCCCGCCTATTTTCTATCTTTACAAAATGATAAATCCGACTGAAATAATTCCGGGGGTCATCTTTTACGCCTATCTCTCCACCATGAGAAAGGAGAAAGTGGGCTTTCTGTCGAACAATACCCTGGTATTGCAGGTTTCCGGAAAGTTTACCCTGGAAACGTCCGGCCAGAAAATTTCGATGCGTAGAGGTGAGATGCTGCTAATCGGCAAAAATCAACTGGGGCAGATAACCAAGACTCCACTGCCCGATGAGGATTACGAAACGATTGTCATTTCCCTGCAGGAAGACCTGCTCAGAAAGATCGCGCTGGAAGAGCAAATTGAGATACAGCAGAAATACGTTGGCCCACCCAATATCCTTATTCCCGGAAACGATTTTTTGCAAGGGTATTTTCAATCTATAATACCCTATGTCCGGAATCCGACTGAAAAATTAGCGACGGTTATGGGCATTTTGAAAGTGAACGAGGGGGTGAAGTTGCTGCTGCATGTCATGCCACAGCTCAAGGAGTTTTTATTCGACTTTTCAGAGCCCTATAAGATAGATCTGGAAAAATTCATGCTCAGCAATTTTCATTTTAATGTCCCTGTTGAAAAATTTGCGCAACTCACGGGGAGAAGTCTTGCTGGCTTTAAGCGCGACTTTCAAAAAACATTCGGTAAGCCACCCCGGCAGTGGTTACAGGAAAAAAGACTTGTGGAAGCCCGGCATCTTATAGAAAAAAGAAACAAGAAACCATCTGCCATCTATCTCGACCTGGGATTTGAAAGCCTCTCACATTTCTCGCATTCCTATAAGAAAAAGTTCGGCAAGACGCCTACAGAATGGACGTAAAGCTGCCAGTTTGCCCAACAACCAGTTCGGGGATTTACCTTTACCCGAAAATTTAAGCCGGTGTTTGTTGAAGCATCGCCATACCTCTCCACTCTTTTTAGCGCCTTTTACTTTGACTGTTCAACTTTTATATTATTTTTATAGAATTTGAACGATAATTATGAGTTGGGCTACCCATTTTATAGAAAAGTTGAAAACAGGGGAAACGGTTCAATTCCGGCCAAGAGGATATTCCATGAAAGGGAAAGTCGAATCAGGCCAATTGGTAACTGTAGAACCCATTGCTAATAGGCAATTGCAGAAAGGAGATATAGTTTTATGCAAGGTCAACGGAAGTCAATATCTCCATCTAATCAAAGCTATACAGGGTGAAAGGTATCAAATCGGCAATAATATTGGGCGAATTAACGGTTGGATTTCACAAAATTCGATTTATGGCATCTGTACCAGCATAACCTGAGCGGGATACTTGCGTCTGTATAGATTTTAAAAATCTATATCAAAGTACTACCCGAATTATTACGCTCGCAAAAAAAAAGAATACAGCTTTCTTTAAATTTCCATGTGTCCTATTTTATGCACAATGGACAATATTCAATACCCAATAAACTTTGCATTTTATGCCAAGTTTTCTGTAATTTAGCCTATGGCGATTATCGAGGTGGCTTCTGGTCGAAAACTGACGGCTTCCATTTCTCCCCTTGAGGATAAGGATTTTAAGCTAATAACAAAAAAGAGGCATTCCTTCGACTGGAAAAAGGAAAGAGGCGTCGCGGATTTGTTTAAGTTGACTTTACCGGGAGAATCGGAGATTTTGGGGTTATTGGCGCTCATAGATTTTCCCAGGGAATTCCGGATTCAGATACAACTTCTAAGTGTATCCCGCGAAAACTTGGGCAGGAGTAAGAAATACGAAGGAATCGCAGGTTGCCTCATTGCCTTCGCAGGAAGGATAGCAGTCAGCAAGTATTTTGAACAAGCCTGCATATCTCTGTTGCCAAAAACTGAACTAAGGTCTCATTATAAAAGCAAATATGGCATGCTGGATGGCGGCCCGCAGTTATTCCTGGAAGGTGCCAGATTACAAACGATAATTAAAAACTATTTACCATGAGTTATAAAAAATTGTTGCAGGAACATTCTCCCGAGGAGCTTGCGGAGTCCTTTATCTTTCCGGTAAAGCTTTCTGCTAAGCAGCAGAAGGCTGCGGATCTTCAATTGGCAGAAGCCAGGCTGAAGACCCAGGAAAAAATGACCGATGCTGAGAGGCTGACGGGCAAACTTATGGGGTTAAAATTCCGGATGGAGGATCATTTTAGAGCCGAAAAGCCAAATAATGAGTATTCTTTCGGCTATTTTCTGAAATTATACATACAACTATTGAATAAGAAGCGGCGGGGATTTGCCGACGAAATTAGCATTGATGAAACTCTGTTAAGCCAATTGATAAATCAACATCGCGCCCCACCTGAATATATATCTATTCGACTGGAATTGCATTCCAATAAATCGATCCCCGCAGAATATTGGTTTAGGGTAATTGAAAAAGACCGGGAAGCAGCGATGCTGTTAAACAAGGCAGCGATGAGAAAAAAGGAAATGAAGTACGTAACGGGGGGGATTTCAGTTCGTTTTTAACCAAAAATTGCTCTTTTCCCACAGTTGCGAACTGAACGGAGGCCCAAAAAGCCCTATTAGTCCAAACTATTGATATATAATAAATTATAACCTTTCGGTTAATCTTGTCGTCCCGACTTTGGAAGAACCCAATCTACCGGCCGAATATTTTAGCAAGTTGGACATCCAAAGGTTCCTTATCGCTATCAAACCTTCCTACGATCTTACCATCCCTGTCAATCAGGATCTTGGTAGGCAAAGAGTGAATGCCATATTTCCCACTGATATCGGCGGGGTTTTCTTTTCCGGCACTATTCAATTTCGAATCATACCCTCTCAGAACGTGATGCCATATACCAATACTATCCTTTTCAACGGCCACCTTCCAGGCGGACGGGGAATAGTTGTCATCGGACACTCCTATAATGTCGAAGCCATCTGCATGATATTTCCGGTACACCCCGATCAAATGAGGGTTTCCGTGTCTGCAGGGGACACACCAGCTGGCCCAGAAATCCAGCAGGACATATTTGCCTCTGAAGTCCGACAGATGTAATGGAATCCCTTTTATGTCTGTCGCCGTAAAATCAGCAGCCATACTGCCCGGAGATCCCGCCCTTAGTTCGCTGATTTCTTTGGCTAATGCCTTTCCGGTGGCTCCCCGCTGAATAACGGACCCAAGACGGTCATAAAAGAGTTGCAGGGAATCCAGGGATAAACCGCCGACATATACCCGAAGATTGGTAGCCGTTACATAAGATTGGGGATGCTGTGCAAAAAAAGAATAGGAAATCGCAGCCATTCGGTCATAGAATGGCTCAAAGTCATTATGCATAGCGGCGGCCTTCTCCTTCATCGAGTCCTGCACGGCATCGGGAAGTTTGTCCTGAATAGCTTTAATATAGGCTTCATTGGCTTTATCATAGGCCTGCTTTAAAGGCTTCATATCTACTTTAACAGGCTGCAGCAATCGGTTCAGTACGTTTTGCTCGTCCTGCGTGCGGGAGCCGGTAATTATAGCATCATCAAAATTACCCGTCACAAGTGCCACGGTCATGGTGTCCGGTTCCAGGAAAATGGTAGCCGAATTGTTTCTATCCTGGTAAAGGTAGGCCTCGGTGGGTTCATTCACCAAACCCGTAAACACAAAGGCGCCCTCTTCCACCAGACTGCTGTCATTTCTTTTGTTCCCTTCCCCGTCCGTGAAATATAAACGGATAAATTTTTTATGCGCCCCTGTTATTTTTCCGGTAAGGATAAAACGGCCGGTGTTGGAGGGATTATTTTGCGCATAGGCGCTCATTACTGTCAGCAGGGACAGTAGGGTAAATATTTTGTTCATCGTTTGTATTTTTTAAAAGCCGGGATTTTGTTTGATCAATCCGTTCGATTGTATTTCCACCTGGGGTATGGGCATGATTAAAAGATCTTTAGTCAGCAGGCTGGGCATCCAGGCCTGCAAGGCGGCAAAGGGCAGCCTTCTAACGGCCAGCCAGTCCTGGCCGTCCTCTCCCACAAAATTCTTCATCTCTTCCCTGATGATCAATTGCTGCAGATCTGCCTGGTCTGTTAGTGCATCCACGACGGAAAAATCGGAATACCCCGCGTGCCCCATCACGGTCTTCAGCAGGTCTTTTGCGGTGGCCATATCTGCGCCCGAAGCATTCAGCGCCTCCGCCTCCAGCAAATAGGCCTCGGTGAGCCGGAAAGCATAGGAGTACTCCATAATAGGCGTTGCCATTGGGTTGGTTGTATCTCCGGGAAAATACTTGGAAAACTGTGCCTGGTTACCCAATCCGTAGGGGGAGACGAATATATAATAGTTCCAGTTCTTCCTGGGATCGCCGGCAAACAGGCTTTTCATGAATTTCGTCGGGGCATACTGCCGTTTAGTGAAGTATTCAAAAAACTTCCAGCTTTGCATGGGGGAGACAAAGGGCTGAATCCCCATGATCACTTCATTGCTGCTTAACCCCTCCTTCAGGAAAATATCTTTGACGCTATCCTCCAGGGAATAGGGGGATTGCAGAATGATATCCCGGGTAAGACCGATCACCCGGGCATAATCCCCCGCTCCTCCCCTGTTGATCAATACCCTGGCCATTAATAATTTCGCCGCCCAACCATTGGCCGCGGCTTTGGTGCTGTTGGTATTGGGCAGGTCCGGGATGGCATTATTGATGTCGGCGATGATGGAATCATATACCTCCGCAACCGAAGCCCTGGGCAAACCCGTCGTATGGGGCGTCACAAACTTGTTGTGCAGGATGATCCCGTAAGGACTGGTGGGATCGTAATATTGCCCGAAATGCAGCAACAGGTAACTATCCGCATAAGCCCTGAGGAACTTTGCTTCAGCGATCATTTCCCTTTTGATGGAATCGGGTATGGTTTTTACAGGAGCAATATTTTCCAGGAATCCATTCGCTGCGTTTACAATGTTGTATCCATAGGTCCACATAGTCTGCGCCTCGGAACTGGGCGCCTTATACGTGTGTGAAGTCAGCTCGCTTCCCCCTCCGTAACCGTAATTAAACAAACCGCTCAATTCGGAGGCATACCCCTCTTTTACATCTGCCCATAAAGTGGAAGGGATGGAATTGTAATCGGCTCCGCAGGCGGCAAACTGGTAATACACACCATTCAGAACCGTGGTGGCACTTCTGACATCCACAATAACATTTCCGTTTACCTCCTGCGTGGTGGGAAAAACATTCAATTGTTTTTTGCAAGCCGTCAAAAAAACGGCCGGCAATAGTATGATGATAATAGATCGTTTTATTGGCTGCATGATATATTCCATTTTATACGTTTAAAAACCGGCTTTTACTCCTATGGAGAAAGTTCTTACCGGAGGAAAATTACTTACGTCGAGATATCCGCCACCCACCGTGTAGGGATCATCGGAGGTCTCAGGATCATTGCCGGGATATTTCGTAATAGTGAATACGTTGGTCGCTGACAGGAAAATAGCTGCGTTTTTCACTCCCTTCCTTTCCATCCAGCCTGATTTATCCAGGTGGTAGGTCAGCGTCACTGTTCTTAACTTTATATAAGAAGAATTGAATACGCTCAGACTGGAATTAAACAGTACGGCATCATTCAATAACAGGCGGGGTTGGTTGCTGTTCGGGTTATCCGGCGTCCACCTGTTGAGCATCGCCTGATTGGCGTTGGCCGTCCCGACAAACTCCATGCTATTTACATGATCGCCCCATAAAAGTTTACCTCCTTGTGAAAAGGTGAAATAGAAATTCAGATCAATATGTTTGTAGGAAAACTCCTGGGTAATGCCGCCGAAGTATTTCGGAGCGGCGCTGGCAATGACTGCATTAAAATAAGGATAGGATCCTCCATTCGCCGCATAAGAAACCGTGTCCAGCAAAAACATAGGGTCTCCGATGCTCAGATAACCAAAAGAACCGGCCATGGATCCTAGCCGGGTAGTGTAATCGTCCAGTTGCGCCTTTGTCTTAATTATGCCGGTGACCTTCATGCCCGTAATCAGTCCCAACGGTTGTCCCTTCACCAGGGCCATGTTGGCGCCGCCATATTCCAGACCGGTCAGACTGCCTATCTGGGAGATATCTGCGGTAGGATCCAGTTTTGTCACCAGGGACTTGTTCCAGGTAATATTTATGGAAGCATTCCACCGGAAATTCCGGGTATGGATAAGATCTCCCTGTAGAGAAAGTTCCACTCCCCTGTTCCTGATACCTGCTATATTTTGCAGTAACGAAGGATAAGAGGAACTGGGTGCTAAGGGCAGGGACAACAAGGCGTCATCCGTCTGTTTATTATAATAGTCAAAAGTACCTTGCAAACGGCCTTTGAAAAAAGAAAGATCCAGCCCTGCATCCGTTTGCCTGGTCGTCTCCCATTTGATGGCCGGATTCCCTAACTGCGTCGGCACAAGGGCATTGTTACCATTATAGGTATACGGCGTATATAACGTACGGTACATCTGATCATTGATATTCTGGGTACCCGTCAGTCCATAGCTGCCCCGGAGCTTGATATCATCTATCCAGGGTACATTCCGAAGGAAGTCTTCTTTGGAAATCCGCCAGGCAACGGCGCCCGAAGGGAAATAGCCGAATTTATTATCCGGTCCGAATTTGGAAGAACCGTCCGATCTGCCGGTAAAGGTGAACAGGTATTTGTCCAGGTAGGTATAATTGGCCCGGAGATAAAAAGATAATAAATAGCTCTGTGGTTTTCCCGGATCATCCCCTCTGACATACAAGGGGGTCCCCGCCGAAGAGAGACTGTTCAGGACATTGTCATTGGGAAATCCCTGACCCGTGGCGCTGAAGAAGCTAGTCTTCGTCGTCTCATAAGAAGTTCCCGCCAGGACATTCAGGCTGTTTTTTTCATTAAACTTTTTATCATATGTCAGGGTGTTCTCAAAGAACCAATCATTAAAATTACTGTTGGAATTACTACCGATACCCTCCCCGGCACTAAGGGTTCCGCTATAGCTGCCAACCTGCAGATAGCTGGGTACATAGTTACGCTGGTTGTATTGACGCATGTTCAGGGACACGGTGCTTTTAAATTTCAGGTCATGGGTAAAATCGTATTGGGCCGAAAGAGAACCCAGAAGGCTCAGTGTCTTCGAGGCATTGATGGCGGCGGTAAGGGCCAGCGGATTTTGAAATCCCTGGTAGATGGCGCCCTGTGAGGCAAAATTGGCAAAGGTACCTGCAGAATCATATGGGGAATAATCAGGTCTTGCGTGAAGCGCCTGGCCAAAGGCGCCGTTGGTTATATTTTGGCTGGTATACCCGAGATCGATATTGGTATAAAAATGAAACTGGCTGCCGATTTCATTTTCCAGATTTACCTTGCCGGAAATGCGTTGATAACTGCTTCCCAGGACCACGCCGGGAGTACTATTATAGCCGATCGAGGTATAATACCTGGAGGTTGCACTGCCGCCCTGGACGGCAAGCTGCACATTACTGGAATAGGTATTCCGGGTTACGGTCTTAAGCCAGTCGGTGTTCCCCTTTCCAAAAAAAGAAGAAGGATGGTTCAAAATGGCATCCACGTTGTCCGGAGCAGGGTAGCCTGCGGTCTGGTGATAGTCGTAATCATTCTGTGCGGCCTCGGTCAATAATTTCTCGTATTGTGTCTTATTGAGCAGTTTGGGGTTGATGGGGGTCGTACCTGTGCCATAATAACCAACTGTGATCTGGGGCTTCATATCCTTCTTACCCCGTTTGGTAGTAATCAGGACTACCCCATTGGCCGCTTTAGATCCGTAAATGGCCGTAGAAGAGGCATCTTTAAGAATAGTAATGGATTCTATATCGTCTACGTTTAATCCGCCCAGGTTGTTTAATCCGTTTACAAAAGAAGTAGACATACTTATATTCAGCCCATTGCTGCCCTGGACGGCATTTCCCAGGGGACTAATCAGATCGAACCCGGGTGAGATGTAATTCGATTGCACCTCTAAGGGAACCCCATCGATCACATAAAGGGGAGTATTGCCCCCTAAAAGCGAGGTGGCTCCGCGGACCCTGATACGTACTGCTCCGCCCGGGGAACCATCCGATTTCGTAACCTGAACGCCCGCCACCTTTCCGGCCAGGGCATTGTCCAAGGTAGTAAAGGGAATGTTTTCAATGTCTTTGGAAGAAACGACCGCCAGCGATCCCGTAACGTCTTTTTTCCGGGTGGACCCATAACCGATGATGACCGTTTCGGACAAGCTGGCCATCTCTTGTTGCAATGTAATGCTAACGTTCATTCCATTACCGCTCGCTTTAAATACATCAGCCTTATATCCCACAAAGGTAATTTCCAGCTCATCTCCTTCGCTGCCATAAATATGAAAAACACCTTCTTTATCCGTGGTGGTTCCCCGTTTGGTTTTCTTGTTATACACGGAGGCGCCTGTCACCGGGTTTCCCCGGGCGTCTATGACTTTCCCGTTGATGAGGGCCGGCGGCAAGGGCGCTACCACGACCGGCATGACCGGCTCCTCCGCGGCTTTGATGATAATGGTCTTTTCGGAAATGGTGTAAGTCAACGGCTGGCCTTTGAAGCATTTCTGCAATACCTCTTCCAGCGATGCATGGTCTGCCTCGATGTCTATCTTCCCTGCTTTCTTCATCTGCCGGTCGCTATACAGGAACAGATAGCCGGTCTGAACATGTATGATCCTGAAAACTTTTTCCAGGGAGACATTTTTTTCAGACAGGGTGATTTGTTGAGCTATTCCGTCCGCCCTTGCCTGTAGCAGGGACCCGAACAGCAATACCAACGCAATTCTCATAATCAGTCGCGTTTTGATGGTCAATTTCATACCTTCGTCTAGTTTAGGTTAATGAATCATGTAAATAAATCGTAGTGAAGTCTCTCTGCATTGTTTGCACAGTCAGGCCTGAACACTATTCGCCGGGAGAGGCCCTAATCTCTCCCGGTTTTTTGTGTCCGCCGACAGCTATTTAACCTTATTTTTTTATGGCCTTACCGTAATTTCGTTTGCTTCCACTTTAAAATGAATGTCCTGTGTCAATTCAAGCATTTTTAATACTTGCGATACCTGTGCGTATCGGGATATCTGGCCGGTAAAGGTTTTATCCTCTACCTTTCCTTCGTAGTGAACTTTCACATCGTACCATCTCTCCATCTGTCGCATAATACTTCCAATATCCTCGTTATTAAAGACGAACATGCCCTTTTTCCAGGCCATCACGGCTTCTTCATCCGCCCCTTCGTTAACCTGTATCTGTCCGCTCTTATCCAGGAGTGTCTGCTGACCTGGCTTGGGAGATACGCCCGATGGATTGCCAGAGGCGGCGACCCTGATCCTGCCCTGCAATAAGGTCGTATACAAAATGGTTTCATCTTCATAGGCATTGACATTAAACTGCGTACCCAGCACCTCAATTTCTTCCCTGTCCGCAACCTTTACCTTAAATGGTCTGGAAGGATCGGGGGTTATTTCAAAATAGGCTTCTCCCTTCATCTCTACCAGTCGTTCTTTGCCTCCGAAAGCTACCGGATACCGGATGGAAGAGGTCGCATTCAGCCATACGCTGCTCCCGTCGGGTAATTCCAGCCGGTATTGTCCGCCCCGTGGAACCGACAATAGATTATACAGCACTTCGGCATCAGCCCTGGCAGGTAAGGAATGGTAGGCTAGTGTTCCTTTGGCGGTCTGTTGTACGCTGGTATTGCCTTGCTGAACAAGGATCCCGCTCCGGCTGCTGTCTAATAAAATCTTCGACCCGTCGGCCAGGGTCAATTCCGCCTTATTGCTGCCGGGAGCAATATCCACACCAGTTGTCGCATGACGCTGATGATAGACAAGCCCCGATACCAAACATAAGATCAGCAAGGCTGCTGCTGCCCAATAGGCGGGGAACTTCCGCCTGGATCGGGCCGGCAGGTTCTTTTCCAACTCCAAGGTTCGTAAGATCCCTTGTGCCCTGCCGGACCCTAACTCCAGGTAATTGAATAACCGGTTCTTCATTTTTTGCTCCAATTGGATAACATCCTCTCCTTCTTCTGCGGGTATCTGCGCAACCCATTCCCCCTCCGACGGATTGTCATAATACCACTCATTGAGCATTCGCTTTTCCACCTCCGTGGCTTGCCCGGAGAGGTATTTCTGTGCTAATATGGATAGTTCTTCCTGGGTCATATCAAGGCAATCTTAATGGCTATACCATATAAGTATGGAATAAGGTCTGGAACCCTACCTCACCGGAAAAAAATTGTTGGCTATTAAAAAAGCGGGCTATCCTAACATCGGCCATAAATAAGACAAGCTATCTATAAGACAGGCAATCTATAAGACAGTCTATCGATAAGACAGGCAATCTATAAAAGAAGTAAATGGAGATAGTGTTTTAGCTGAAGACGCAATTTGGTGAGGGCTTTGGTAATATGTTTCTCAACGGACTTTTCAGATATGCCCATTTCTTTGGCAATTTGTTTATTAGACAGTCCGCTCTGCCGGCTGTACTGGAAGACTAATTTACATTTTTCAGGTAGCCGGTTGACTTCCCCGGTGATCATTTGTTGCAGGAATCTGAAATCTATGGCATCATTAAGGGTCGTCTCCGTCACGGAGGCATTGGATAGGGAAATGCCGATTTGTTTTTCGTATTTGGCTAATTCATTGAAAACGGCGTACCGGGTGGCGGCAGAAAGGTAGGCGTACAAGGAACGGATATCGGTCTGTTCTTTATTTTTCCAGAGGCTGGCAAATACTTCATGCACCACATCTTCGGCTGCGGGCTTCGATCCCAGCCGTCGATAGGCGACTACATACAGTTTCTGCCAATACCGTTCGTAAATTCGGGTAAAAGCCCATTCATGGCCCGCTTTTAATTTTTCCAGCAAAGCCTCATCATTATATATAGAAGTATCGCTCACTAATCAGCCATTTATAACCAGATAATAACCCCACCTTCCTTAACCAAGGATATAGCAATAATAATTAAACAAAATGATATTCATCCCATTTCGTTTGTTTTATAAAGAGTGCCCCAAAACCCGATGGATTAGTTTGTGGCTCTCAAAAAAAAGAATACGGCTTTCTTTAAATTTCCATGCGTCTTATTTTATCCGTGTAGGCACTGGCATATTTTACTTTCACTTCATCACTTAAGAAGGATTCCTTAATCATTTCCATGACCCTATCTTTTTCTGATAGGAGAAGTTTTAGAATACGATCTGATCTCGTTGGCAAAAGGCCCAATTTCCCGGCTAATATTTTAAACTCAGGTTTGCCAAAATAGCCATGTTTACAGTAAAATTCACCCTCCGCATCTCCTTGATACAGATCAAGGGCCGTATCTGATTCCAGTGGGTTGTGCAATACGGTACTCATTAGGTCATAAGCAGGAGACAAACCATAATCACTCATGTCCGTTTGAATAAGGGAAAAATTTTTGAAATGAGCGTCTCCATTGGAAAAGATATAATTATACAAAAGCAACCGGAAATAAATTTCCAAGGCCGGTTGATAAGCAGCCACATATTGGCTGATTAGTCTACCAATATCTTCATAAGTTCCATCATACTTAAAATTTTCGCCGTATGTCTGTTTGCTTCTTCCACTGATCTGAGCCATATCTTCCTGGAGGTATTTCGTGCCATCCGGCTTCACATCGAAGCGCCTGGTGATATATCCAGGTGATCCGTCAGAAAAGTAAATCAGCGCATTCTCCGCCGTCTTTATACCAAATACCTGATCTGCAATCTGCATAGTCAAATGCTCATTTTCAGGTGCCTGGCGGGTTTCGGTAATTTGAGCAGAGGGGGGAATGGGTTTTAAAATATATTGGCCTCCTTTATCTGTCAGTAATAAATTATTTCCGTCTAGTCTTAGAGAATACTTTAACTGTACCCCGGATATGGAAAGTCGTTTTGTTTTCTCCTGGTAGATATTAAGATTTTCTGCTTTGGGCTCGTCAAAGGGTAGAATATGACTAACCCTTGCCCCATCAAACAGTTTTTTGCGACAGGAGAGGCAATAACCTTCAACATTTTTCTTATAACATCCGAAGCATTTCATGTCATTCATTGATTTCTTTTACGGTGATCGCACCAATTGTATCATCTCCTGCTGTTTTCAGCAGGCGTGTGAAATCGTCATTTTCATCAATTTTCAAGAGGCGGCATTGAATGTCTTTATTTATTCCTTCTGATAATAACCCCAAAAAAAATGAGAACAACACTTTACTTTGGTACTCACGATGTGTTTTAGGTAAACTAAGGCTAATTGAAGGCTTTGATGGATCTGCGAAGTAGCTGTTCCCGTACACAAAAATATAGTCATCCGGCCCTCTTTTTTCGAGGTGACCCGCGAGCAAACCATTATAGTATACATATCCCCTTTTCATCATTTAGGTTGTTTAATCCGGATGATCAACTCCATGCCTAACACGGTTCCCAGTTTTTCCAGCGTTTTTACAGAAGGATTACCAGCCCCGGATTCTATCAGATGAATGGTTTTTGGGGTTACCCCTGATATTTCCGACAGATCTTCCTGCCGGAGATTCAAAAATTCTCTTCTAAACCTAATTGAATTACCAATTTCGCTTACTTTCATCGGAAATATATTACTGATTTGATGCAAAAATAAGATAAAAAATGAATTAAATCATTAAATAAGAATTATAATGCAGGTCGCCAGAAAAGCATATATCGGAGGAAATTACCCCTGACAAAATTTTCGAGGAGACCGTTCCGCCGGACTAAAATTAAATGAAGCGCAAAAACCGAAATTGTACGAATTACAATTAATGTATAAAACGTTTATTAGCCAATATATCAATGCTACCTCAAGAATATATATATTTATCGCGATGAAACCGGAATAACAGGCTACCCGGTATTTTGGGATTATAGGTTTATTCTTCAGACCGACAATGGAAAATACCTGTAAATTGTTGGTGGAAACAAAAGCTTAAAATCTAATAACCGATTGTAAAAAGTAAATATGGCATGCTGGACGGAGGACCGCAATTGTTCTTAGAAGATGCCAGGTTACAAGCAATAATTAAAAAGTGTTTACCATGAGTTACAAAAAGCTATCGCAGGAGTGTTCTCAAGAGGAATTAGCCGAATCTTTTGACGGGGGGGGATTTCATTGCAGTTATAGTTTCCAGCACATCTAGCGACAGGACGGACGTGGTTATCTCAATTTGGGGGAATGTGATTGGCAGGCAGCACATCGGGATTGAGCCAAATCGATCTCGGAGCGCAAGGGTAAAACCTTTCAAGACCGAAAAGATAAATCAATAAATAGTAGTGCCACCTCTATGTCGAGGTCGAAGCAACTGGAGATGGCGGTACGGTAAGCACCATTGTCTGCCTCTCTCCCGGGGAATTTGTCGCCCTTCTTCACAGCAGGATCTCAACCAGGCAATATATACAAGTGAGCCCCGCGTTTAGCGGGGCTCCATAGCTCGGTCTGCACGACACGATTTATGTCTATTGAATCTCCAATGCGCCATCTAAGATCCGCTTCAGATCAGTTCCGCCATCTTCATTCGGACTGATCGGATTGGCACATATCTTACCATTCTTGTCTACCAGTATCAGTGTAGGATAGCCCGAAACATAGTACCGCCTGATCATCTCATGACCCTCCATTTGCCCGTCCGTATACAGGTTTATTATATCGGGGCTCGTATAGACCTTCGAATTGACGCTTTGTATCCACTGGGCTTTCTGGCGATCGATGCTTACACTGATAAAAACGACATCCTTCATTTCATAATCTTCCTCTATTGCCTTAAGCTTTGGCGCCAGGAACCTACAAGCGCCGCAACCCGTGTAGAAAAAGTCCAAAACCACGACTTTACCCCGGAACTCGCTCAGCCTCCTCATCCGGCCAGAAACATCGGGTAAGGCAAAAGGGTAAGCCACACTTCCTTTCGTTCGGCCAGATCTGATATGCTCTAAAAATTGAGTAAATGCCGCTATTTTAACATATTTCAGCGCATTATCGACCAGCGGACCCAGATCTGTCGTGCCTGAATTCCTGTATTCAAACACGAGGCTGCTGAGTAGCATGTCCCTTTGAACACCCGTGTAGCGATCAGCCAACTGTACACTTACCTTCAGCGCCAGGCTGCTGTCAGGCTCCGCTCCACAAAGACATCGGGCCTTTTCCCTATTGATGACAGCTTCCCCAAATTGACGACAATAAGGCGCCATCGTATTATGGCTTAGCGCCAACAAGGCCATCTCTACCAGTCCCTGATCATGGTAAAGGGAGATCCCATCCACGATCACCTTGTAGTTTTCCCTGGTGATCCTATAAGGACGGACGATCGCTGACAGCAGATCGGCTTCCAGCATATCATATACTTCAGATGACAATAACGATCGCTTACCGGACAAATACCTCAATTTTTCCAGGCAGACCGAATCGTATCGCTTACGGAAGGCAGCAAATTGCTGCCCATCGGACATAGTAGGATCATATACGTCCGGCCATTCATTGAGTGTCTTGATTATGGCGTACTTCCCGGCGCCCTTGCCCAAAAATTGAAACGGAATTCTGTTCCTGGTATCATAACCCGTCCTATCGAAATAACGGGTAATTACCACGTCTTTATCCCCAAAGTCTACATCGATCTCATCGCCGCTCTCCAATAGGTACCGGGAGATACCCAGTGGCGAGAGTGTCTTGGGAGCCAGTCGAAAATAACTGGCATGTTCAAGCTGCGCCGTAAATTTGAATCGGTGATTATACACCGTAGTGAACAAAACCTGTTCATAATCCTGGTTACCTGAAATACCGTATCCATACAAGGTCAGCAACATGCTGTCTCCATCATTCAATTGATAGACCGTACCTGTTATGATGGCCGGCTTTTCAGCCGCCACCACTATATGAGAAACGATCAATAAAAGACACGACAATGCCATTACTCTCATAAAAAAGTATTTTTAAATTGTTGTATAAGAATTATAAGGCTCTTATCAGCGTGGATTCTGTGGTACACCGCCAAGGCGGATCTCTGTATCGGGCAGAAGAAACGCGTATCTTAGGTCATTCGGGGGCAGCGTGTAGGTCACTCCGTTGAGTATCCTTGTCAGCGTGATCGCCCGCTGTGGCTCCTTATTCAGCCTACGCAGATCCATCCAGCGGGTACCTCTATAAAGTAATTCTTTCCGTCTTTCGAGGAGGATTAGGTCCAATGCCGCTTCAGCCGAGGAGGCTGTGTAAGGTACGAATGTACCCGTCTTCCAACGTTTGACCAACAACGTATTTACATCTCCGATAGCTGCGTCCGTATTTCCGGCCCTGGCGTTGCATTCGGCCCTGATCAGGTATAGTTCATCATTGGAAATGCCGCTATAATTATAACCCTTGTAATCATAGGTCCCTGTGTAGTATGGCAGTCCATTTCGGATCAGGGCAAAATAAGACTTACGCAGATCATTATTGTCATAGGACCAATATACCGTAGAGTCCATAACCGCTATACTATTAGGAGAGATTGGATATGTTCCGTTCATGATCGTATGAAAGACGTCCTCTTCCAGAAAATGATCGCTGAGCGTACGGGAATCAGGTTGTAATGAATTGTAATCAGTAAGCACAGAAAATTGTCTCAGACAACTGTCTGCATAGATGTAGGCCTTCGGATATTCGGCTCTCGTTAGATAAATCCTTGCCAGCAAGGCCCTGGCTATCAGCTGTGAAGGGACCGTTTTGGACGGCGTGGCTGCCGGCAGAAGCGTTTCTGCCGTTTCCAGGTCATGGATGATCTGATCATAACATTCTTCTACTGTAGCACGGACAGGTTTTTCATTGATGTCCGCATGTTTGCGTAAAGGAATGCCCAGATCCGTTGCCGAATTCACCGGATCGTAGGGCATCGAATAGATCTGCAATAAGTTGAATAATACATTTGCCCGGAAAAAGAGCGCCCCCCCCATGATCTGGTCATGGCTGGCTTTTTCAGCAGTTGAATAGGCAATACCGGGCAACACATCCAAAATCACATTTGCACTGTAAATGGTGGCATAACCCGATACCCAATCATAATCATATCCATTGGGATTGTACGTAAATGGCGCCCAGGTCAGTTCATTGATCTCGAAATAGGCCAGATCGCCCAGATCTTTGGTCTGCACATATCCTTCATCGGAAGAAACCTGTCCCATGGCGGGAGAATTGGTGTTGAACGTAGATTCATTCTGCAATAGGGATTGAAGATCCGATAAGCTGCTAGGTATAACAAGATCATCCTTGGGCTTTGCATCCAGGAATTCATCCTCTTTTTTGCAGCCCGCAATAGCCAAAATGAATGCACAGATTATAAAAAATGAATACGGGCGTATAGATTGATAGGTCATACAATAGTTTTAGAAGTTTGCTTTGATGCCAAATGCGTATGTCTTGGGTACAGGCAGGGCAGTCGTCAGGGTCTGCGCCAGATCCGGGTCTACATGGGAATGGTTTGCCCGCCAGATAATGCCGAGGTTATTCGCATAGACGTTCAGCTGGAGGTGGCTGAAAGGCATTTTTTTGGCCTGCACCTTGTCCAGATCATAGGAAAGACTTACGTCCTGCAGCCGGATATGATCCGCCTTTTCGACCAGGGCAGAGGAGTTGGCATAGAAGCTCTCGCGGTAGTAGTCGGCGGGAGGATATTGAAAAGACATGACATTCGTATGCAATTCGTCACCCGGCTTCTGCCATCTCTTATAGTAATCTGCCTGGAATCGATCGGGCAGCGATGCCGGGCTGTAAGATGCCCGCCTGAAATAATAATTGAACTTATATATCAGGTTGGCAGACAAGGTAAATCCTTTATAAACAAACGTGTTCCGGAAAGAGCCGGATAAAGTCGGCCTGGCCGATCCATTGTGGACCAGGCTGTCGAATGGGGTACTGTACAAAATGGTATTATAGTCCTTGCTAACGCTTTTACCAACATATCCTAAGGGATCGCCCGTCGCGTGATCCAGACCAGCCCATCGATAACTATACAGCGCATATATGGGTCTGCCCGTCGTCGGATATAGATTACTTGCACTGGCATAAACATATGATGATGGGTTCAACGCAACATCGTATTTCGCAACCACGTCAGATACCGTTTGTAATTGCAGGTTGGTCAGCCAGGTAAAATTTTTATAGCTCAGATTTCTGCTGCTGAGAGAAATATCCAACCCATGCCCCCGGATGCTGGCTGTATTGCCGAAAAAAGTAGTAAATCCGCTGGATGGAGCGATGGACGCGTCACCAAACAAATCGAGCCCCTTTTTAAAGTAATATTCGACGGTGCCCGTCAGCACTTTGTCCTTCGTTCCAAATTCAAATCCCGTATTGACGATCCGTGATCTCTCCCAACGCAGGTCGGAATTCCCGGGACTTGTTACCTGCATGGATGGAACACCGGAATAAGGTGACGATCCCAATAATCGCAACGTGGTAAACGCTGTCGAACTCTTATTGATATTGGCTGTATAACCATAAGACCCTTTCACACGCAGGTATGGCAGCCATGGGATCTTGAAGAACTTTTCCCTGTTTAACTCCCAGGCTCCCCCGATCGAATACAACGGCACTCCTTTCTGGTTGGTATTAACACCGAAAAGGTTTGATTTGTCCTTTCGAACGCTGTAGGTTACCGTATAGCGCTTCCCATAAGTATAGCCCGCTATCCCAAAATAATTGATGTACCGGTCCAAAGTTCCTGAGAATCCATAAGGATTATTCGGGACCTGTTGGCTATATCCGCGGGGAGTGACGGGGTAAGGGGTCGAATAATCTATATTGGTGAAGCTATTGCCTGTCTGCTTATCATATCCATAAAAGCGGCTGGTATTGTCCTTGTAGCGGTCCTGGCTAACCTCCGTGCCCCCCAGCAATGTCACCTGGTGGTCTCCCCAGGTACGATCGTAATTCAGCAACCCCCTGAAATGCCTTGCGACCCGTTCGGTGTTCGTCAGCTGGAGTATACCTCCGACAGGCACAGGATGGGTGACATTACTATTGTTGTCAACCTGGGTATAACCATTGATCAGATCCCTGGCATAATAGCTGGCTACGCTATAATTTTGGTTTATAGCTGCGCTCATCTGCTGGTATTGAAAATTCAGCTCAGCGTTAAGTCCCTTTAGAATAGTATATTTCAACCCAAGGTTCAGGCGAGCTTCGGTGGAGGTCGTGACATTGTCAGCATTATTCAGTTCATCATAAGGACGATAATGCCAATCTTGGTAGACACCATTATTGCTGACGGAGTCTGAAAAATGAGTCGAATAATCTCTGGCGACGGCCATTGCATGACCACTTCCATCCACAAACTGTTCGTAGGGATAGAGGGCCCGTTGGCCATTGGTAAGATCACTGGCAACATCGTTGTTCCTCAACGTATTTTGCACATAGTAGACCTTAGTCGAAAACACAAGGTTCTTCAGAGGATAAAAATTATAGCTGCCCGACAGGGTATTACGCTTTGATCTGTTACCTGTCATATTGGTCCGGTTATTATCCAGGCCCAAAGAGAAGAAATAATCGCTGCTGGCACCCCCACCCCGCAGGTTCATAGCATATTGCTGACTGATCGATTTCTGAAAAAAATACTTGCTCAGCTGTTGACGTACATCATATCCCCGGTAGGCATCAATCTGGGATTTAGCCTTCTCCGCGGAGATCAGGCCCGCCCGTTGATCAGCCAGGATCTGCACTACAGGCGTGACTGGGTCGAAATACGGACTGCTAAGTTTTGAGTCGTAGATGCCCCTTTTGAAAAGCTCCTGCTCCAGATCGACATAATCGCTGGCTGGCATTATTTTACTATCATAATATAGATTCGGCCTGTCCCCTATGGTGACATTCCCTGCGAACTCAACCGACAGTTTTTGGGATTGACGGCCTTTTTTAGTCGTGATCACGATCACTCCGTTACCTGACCGTACCCCCCACACGGAAGCCGCGGCTGCATCTTTCAGCACCGTAATGCTCTCGACGTCGTTTGGATTGAGATTTTTGATATCGCCATCATAAGGAAAATTATCTACCACCACCAGTGGCTGATCATCTGCATAAAGCGTGCTCAGTCCGCGGATGCTGAGATCGATGCCCTCGCTCTCCTTCCTGATGGTATTGGTATTAAATAACAGCCCCGGCACCACCCCCTCCAGCCTACTGAGCACATCCGTGCCGATCCGCCTGTTGAACAGCTTGTTGTCGACCTCAGCAAAACTTCCTGTCGTCCTTTCCTTCGACAACACCTGATATCCTGTATTAAAAACGACTGTCACGTCTTTCATCTGCACTGCAGAAGGACGCAATGCAAATAAGAATGCTTTGGGGTCCCGAGGCACCTTATAGGTCCCCATCTCATAGCCGACATAAGAGATCAAAATCGTTTCTCCGGGTGCTGCCTGGATCGTAAACCTGCCTTCTGCATCAGTGATGGCAATACCGTGCTTGCCACGGACTGTCACTGTAGCCCCTGATAAGGGAGTGCCCAAGGAATCCGTGATACGACCGGTGATCGGCAACGGAGGCGCATCGGTAATATCGGGGACATTCACTGAGTCTCCATTCGACACCCTTGAAGACAACATGATCGTTTTCCCTTCGATAGTATAGCTCATCGGTTGGTCACTCAACACCAGATTTAAAAATTCGGTCAGTGGCATGTTATGTACGTTCACCGACACCGGAACGCTATGCTCCAGTGCACTGATATTCCCAAACACCACAAAGGCCGTCTGCCGCTCTATGGCCGAAAAAACTTTTTGCAGCGGCATGTTCTTCCCTGAAAGCGTGACGGTCTGGGCAATTCCGCTGGCATGCGACGAAAGAATGGCCGTTGTCAACAATAATAAAGTCAGCTTCATCACTAACAGCGTTTTTGTTTGTTCGGCAGATAATTGCCATTTTTTTTGCATAAATTGCAGTGGTTTGTTGGTTAATAATTTGCTCGTCGAACAGCATTACTGATCAATACAAACTACCGCCGGAAGCAGTTCAGAGCGCTTCCGGTTTTTGTTTGCCTATCAGGCATATCTATAGAGGAATTGGTTTAAGGTGATTGGAAAGGCTCGTCGTTCATGGACCAACGATAAGCGTACCACCCGGCTCGATCCGAAAGTGCAAGCCGGCCCCCTGAAGTCCTTTCAATACACCTGCCAGAGAAGTACTCTTATCCATTTTGCCAAAGAATTTTATAGGAGGAGGTTGTTTTTCATATACCACGTGGAAGTCGTACCACCGCTGCAATTGCATCATCACTTCCACAAGATTGGCACCGTCGAAGTTGAACAATCCATTCTTCCACGCTATTACTTTATCAAGGTCCACATCGTTTACAACAGCCATCCTGTCGCCGGGCCAGGCTTGTGCCTGTTGACCGGGCGCAAGCACCATCTTTTCAACTCCATTAACAACCCGCACGCTTCCTTCTAATAAAGTAGTCTTCACCATCGGTTCGTCAGCATAGGCATTTATGTCAAAATGAGTTCCCAAGACCTCTACCCTACCCTTCCGCTCCATATCCACAATAAAAGGCATGCCGTTTTTTTTGGCGACCTCCACATATGCCTCCCCAAGGACCTTTATCCGCCGCGAGCCTCCAACAAAAGAAGTAGGATAGGTTACCGAGGACAAAGCGTTCAACCAGACCTTGCTGCCGTCCGGTAGCACCAGTTGGAATTGTCGTCCCCGGGGAGTGCTCATCGTGTTATAACTGATCGCACGGGCATCGGAAGCGTCATAGGTCAGTTGACCATTGGAAAGGCTCACCTGCGTGCCGCGTTCATCGGCAATGACCCCGCTTTGCATACTGTCTAGTGTGATGGTGCGTCCGTCCCCAAGCGTCAGAATAGCCCCGGGATGCCCTGCCTGCACATCTGCCATTACCGGCGTTTTACCATCCGCCACTGGTAAGGATGGTATTTGTTCAAAATGCCACCACAAATACCCACCGCCGATCAACAGAATAATAGCCGCCGCAACCCGCACAAAAGCCATCCGGAGAATTGGTACCCGACCGGTAGCCAAAACGCCTTTCTCAACGGGTGGCAGCATATTTTTATCAGCGGCTATTGCGGCACGCAACTTTTGTTCCAAACGCTCGTACACAGCCTCTGAAGGTTGGTCTATATCCAAAGATCCGTTATGCAACTGCACAAGTAAGATTTCTCTGAAAGCCGCTTCATAGTCGGGCTCTTTCAATAACCCGCTAAGTTCCATACCTTCATCGCTGGTAATAGTCTCCAGCAAATAAGCAGCTGTCAGCTCCTGCAACCTTTGTTGATCCATACGCGAAATACTGATTTTCGTACATGAGGCTAAAATCTTTTCCCGGACAACTATAAAGACACATGCACAAGGCCTGATAGAGTAGTGATCTAAAAATTATTTTATCTCTGCGATGAGAATGATCACCCAGAGCGGAACACCCGCATTTTCCTGCACGTAAACTTTCAGAAAGCCCAACGCCTTGGTCAGGTACTGATACACCGTATCCTTATGCATGCCAAGCGATTCGGCTATCTGCTCGTTGGTCATACCTTCGAAACGACTCATTTTGAAGACCCTCTTTCTTTTTTCCGGAAGCAGCTCGACCCCTCTCAGCAGGATCTGGTAGGTCTCCCGGTATTCGGTTTGTTGATGGGGCAACGGGTCGGCCGCATGTATTTGATCGGAAGGAAAGAACAACCGGTCGATCCTTTTACGCGCCTCATTATAGATATGATTGCGCGCGATAATGAAAAGGTAATTTTTCAAACTTTTCACCTCGGAAAGCGTTGACCTGCTCCTCCATAATTTCAGAAAAATGTCCTGAGTAGTCTCTTCCGCACGCTCGACAGACTTCAGGTAAGCCAGCGCATGCGAGAAAACCGTATTCCAGTACTTGCGCAACACAGCAGAGAATGCCTGTTCATCGCCATTGGCAATACGTTGCAACAGTAAAGTCTCGATGTCTGGTAATAAGTTGGACACAGATCGGTTATTTAATTGATTGCATGGCTAAGCAAGGTCAGGTAGGAAAGGCTGGATTAGAAAATTAATTGCGGGTGCCTCCAGTCTATAAATATACAAAAATGCCGGAACAAAATATCCGGCATTTGAAGCATAAACCAATAATTTAATTCCTCTTTCTCCTGACCAGAAACACCGTTCCACCGATAAGCAGCAGCCCCGGTAATATTCCCAAAAATGCAATCCTGATAATGTTCACCCCCCCCTGCTCTATCCTCATTTTATCATCTCCCGTTGACGGTCTGTAAGTGTCGATGGGAAACGCCCCCATGCTCAGCCATCTGAAAACCTGCGTCGAGAAAATAAAATTCTGTGTGTTGACATTGTACCTGCCTATCTCGGAATTGCTCATAAAATCGGCGTCGCCAATAACTACGATACGCTGCTCTTTTCCCCCCGCATGACGAGTCAGCGCCAGGGCCGTAGGCAACTGTATACGCCGGTCTCCACGTTCAGCCGAATATTGAACAAGGCCCGAATCGGCATTCAATAATTGCTTTTTCAACCAGGTATTTTTCATCGGTGCTGTAAGAATTGGAATTACGTTGAGCCCCTCTTGCCCTTTGTACTGTAGTCCCGTCGCCCCTTGCATGACGACAATCGGCTGCTTTTCCGTAAAACGACCGAAGCTGGCAGATATTTCGGTCGCCCGCGTTGCGAACTCGGCCATCAGAAAGTCCGGAGCGAACTTTTTGCTCTCTTCTATCAAGACACCGTCTGCAAAACTTACACCCAAAGAACTGACGATCGGATTCAGAATAGCACTCTTTCCCGGTTCGCCCGCAACCAGCAAATTGCCGCCACGCGTGATATATTGCTGAACCCTCATTAGTGCGACTGCGGAAAGCGCCGTCCTGGGGTCCGCGACAACCAGCACATCGATATCCGAGGGTATCTGGCGCTCCAGATCGACCTTGGTGAAGTTAAATCCCTGGTTGATAAGCGAATAACGGAAAGTCAGCGACTGCGTAAGGCCTTTATAATCTTTGTCCGCATCCCGATCGATATCCCGCTCATTATCACCCGTAACAAATCCAACTTTTGGAGCCGGCACCAGCAGCCTTTTTAACGCCGCAGAAGTTTCCGTCTCACTGGGATACTGCGTCGGATCATTGAACATTCTTAAGTACGAACTCCTTTTTCCCAGTTTCAACAGTCGCGTAAACCGGTGTTCCTCAGGGGCCAGGTCGATCATACCCCTGATCTGGGCCGGCGCCATAAACCTGCCAAAGTCGATCCGGTAAGCCTCGGCCTTTCTTTTGGCAACATCCCTCACTGATATATTCTCACTGGGATCAAAAACATTTTTGTCTTCCACCGTATCATAATAATAAACATACTGCTGCTTCATATCAGGCAGATAGCGGGTATAAAGGTCGAAATGCTGTTGATCCCGCAAACGCATCTCAGGCAAACCATAATAGGCAAAATTATCCACCAGATTTACATAGGCGGTCATTGTAACGGGCTCTTTGATCTGTCGTACGATCGCCTGACTGTTGGGTGTCAGGGTTTGCCGTTTCATTCGGGTCATATCCAGGTAACCGATCATAGAAGGCCTGGCGCTGACGTATCCGATAACCAGAACGATGGCCAGCAATGACGAATACCGGGCGACTGTAAGTAGCACCGACCCCGATTCCCTTCCCGATTGCAACTTTAACATACAAAGCCCCAGGAACAAAATGATCACCACAACAAAATAGATAATGTCCTTACTGGTAATCATACCCTCGATCATTTCAGCGGAACGGCCTGAAATTGACAAAAAATTAGTAAGATCACGCACAAAATCGATATCCTGCCAGAGATTTCCCACATATTGCAATATGCCCAGTATAAACAGCGTGCTGATCGCTGCCACTACCTGGTAAGAAGTGAGACTCGACATGAATAGTCCGATGGCAGCATATGCGCAATACAGCAGGTACATCCCGACTATTCCCGATAATACCATTTTTAGATCCAGGCCTCTCACCGAATACGTGGCGGCCATTGCAAAAACAAATAGCACAAGCATCAACAGCAGGCCATATAACATGCTGGCAAGATATTTCCCCGTAATGATCTCGACGATCCGGGCGGGCGAAGATAACAACAACTTGATCGAACCGCTGCTGATCTCTCTACTCATTAATCCCATCGTCAATAACGGTACATACAGATATAACTTCGATTGCACAAGCGGCCATAGTCCATGAGGGAAAGAAAATAATCTTATAGTCAGCTCATCCACATTTGCCCCCATATGTTGTGATGAGACCCACCGCTCCACATTGGACGCGAAATCGATACCATTCTGAAAAATGAAAATGATCAATACCAGCCAGGCGATCGGAGAAAAGAAAAGGATGCTCAGCTCCAGCCGGGCTATTTTTAAAAGCGTTCTCATGGTTGAATCAGTTTTTATTTGCTTGGTTAGATAATTTGGCGAACACCGCGTCAAGCGAGCTCTTTTCCAACGATACTTCGCGCAGGCACCACCCCTTTTGAACACTGGTTCGTATGACTGTTTCTGCGATCGAGGGTCTGCCGTCGAAACTCAGCCTAATCTGCTGGTCACTTAAAAACTCCACGCCTGTTATACCGGGTATACTAGCCAGTTCTTCTCCCGGCGGCAAGTTTTCCATCCATAATAGCATGCTTTTTGGCTCTATATAATTGTTAAATGCGTCCATGGTGTCAGCAAATACCATTCGACCCTGCTCGATCATTTTGATCTCTTTGCATAAAAGCTGCACCTCAGAGAGGATATGTGTAGAAAATATCACCGCCCTTTCCGCTGCAATCTCCCGTATCAGCTTGCGCACCTCGATGATCTGGTTCGGGTCCAAACCGTTGGTTGGTTCGTCCATAACCACCAGTTTGGGATGGTGAATGATTGCCTGGGCAATGCCTACACGCTGCCGGTAACCACCTGACAGGTTGGCTATCAGTCGTTTACTAAAATGAGCTAGGCCACATTTTTCCTTCGCCTCTTCAACGGCCTCCCGGATCTTACCTTTATTTATCAGCCGGAGATTTGCACAATGCACCAGGTACTCGTCCACTGTCAGGTCATAGTACAAAGGCGGGTTCTGCGGCAGAAAGCCGATCTGTTTCTTCGCCTCACGGGCATCTTCCCGCATATCGATCCCGTTGACCACCACCTTGCCTTCTGTCTGGTTCAGTACTCCGCAAAGGATGTTCATCGTGGTCGATTTGCCGGCTCCATTGGACCCCAGTAGCCCAACAATGCCAGTTTGATTGATTGAAAAACTGATATTACGGATAGCCCAGGTCTTGCTATATCTGTGTGAAAGGTTGTCGATTGTTAGAATACTTGCTTGCATGTCAATAAAGACACATCAAAAACTCAAAAATAGAGTAGGGCCTATAAAGTATTGTTCAATTCAATCAAATTTGATGGATTAGACAAATATCTAACCGTGATTGGTACATTTGGGGCAACTCATTGCACTTTTAACAAGATTGATAAATTGATCGAAATGATCAAGGAGAACAAGAAATTATATGAAGCTCTCATGCTGGTTGGCTAAAAGAAAATACAGGGTTTCCAGCTTGGTATGGGCTTGGGAGATCAATTTGTTTATGATGGACAGCTCTTTATTGGCGGCTGTCCCTATTACCAGCTCCGAATGCTGGTCCCAATAAAGGTTATCACAATATACGGCACCAATAAAGGGACCCGATCAGGACTTTTTTCGGACCATTTTCTGCTGAAGATGAAGAAGATCGGCGGTCTACAATTGCCGAAAGCCAGCTAACTCAATGTGGTTCGATCCCAGCTTCAGGAATCTGTGTTTTTAAATTTGCAGTAAATACCTTCAATCCCTGTTGTTTTCCTTGGTTTTTGTATATAGTTTTATCGCAAACACAAGCTTGGTTGTATTTATCTTTTTATGTGTATACAATGGCAGTATACAATTCCAGGCGATATCCGTTAAATTCAAAACAATAATTACAATGACAATTTCGAAATCAATAACCGTGTCGATCTTTGTTTGCTCAACTCTATTGACTAATATAAATTCGACAGCTCAGGATACTAAATCTAAAACTTCGAAAAAGGAACAAATAAAATCGTCCATGACATCTTATGAAAAATATATTGATGCCAACAACGATGTACATTTAAAAGAATTCATTGAACTGGTATCTATACCAAGTATATCTTATATTCCATCGCATAAACCGGATGTTGAAAAAGCGGCTTCATGGATAGTGAATAAATTAAAAGCTATCGGAATGACAACTGCACAAACAATACCAACAGACGGAAATCCTATGGTGTATGGAAGTTGGGACAAAGCGCCTGGTAAACCCACGATTTTAATTTATGCTCATTATGATGTGCAACCAGTAAAAGAATTGGAATGGGATAACCCGCCTTTTGCACCAAAAATAAAAGATGGGAAAATATTAGGGCGTGGTGCGAGCGACGATAAAAGTGGCATTATGATACCTATTTGGGCAGTGGAAACGATATTACGTACTGACGGAAAATTGCCTGTGAACGTAAAATTTATATTTGATGGCGAAGAAGAAAAAGGTAGTCCAAGTTTTAAAAATTTCCTTATCGCAAATAAAGAGTTATTAAAGGCTGATTTCGCTTTGAATGCAGACGGTAGCCAATACAGTGAAACTACGCCATCAATTTTGATGAGTTTAAGAGGGTCTGCAATTCTGGAGTTTAATATAAAAACAGCCAATACTGATGCTCATTCGGGACAATTTGGTGGAAAGACACCCAATGCTGCAGTAATAATGGCTCAAATCATATCTTCTTTTTATACCAAAGAGGGAAATGTAGCAGTTGAAGGCTTTTATGATAAAGTAGTCCCAACAACTTTAGAAGAAAAAGAAATGATAAAAAAAGTGCCCTATAATAAATCTGATGATATGAAATTGTTAGGCACAACAGCAGAAGCAGGCGACACTACTTTTTCGTCATTTGAACGGGTCTGGTATCGTCCAACGCTTGAAATAATTGGCATGCAAAGCGGTTATACAGCGGCAGAAGGACATGCAAATATTATTCCTGGTAATGCTATGGCGAGAATAACCTGTAGATTGGTAAATAATCAAACCGGATCAGAAATTATTGATTTGATTGTGAAGCACATTAATAAAAATTGCCATGCTGGGGCGACAGTTTCTTATAAATTTACCAAAGGTTACGCAAGTCCCTTGAAGTTTCCTGCAGACACTAAAGCCTATAATTATGTATCCGATGCATTAGTCAAAATTTATGGGGCAGCGCCATTACAAATTGGTGCAGGATTTTCTACCGGGGCTTTGATTGATATTAAAGAAACGTTGGGAATTTATCCCTATTCATTAGGCTTTGAACAAGCTGACGAAAGGTGGCATGCTTCCAATGAATTTTTCAGGCTATCAAGTATTAGTAAAGGACAATTGATCTATTGTTATTACTTACAACATGTAGCCGACAAAGAAAGTGAACTGAAAAAGTAGAAACCACTCCGTCTTACGTGGGGTTTAGCATTATTGGGGAAGGACGTTGTTCTCGCTGGGACTATCCTAAATGATTGACTTAATTAATTAGGAATCACTTTTAACCATACCGACCCGAATCACGACCCTCGATATTTTAGGTTAAAAAAGTGGTGATATTTTTCCCTGCAGGGTTCCTGTTTACTTGAAGTCATAATTGAGCCTGTTGGACCAAAGGAATTGAAAGCGATTGACTCTTCTAAACAATTTGGGTATTTGATAGCTTCAATGGGGCTTGGAGCATTAATAACATAGTGTTTGTCTTCGTAGTCTTTAATCAGCAAAGCAAGAACATCGGCTTCGTCGCTTTGGGCAGATCCTGATTTGACTTGAAAAATATCTTCGAACCTTTCTAGTGATTAGGTGGTTTTATTTGTGAACTTTAAATTGATTTACTGTCTCGGGATTTACTTTGTCATATTCTGCATGGGTACCGACAAACTTGATAAACACCCATCCTTTTTGATGGTTAACTTCGACAATCAGCCTGTAATCGTTTTAGCGCCGATACCGGGCATACGAATCCCGGACTTGCCGTTCATGCGTTGGAGGAACTTTGACGGGTCCAACTTAAGCGGGATACTCGTACGGAAGTTTACATTAAAAAAGGTACCGTCCCCGTTTGCAAAACGGGAGACGGTCTCTTATGTCAATATGCGGATTAATTGTCTTTTATCCGGAAATAACGCAGTACCCCCGGGTAATCTATTGAAGCCGGAACATTGACGCCTCCGGGGATAATGATGCACCTGAACTGGTGGGCGTTGGAAATCCCTCCATAGGCATTCGTACTACTGGTTAACTGAATCCGGACATTGGACAGGGTGACTAATGCAGACCAGGTGTCAATATTTGCAACAGCACCATTCAGATAGGTAATGGAAATAGGAAGTTGAGCTACCTGGCTGGTAGGCCAGATAACCGGATTATAGCCATCCAGTTTCCCATACGTGAGCACGGCCCCTCCATTCAGTATGGCCGATGTAATAGCCGGAATGGCCTCATCATGATAAAATCCCCATATGCCGAAAACGGTGTCCTTGATATAGGAAGACGGGGTAAACCAGTTCGTGTACATCACATTGGCCGTCCCTGGAGGACCCTGAGGGCCGGTAGCGCCAAAGGATACCGGCGCTCCCCATCCTGAAACTGTTTTGGGGCCGTACAATAAATAATTGGTTTTGTCCAGGTAATAGTCTCCTGTGACGCCCGATGCTGCCGCTGGCACACCGCTGCCACTGAGCATCCGGCTGCCCGCAGCGCCAGTTGCCCCTGTGGCGCCGGTTGCCCCATTTGCGCCATCTGCGCCAGGCGCCCCTACCAGAGAAAAGCCCACTCCCCATCCCGAGGACGTTTTGGGGCCGTACAATACACTTGCCATCTGGTCGAGGTAGAAATCTCCTAAACCGCCGGTCGTACCGGATGGAGCACCCGATCCACTATAGATCACGGTGCCGTTCGCCCCGACGGGGCCTACTGCCCCGGTTGCTCCTGCAGCACCTGTAGCTCCTGTAGCGCCGGTTGCACCCGCAGGGCCGGTATCGCCTTTAGAACAACTTACTCCCATAAAAATCAAGGAAAGCAAAATCAACTGATAGCGCAATTTTCTTTTCATACAACGAAATTTAGTGATTGAAAACAGTAATTAAATTATCCTAAACTGCGACTTATGTATGAAGGGCAATACGAAGATATGGTTTATTAATAAATTATATTACAATTTACTATAATATTAAAATATGGCTTCACGAGACCATGAACAAAACCACTTATATAAACAGGGGCTGAACGGGAATTGAAGAAATACATCCCAAATCCGGTTGCAACAGAGCTATACAAGAACGTTATACCCGAAGCCTGAATCACGCAATTAAAAGTTCGAAAGAATCAGAAGAACGCATTGATCGTTGAGATTAACGAATTGAATACATGGATCACCAGTGGAAGGGAAAGGAGAAAACGGAGGAAAGACCTGAAGGAATTATGACGGCAGATGGTCAAGGATTTATTCACCGCCTCATCAAGCTGGAGAAAATATTGGAATAACTCCTGTTCTAATGCTTTTGTCATATACTCATCCTTTAGTACTCTTTACTAAGGTATCCAATGGAATATGCAATTCCTCATATAGTTTACGGATCATAGCCAGAGGATTTGTGCCAAGTCCTTGTTTGTTAACCCTTGTTGTTCCATGCGGTATTTGATAGCTTCAATGGGGCTTGGAGCATTAATAACATAGTGTTTGTCTTCGTAGTCTTTGATCAGCAAAGCAAGAACATCGGCTTCGTCACTTTGGGCAGATCCTGATTTGGTTTGAAAAATTTCTTCGAACCTTTCTAGTGATTGTTGATAGTCCTTTTTGTTTTTAATATTTTGAGAGGCATATCAGGTGGTTTTATTTGTGAACTTTAAAACAGAACGAAGCGGTTCAATTGATATACAGCAGGACGCCACTTTTCGAGAAAATAAAAATGGGACAAGAAGCGATTAAAGCAACTTGTCCCATCTGGTGATCCCGCTGGGACTCGAACCCAGGACCCATACATTAAAAGTGTATTGCTCTACCAACTGAGCTACGGAATCAACGATCTTTTCTACCCCTGAACGGTCAACTTTTTGAGGAGTTGTTGTCGTTTTTGGGAGTGCAAAAATAGGTGAAATTCAGTTCGCAACAAATTTTTCTGCAATTATTTTCGCACGATTATTCTTGGGTTATTCCTTTTTTCTTTTTATAAGCCACTTTAAGTCTCCTATTTTTGCACCCACATAATTATCTAATCTTCATATACTGTATGTCTTTTTTCAACAATAAAGTAGTAGTGGTCACCGGGGGTAGCGACGGCATTGGCAAAGCTCTCATTGCAGCGCTTGTTCCCCTGGGAGCGAAAATCGCCACCTGCGGGCGTGACCATGACAAATTGTATCACTTGCAACTGCAGTATTCCAACATTCTTCTTCATGCCCGCGCGTGCGATATCAGCAACGAAGCGGATTGCCGGAACTTTATCGAATCGGTCATCGAAACCTTCGGCGGAATCGATATCCTGATCAATAACGCCGGTATCAGTATGCGCGCCCTGTTCCTGGATTCCTCCACGGAGGTCACCCGCCGGGTCATGGATGTCAATTTTTTTGGATCGGTCTACGCCACCAAATACGCCTTACCCTCCATCCTGGAACGAAAAGGCACCATTGTCGGGGTGTCTTCTACCGCAGGTTATCGCGGCCTGCCCGGGAGAAGCGCCTATTCGGCCTCCAAGTTCGCCCTGCAAGGCTGGCTGGAATCCCTGCGCGTCGAATTGTATAAGACCGGCGTCCACGTCATGTGGGTCTGCCCCGGTTTCACGGCCTCCAATATCCGCCATGCAGCCCTCGATCAGAACGGCCAGGCCAGGGGTGAAAGCGTACTGAACGAACAAAAGATCATGACTGCCGAAACCTGCGCAGACCATATCATCCGGGCTATCGAAAAACGCAAACGAACGATCATTCTGACCTTAACCGGAAAAGTGACCGTACTTTTGAATAAGCTGCTCCCCTCCCTGGCAGACAAGCTTACGTATAAGTATTATTACAAAAACGGGGAATTCGTAAAATAAAAAACAGCAATGGCCTTAGTAACGCTCACTTCTGACATCGGTCAGCAGGATTATTTGGTGGGAGCTGTAAAAGGCCAGCTAACACAGATCAACCCGGCATTTACCCTGCTGGATATCTCCCACGGTCTTTCCCCCTTCAATTACCCCCAGGCAGCTTATGTCTGCCGCAATGCCATTAAGAACTTTCCCCCATTTACCTATCATATTATCCTGGTCAATCTGTTCGAAAAAAAGCCGGAACAACTGCTCCTGGCCTTCCATAACGAACAGTACCTCTTATGCGCCGATAATGGCCTGCTTTCCATGATCCTGGAAGGACGGCCGGAAATGGTCATCGGTCTGCCCCTGGATAAACTGGCGGTCAAAAACACGCTTTATTGCGTCAAAGTGATGGGCCAGGCTATTCAACAACTCGTTAACGGCAGTGGCCTGCTCGATATCGGTACTCCGGATCCTCCTTTTACCGAAAAAAACCACCTTCGCCCCCTCTTCGGAGACAACTGGATCGAAGGCCAGATCATCTTTATCGACCATTTTGAGAATGTGATCGTCAATATTACCCGCGACGAGTTCGAGGAAAGACGTAAAGGAAGGAGTTTCCGGATCGTTTTTAAACGGGATGAGATCATCGAAAAGATCAGCGAGACTTACGCCGATGTCGGAGAAGGCGAAAAACTCGCCCTTTTTAACTCCGCCGGCTACCTGGAAATTGCCATCCAGAAAGGGAATGCCGCCGGCCTCTTCGGCCTCCAGGGCTTTACCGAGCAGTCTCAGAACCAATATCTCCAAAGCCGCCTTTTTTATCAGACCATCCGGGTTTATTTCGAATAAAAAGGGCCATTTCCCTCCAAACCGGGTTAATTAGTGGTTAAATTTCTGGAGCGGCGTTCCGGTCGCGGCTTTTTGGCGAATATTCGCATGATTTGCGGTTTTCGGATTTGTGTGTATGTGCAAAAAACGCGTCCTTTGCGAATTGTGTAAAAAATCAGGTTTTCTATGAGTTTTAACAGAGTAAATAATATAGTCGGCTGGATCGTAGGTGTGATTGCTTGTACGGTCTATGTCATGACTATGGAGGCCACCGGCAGTTTCTGGGATTGCGGTGAGTTCATTTCCAGTTGTTATAAGCTGCAGATCCCCCACCCGCCGGGCGCCCCTCTCTTCGTCCTTATTGGCCGGTTCTTTATCATCCTTTTTGGCGATAATCCGCTTACGGCAGCCAGGGGTGTCAATTTTATGAGTGCTATAGCCAGCGGCATGTCGATCCTCTTCCTGTTCTGGTCCATCACCCATTTTGCCCGTAAGATCGTGCAAAAAAGCAGCCTTCCGGCAGGTAGCCCGACTAAAGGAAGCCTGGACCCGAACGGTACTTATTCACTGGCGGCTCTTACCAGCCAGCAGATCTTCACCATCATGAGCGCCGGTGTCGTCGGCGCCCTCGCCTATACCTTCTGTGATTCTTTCTGGTATAGCGCCGTTGAAGGGGAAGTATACGCCTCTTCCGCCTTTTTTACGGCCCTGGTCTTTTGGGCCGCCCTTAAATGGGAGCACAATGCCGACCAGCCCGGCTCCGATAAATGGATCATCTTCATTTTTTATGTGATGGGCCTTTCCATAGGGGTACACTTGCTGAATCTGCTGACCATTCCGGCCATCGTCATGGTCTATTATTTCAAACGCTATAAACCGACCCTCTGGGGAACAATTATCGCCTTTGTCATTGGCTGCGGTATCACCGGCGTCGTGCAGAAGTTCGTCATTCAATACACCATCAAGGGAGCAGGCGCCTTCGATATATTCTTCGTCAATTCCCTGAACATGCCCTTCTTCGTGGGTTTTGCCGTATTCTTCGTTTTATTGACGATCGCCCTGGTCTTCGCTATCCGCTGGGCCGTCCGTAAACAATATTATTACCTCAAGCTGGGTCTTTGGTGCAGCTGTTTTATGCTGCTGGGTTACTCCACTTATTTCACCACCATTATCCGCTCGAATGCCGATCCTGCAGTGGATATGTATAATGTCGACAACCCCGTGAGCCTGATGGGCTATCTTAGCCGCGACCAATACGGAGACTGGCCCATCGTCTATGGACCCGATTTCCAGGACCAGGCTCCGCGCGTAAAAACCGGAAACCTGTATGTAAGAGGAAAGGAAAAATATGAAGTGGCTGGTAAGACCACCGGGCAGGATTGGGGCAATACCCCATCTTCCCATCTCTTCCCCCGTATGTGGGATGGAGGAAATGACAGGAACCAGGTCGACGCCTACAAACAATTTTCGGGTATGAACGAAGGAGATGCGCCTTCAATGGCTGATAATATCAAATACCTAATGCGCTACCAGGTAGGCTGGATGTACCTGCGTTATTTTATGTGGAATTTCTCGGGCAAACAGAACGACCTGCAAGGGTTCGGCAATTTGCGCGACGGTAACTGGATCACCGGGATTTCCTTTATCGATAATACCCTTTATGGCGATCAGAGTAAATTGCCCGACAGCATCCATACGAATAACAAGTCCTATAACCGGATGTACCTGCTGCCCTTTATCCTGGGGCTTATCGGGCTTGTCTTCCAGTACACCCGTAACCGGAGAGATTTTATGGTGACCGGTCTGCTCTTTTTCTTTACGGGTTTTGCCATTGTGGTCTACCTCAACCAGGCAGGCTACCAGCCCCGTGAACGGGATTATGCCTACGCCGGCTCCTTCTATGCCTTTGCTATCTGGATTGGCCTGGGCGTTATCTGGGTGAAAGAACAGCTCGAAAAGGTAATCAAGGGACCTGCAGCCAATTACGCCGCAGCCGGTCTTTGTTTCCTGGCCGTTCCCATGCTGATGGGCAACCAGGAATGGGACGATCATGACCGAAGCAAAAAGACGCTCGCCCGGGATATCGGAAAGGATTACCTGGAAAGCTGTCCTCCCAATGCCATCCTGATCTCCTTCGGGGATAACGATACCTATCCGCTCTGGTACGCCCAGGAAGTGGAAGGCATTCGTCCGGATGTCCGCGTCATGAATTACAGTCTGCTGGGAACCGACTGGTATATCAATCAATTGCGGTATAAGGTCAATAAAAGCCCCGCCGCCGATGTGATCTTTACTCCTGAACAGATCCAGGGCAGCAGCAGGGAAGTAATAGGGATCGGTAATATGCCGGGCTTCGACCAGAATAAATACTACGACCTTTTTGATATGATGAAAAATATCGTCGGCAGCGACGATCCGAAATATACCAATCAATCCGAAGACGGCGACACCTATAATTTCCTGCCTGTCCGGAAATTGTCCGTTCCCGTAGATGCGCGTGTGGTGCGTGCAAATGGCACCGTGAATCCGGGTGACAGTGTAGTCAGCAGTCTTCAGCTGGAGATCTCCAAGAACAAAAATTACCTGTTCAAAAATGAACTGGCTGTGCTGGCCCTGATCGCCGCCAATAAATGGGAAAGACCGATCTGCTTCAATTCCACCTACGAACTGGAAGACCTGGGCCTGGCTAAATATATACGCCAGGACGGGCTCGCCGGCCGTTTGGTACCGGTAATAGACGGAGGTTCCGCTTATGGCAGTTATAATAATGATCTGGCCTATTCGAATATAATGACCAAGTTCGCCTATGGCAACGCCAATACGCCCGGGGTTTATTATGATGAGGAGAATCGCCGTCACCTCAATACCATCAGGGCCGCACATGCGCAACTGGCGCTCAGTCTGACCGATGGCGGTAAAAACGATTCGGCCCGAAATATCCTGGAACATTTTGACAAAAACGTACTGGAATCCAATTTCCCGTATGGTATGACCTCCAATCGGGGCAATCAGCATAACCGTATTTCCATGAGTTTTCTGCTGGGTTGTTACCGTTCAGGAGACCAGGCTTTAGCCAAAAAGGTCGCGGCTTCTTTGAAAAAGGACCTTCAACAGCAGTTACGTTATTATAAAGGTTTGGGTGAAAGCATGCCGGATGAACAACTGGCGGTAAACGCACAAATGATCATGCAGGGAAAAGGCGGAAATCTTTCAGACCGGCAGGTAGGTTTCGTTCAGGATATCATTTCCTCCTACCAGATGCTGCTGAATCTTGCCGATTGGGAAAAACAATACGGACAGGCAGGCGCAGCTTTACCTCAGCCCGGTTCTTCCGAAAAGAACCCGACCATGCTCAGTAACGGTGCTGCACCCGCAAAAGGTGGAAAAGCTCCTAAATCGGACACACCCTGACAACTGGATGAAAGGAATAATCACCCGGTAAGGACAGATCGCCCCCTAAAAAGGGTAAGCAGTCTTAAAGACTATGGCAAATACCAAATAACATTTGAAAGGGCCGCCCGTTGATGGGCGGCCTTTTCCAATATACCATGCCAGCGGGCCGCCATCAAATCGTTAATTAATTACAACTAAATCATTAATTAATTTGTTTTTAACCATTAGGTTGGTCTCCGGGGGGTATTGGAGGTATAGGGGAGTTACAAAATTATCCTTAACTTCAATCAGATGTGCACCGGGGATGGGTTGAAAAATCCGAAATACCCCAATCCGGAGCACCAGAAACGGGAATACATAATGACCCGGACCGGACCAGCCAAAGCTTGTGGAATAAATCGGAAGGTCTGATTTCCCGTATATATTTTATCATTTAGGTATCCGGAACCATTTTATCCGATTTTACTACATTATCCAATTTCAGGTTAATTTTTAAGGGGGATAAAGACAGATCAGCCGGAGGGTTATTGTAAATTATTTTTCTCATTCATTCAAAACAGGCTGCGTGTATGATAGGGTTCCATTTTACCGGATACGACCCCAATGAACAGGACAAATCCAAGTTTGACCAGTTGCTCGACGTATTTATGCAACTCCTCAGTTATACCAACGGGGATGTAAGCGAAACCTTGCAATGGATGAACCAGCTGGACAAAGAATACCAGTTATCGGACAAGGATTATGGCATGGGGGATTTTATCGATGATCTGAAAGACAAAGGATATATCGACGAGAATAATCAAACCGGAGAGATCAAGATCACCCCCAAGACCGAGCAGGGTATCCGTAAACGTTCGCTGGAAGAGATCTTCGGTAAATTAAAAAAGACCAAACAAGGGAATCACATTACCTATAAACCCGGTCAGGGAGATGAAATGAATCCCGAAAGCCGGCCATTCCGTTTTGGCGATCAGCTGGAACAGATCGATTTTACGGAGTCCATCCGAAATGCCCAGATCAATCATGGCATCGATAGTTTTAATATGCAGGAAGACGATCTGAAGATCCGGGAAATGGATTATAAATCACAGACCTCCACAGTGCTGATGATCGATATTTCCCATTCCATGATCCTTTACGGGGAAGACCGGATCACACCTGCCAAAAAGGTGGCTATGGCGCTCAGTGAACTGATCACCACCAAGTATCCAAAGGATACCCTGGATATCGTTGTCTTTGGGAATGATGCCTGGCCGGTTGAGATCAAGGACCTCCCCTATCTGCAGGTGGGGCCTTATCATACCAATACAGTCGCAGGGGTGGAACTGGCGATGGACATCCTGCGGCGAAGAAGGAATGCGAATAAACAGATCTTTATGATCACCGATGGCAAACCTACCTGTCTGAAAATAGGAAAACGTTATTATAAGAACAGTTTTGGGCTGGACCGGAAGATCACCAGCCGGTGTCTGAACCTGGCCGCCCAATGCAAAAAACTGAAGATCCCGATCACGACCTTTATGATCGCCAGCGATCCCTATCTGCAACGTTTTGTAACTGAATTTACCGAGACCAATAATGGAAAAGCCTTTTTCGCTTCACTCGATCACCTGGGGGCCTTTATCTTCCGGGATTTTGAAAGCGGTAAACGAAAGACGGTTTATTAGAAAATAAGTTAAAAAAAAACTGGAAGCCAAAAAAATGGACATTTCAAAAGTAAAGACACTGGGAGATTTAAAGAAAGCGGGATATGTACATAAGTCCGTAAAAGAAGAGATCCGTACCAACCTTATTAAAAAACTCCAGCATAAAGAAAGTACATTTCCCGGGATCATCGGTTATGAGGATTCCGTTATCCCGGACACGGAAAGAGCATTGCTGTCCCGTCATAATATTTTATTCCTGGGTCTGCGCGGGCAGGCCAAAACGAGAATGGCCCGGCAAATGATCGATTTGCTGGATGAATATATTCCCATGGTCGCCGGCAGCGAAGTCAATGATGACCCCACTGCTCCTATCTCCAAGTATGCCCGGGACCTGCTGGCAGAAAAAGGCGATGCTACTCCCATCACCTGGCTGCACCGCAGCGAACGTTATGGCGAAAAACTGGCTACCCCCGATGTAAGCGTTGCCGATCTGATCGGAGATATCGATCCCATCAAAGCAGCCAATCTGCGTCTCAATTTTGCCGATGAGCAGGTGATCCACTTCGGAATCATTCCCAAAAGTAACAGGGGTATTTTTGTGATCAACGAGATCCCTGACTTGCAGGCACGCATCCAGGTTTCGCTCTTTAATATCCTGGAAGAAGGCGATATCCAGATACGGGGTTTTAAACTGCGTATGCCCCTGGATATGTTATTTGTATTCACCGCCAACCCCGAAGACTATACGAACCGGGGATCGATCGTTACGCCACTGAAGGATCGTATCGAAAGCCAGATCCTCACCCATTACCCAAAAAGCATCGAGACCGCCCTGGCCATTACTGAACAGGAAGCGGATATTCACGCCGATCAAAAATCCCGGGTAACCATCAGCGATCTGGTCAAAAGACTGATCGAGCAGGTGTCTTTCGAAGCCAGGAGCAGCGAATACGTTGACAAAAAGAGCGGAGTCTCCGCACGTCTGACGATAGCGGCTTTTGAAAATGCCGTCAGTGCCGCCGAACGAAGGGCCATCATTAACAATGAAAAAGATACGCAGGTATGGATGAGTGATCTCGTGGGCATTGTCCCCTCCATTACCGGAAAGATCGAACTCGTATACGAAGGGGAACAGGAAGGACCATACCAGGTAGCCTTTAATCTGCTGGAAAAAGCCTTCCGCACCCAGTTCAGCCATTATTTCCCGAACCCGGACCAACTGAAGAAACGTAAAGTGGAATCAAGGGAAGAGAATCCATTCAAATCCATCACGCATTGGTTCGATAAAGGAAACCAGATCAATCTTTTCTTTAATACCAAGGATGATGAAAAGATCCTGCAATTGTACAAAGTAGATGGTCTGCATTCCGTGGTAAAGAAGTTTTTTAAACAAGCCAACGAAAAAGAAACGGCGCTACTTATGGAGTTTGTATTGCATGGTCTTGCCGCGTATTCGTTGATCAGTAAAAAAATTATGGAAGGAAGGATCGAGTTCAAGGACCTGATCGGATCGATGGTTAACCTGGGCTCGGGCAACTTTAATAACCCGGATGAGGATTTTGAAGGGGAGGATTTTAATTAAGAGGCTGGTTACGAAAATCCCTCGGTTTGGCAGGCGGAAGGATATTTACTTCCCGCTCCAATTCAATATTAAACTTTTTCTCTACGCTTTTGAGGATCTCCTGGCTAAGATCATAGATCTCTTTACCCGTGGCATGACCATAGTTAACCAGAACCAGGGCCTGACGGGCATGGCAACCCGCGTCACCCCGCCGGAAACCTTTCCAGCCGCATTGTTCGATCAGCCAGCCTGCAGCGAGTTTTACCGGGAAGGGGGTTACCACTCCGCTCCCGGCCTGGTCGGGGGCTTCTTCCTCTTCAGCGCCCAGGGCTGCCTGGGTGGAGGAGGATGAATTAGAAGGATAACCCGGGATACCTGGAAATTGCTCCTGCAGCTCGGTAAAACGGTCGGCCGTTACGGTTGGATTTTTGAAAAAGCTGCCGGCGTTGCCGATCTGTGCAGGGTCCGGTAATTTGGATGAACGGATCCGGATCACTGCATCCGAGATAGCCTGTATGCTCAGTTCCTGAACCCCTGCTTTCTCCAGTTCTTCCCGAATGGCGCCGTATTCGGTATGGAATTTTGGAGTTTTATTCAGCCGGAAAGTAACATTCAGGATCACGAACCGATCCTTGTATTTTCGTTTGAATATGCTCTCGCGGTACCCGAATTCACAATCATTAACACTAAAGGTGTATACTTTTTTCTCTTCCAGATTCCAGGCCTCCAATTCATAGAATACATCCTTTATCTCCACCCCATAGGCACCGATATTCTGCATGGGACTTGCCCCTACGTTTCCCGGGATAAGGGAAAGATTTTCCACGCCCGCCCAATTCCGTTGGAGACAATACAGGACAAACTGATGCCAGTTCTCCCCCGCTCCTGCCTTCACATAGACATAGTTATCATCTTCGCTCACCTGTTCTATTCCCTTTATCTCATTATGCAATACCCACCCATCGACATTTCCGTTAAACAGGATATTACTCCCCCCTCCTAAAAAAAGAACAGGCCCTTTGGTACCGCTGGCGAATTTCAACAATTGCCCCAGTTCATCCTGGCTGGCAAAGGTGGAATAATAACTGGCATTTACGTCAATACCAAAGGTGTTGAAAGGTTTTAAGGAGATATTTTCTTTGATTTCCATGGTTATTAGATTTCTTTGCAAGTATACGTAATACACGCATATGCAAGTATACGTAATACCCGCTTAACGAAAAGAAGGCTATAACAGAAAAAGGTTATACTTTTCCATAAAAAAACCATGCCAGCAAATACTGCGATCGTATTAGGGGCTACCGGGCAGGTAGGAAATCTGCTGGTTGATCATCTGTTGCAGGATCCCTTTTATGACCGGGTCAGGGTACTGGTCAGAAGACCTTATGACCGGGAAGACCCGAAGCTGGAAAGCCGGATCGTGGATTTCAAGAACCTTACCACCCTAAAGGAATCGCTGGGAGAGGGCCTGACTATTTTTTGCTGTATCGGAACCACCATGAAACAGGTAAAAGGCGATAAATCACTCTATCGGGAAATCGATTATGATATACCCGTGAATGTGGCACGCCTGGCTATTGAGAACGGTATCTTCCGTTATATGCTTGTCTCCGCCGTTGGGGCTAATCCCCAATCAAAGAATTTTTATCTCCGGCTAAAAGGCGAGGTCGAAGAACAACTGAAAAAACTCCCCTTCGGCAGGATTTACCTGATGCGCCCTTCCCTGCTCATGGGCCCGCGGAAGGATCCAAGACTTATGGAGAGGATCAGCAAGGTCGTTATGAAACCTTTGTCTTTCCTTTTTAAGGGAAAACTGCTCAAATACCGGCCCATCGAAGCATCTGATGTGGCGCTGGCCATGATTGTGGCTTCAACGCTGAATATCCCCAGTGCTTACGGGATACAGGTCTGTGAGTATGCGGAGATGATGGATCTTATTTCCAAAGGTTGAACCAGATCTTTACGAAAAATTGTATCCGCCCTTGGTTCAGAAGGTTAATAGAATATATCTTGCAAATCAATACATAAGTACTCTCCTATCTATGACCTGTAGGGTATTTATTCACCCTACACATTAACAATCAAATAGTTACATGAAAAAAATTGCAAAAATTATTGGCGCTGTTCTGGTGGTTCTCATTCTGGTCCTCTCCGGTTTACTGATCTATGTCAAAACAGCCCTTCCAAATGTTGGAGCAGCGCCGGTGATAAAGATCGAATATTCACCGGAGCGGATAGACCGCGGTAAATACCTGGCAAACCATGTCGCCGTCTGCATGGATTGTCATTCCACCCGTGACTGGAGTAGATTTGCGGGGCCTTTAACCGAAGGATCTTTGGGCAAGGGGGGCGAACGATTTGACCAAAGCGTAGGTTTTCCGGGTGTCTATTATTCTAAGAATATTACACCTGCCGGCATCAGCCGTTATACGGACGGAGAGCTTGTCCGTTTGATCACTACCGGTGTGACCAAAGAAGGCAGGGCCATGTTCCCCGTCATGCCCTACCAGCATTATGGGCAAATGGACCCGGAAGATATCAATAGCATTATCGCCTATATCCGTAATCTTGCCCCGATTCAAAATCAAGTCCCGGAATCGGTCTCCGATTTTCCGATGAGTTTTATCATCAATACGATCCCGGCTAAGGCCAATCCACAGAAAAGACCCGCAGTTTCCGAACAGCTGGACTATGGAAAATATATGGTCAATGCCTCCGCCTGTATTGAATGCCATAGCCAGGTCGATAAAGGCAAAGTTATTCAGGAACTCGCTTTTGGCGGCGGAAGGGAATTTAAGATGCCGGATGGCTCCATAGTGCGGTCCTCCAACCTGACACCGGATATTTCCTCCGGAATCGGAAACTGGACAGAAGCAGCATTTCTCGCCCGATTCCAGATCTATGCCGATTCTGCTTATAAACCGCAGCCTGTTGAGCCGGGAGCCTTCAACACGGTGATGCCCTGGAATATGTATGGCAAAATGACCAATGAAGATCTTGCCGCTATTTACCGGTATTTAAAAAGTTTGAAACCCATTAAAAATGAGGTCGTAAAATTTACTCCGGCTCAAAAGGCGAAATAAATTTCGTAAAATTTATCGGCCTCTATACCGCATCCACATCAGGAATGATGACGACGCTTTTGAATTTGGGGTGATTATGCAGGATGGCGGTTTGCTGGCCGATGACCTGTTTGGCATAGGAGATGGTATGGCCGTCCTTGGGTAATTTGAGCAGGATCTCCATCAGGAACTGGTTGCGTATACGGGCGACTACCGGTTCTGCCGGGCCTACGATATATTTCCCGAATTCCTGTTTGAGGTTATTGGCAAAAAAGAAGGCGGCCGAATGGACCACTTCCTTGTCCTTGTGTTTGAAGGTGATCATGATGATCCGGGAAAAGGGCGGATACAGGAAGCTTTGCCGCGCAGGAATTTCGTTCTGAAAAAACAGGGCATAACTATGCGACCGCACATAACCCAATACGGGATGATGCGTGTTGGCGACCTGAATGAGGACTTTTCCCTCGCCATCCTTCCGACCGGCCCGGCCGCTCACCTGTTCCATTAATTGAAAGGCCCGTTCATTGACCCGGAAATCGGCAAAACTCAGGATACTATCTCCATCCAGGATGCCCACCAGGTTGACATGTTCGAAATCCAGTCCTTTCACTACCATTTGCGTTCCCACGAGAATGTCTATACGCTGTTGCTCGAACAGATGGATCAGGCTGTCATGGGCCGTTTTGCCCCGCACGCTGTCGACATCCATCCTGGCTACTTTGGCCTTGGGAAAATTTTCCTCCAGATGCTCTTCGATCTTTTCGGTCCCGAAGTTGCGTTGAATAAAATTATGATTGCCGCAGGCCGCACAAGTATTCAATGGCGGATAGACCGTTCCGCAATAATGACAATGCAGCTTATTGGTCAGTTTGTGAAAGTTAAGGGAGACATCGCAGTTTTTACATTGCGGTATCCATCCGCAAACTTCACAGACCTGGTAGGGAGAATATCCCCGGCGGTTCTGAAATAAAATGACCTGTTTGCCCATCGACAGGGATCGTTCGATCTCCTGATGCAACTGGGGGCTGAGGATGATCTTGTTCTTATCCTTGTTGATGATCTTTTTGGTATCTATGATCTCTATATCAGGCAATTTTACCTGTCCGAACCGTTCGAGCAGACTGACCAAACCATATTTACCGGAAGAGGCATTGTAATAGGTCTCCACAGAGGGCGTCGCACTGCCCAGAAGAACTTTTGCCTGGAAAAGGGAAGCATAATAGATGGCCGCATCCCTTGCATGATAACGGGGAGCGGGCTCCTGTTGTTTGTAAGAGGCATCATGCTCCTCATCCACCACGACCAATCCCAGATCTTCGAAGGGCAGAAAAAGGGAGGACCTTGCCCCCAAAATGATCTTTAACTCTCCCGTCCGGATCTTGCTCCAGATCTCGAGTCTTTCGTTCTGGCTGAATTTACTATGATAGATGCCGATATAACCGCCAAAATGTTTTTGCAGACGCCGGATGATCTGCGAGGTAAGGGCGATTTCGGGAAGAAGATAAAGAACCTGTTTGCCCTGCCGGATGACCTCCTCGATCTGCCGGATATAGACCTGGGTCTTACCGCTCGCCGTAACCCCATGCAACAGACAGACCTGCTTTTCCCGGAAGGCCTGGATTACCTCGTCCAGGGATTGCTGCTGCGCCGGGGTCAGGTCAAAATCGATCTTGATGTCACGGGGGAGATATTTTATCCGGTCTACATTTCGTTTTTCGATGCGGACGATGTTTTTTTCCACCAGCCCTTTTAATTGGGCATCGGAAGCGCCCGATTTTTTCAATAGCGCCGGTTTGGTGACTTCGCCCTCCGTTTTGGCTAAATGTAAATATGCTAGCAAGAGCTCCATTTGTTTGGGCGCCCGGCTCCAGTTATTCAATAGGTCCGCCAGTTTTTCCTCGCTCCCGTATTCGGTATTCAACACTACATAACTTTCTTTTTTGGCCGAATAGGTTTCTTTTAATGCCTCCCAGACAAAACAGGCTTTTTTTTCGATCAGCCGTTTGATGACAGGATAAACATGCGAAGAATCCAGGATCTGCTGTACTTCGGATAACCTTAGCTCTTTTTTGAGCAAAAGCGCCTCGGCAACCAGGTATTCGTCATGATCCAGGGTGGAGAAATCGTCGCCCATTTCCTCATTAAAGACCAGAACGGTCTCTGAACTAAGTTTGAAATGGGCCGGAAGCGCGGCAGCCATCACTTCTCCTTCACTGCAGAGATAATAACCGGCAATCCATTCCCAAAGCCGGAGTTGGTTCGGATGAAGGATCGGCTCGCTGTCCAGCAGGTTCAGGATCTCTTTTGGCTCGAAGGCCTGAGGTTTCTCGGTATGCAAACGCCGGATGATCCCTGCGTATTTTTTGTTTTTTAACTGTACTTCCACCCGGCATCCCTCTTTGGCCAATGAACGTAACCGTTCCGGTACCGTCCAGGTATAGTTTTTGGGTAGGGCGAGCGGTATGATGACTTCGGCGTACATAAAGGGTGTCAAATATAGTCAATGGCAATCGCATTGCCATTCAATTCCCAGTTCAATACAGGTAATGACCACCAGGCCCCGGTCCGACGGAGCGAATACGACGCGCAGATGCTGCCCTTCCTTCGTATGTCCTTCCAGGGCGTATTTTGGATCGGGATGGGAACGGAGCTCGCTTTTATGATAGTTGATCTCGCCATTCTGCAGGATCTCCCTGATCTCGACTTCCGTAATATGCCGGCATCCCATCCGGCACCGGGCATGTCGGGTATAGATCAGGTGTTCCGCCTGACGGTCGATCGGATCCAGGTCCAATACCTCGTCCGCCGCATGGGCGGCATCGTTTTGCCGGGACCTGTTCCCGGCTTTGCCTTTTTGATTTTGGGAAGGAACCTGTTTTTGCTGATCACCTTGCCGCTTATCACCTTTGTGCTGACCCCCTTGCTGCTGATCGCCTCCGGAAGAAGGCTGCTGACATCCGTTCAGGCTATTCAGCAGGAGGAAAAATCCAAATGCCGGGATGAAGGATCGAAGCAGGGCCCTTTTCCCCTGAAAAAACCAGGGGGTTTCCAGGAAACGCAGGGATTTCGCCCTGAAGACCGGTGGGAATATCCTTATCAATGCCTGTTTCACCTTATGAAGATACGGCCATCCCTTGTAATATGCCCTTCCAAAGGTATCTTTGCTGATTGAATACTTTTATGATCCAAGAGGATAGTTTTATACCTGACCTACCTAAAACGAAGAGCGTGGCCTTCCATACGCTGGGCTGCAAACTAAACTATTCGGAAACCTCTACCCTTTCCCGTCTGCTGGAAAACGAAGGTTTCGAAAAAAAGGAGTTTACAGAAAAGGCCGATGTGTATGTGATCAATACCTGCTCGGTCACGGATAATGCCGATAAAGAATGCCGCCACCTGGTCAGACGGATCCAGCGGAACGCACCGGAAAGCCTGGTGGTAATAACGGGTTGCTACGCACAGTTGAAACCAAAGGAAATTGCCTCGATCCCCGGCGTTGACCTCGTCCTTGGCGCTGCTGAAAAATTCAATATCGTTCAGCATCTCAAGGAATTGTCCAAAGGGGATTCGGCCAGGATCTGCAGTTGCGATATCGATGAAGTGAACGTATTCCATCCCACTTATTCCCTGAACGACCGCACCCGTACCTTTCTAAAGGTCCAGGACGGCTGTGATTATAACTGCAGTTTCTGCACCATTCCCATGGCCCGGGGAAAAAGCAGGAGCCATTCCATCGACCGTACGGTTAAACAGGTAAAACAATTAGCCGAAGGCGGGTCTGTCAAAGAGATCGTGCTGACGGGGGTGAACCTGGGTGATTTTGGTAAACCCGGCAGTAAGGACGAACCGGACCTGAACGAGGATTTTTTCGGACTGATGCGCGAGTTGGATAAGATCGATGGTATCGAGCGGTTCCGCATTTCTTCTATCGAACCCAATTTACTTACCCCCGAAATGATCGAATGGGTGGCCGGTAGTAAAAAATTCATGCCGCATTTTCACATACCGCTTCAGAGCGGCAGCGACCGTATCCTTGCTCTGATGCGGAGACGATATAAAAGAGATCTTTACGCATCGAGAGTGAAACTGATCAAGGAACTGATGCCGCATTGCGCCATCGGTGTAGATGTGATCGTCGGTTTTCCCGGTGAAACGGAGGAGCATTTTAACGAAACTTTTCAATTCCTGCATGAACTCGAGGCATCTTATTTTCACGTTTTTACGTATTCTGAAAGAGACCAGACCAAGGCCCTGGAAATAAAACCCGTTGTCCCCCCCAATATCCGCCATGACCGGAATAAGTTGCTCCGCAACTTATCCTATCAGAAAATGCAATATTTTACCCGGCAACATGATGGCCAGACCCGTAAGGTCTTGCTGGAAGGCCATGTAAAAACGCCCATGATGGAAGGTTATACGGATAACTACATCAAGGTCACCACTCCCTACCAGGAGAATTGGGTAAACCAGGTGATCGATTGGAAATTGTAAACGCCAGCTGCCATATGCCTTTTGAACAATCCTTTGGAAGGTTTGTTAGTATATGTTATGATCACTCAACTGATGCCGATGCGAAAGTTCCAGGTTATTATCCAGTTTGAAATGAACGATGAGTTTTCAACGCTCGTTCCCCCTCACCGCTTATACATTAACCGGTTAATCGAAAAAGGGATTATTGACCATTATGTGGTAAGTATGGAAACCCAGCGGGTCTGGATCACCTTCTCCGCTGAAGATAAGGAGTCCGTAGAAAACTATCTGTCCAAATCGCCGCTGTTCAAGTTCTGGGATATCGAGATCAACGAGCTTTTTGTCGTGGATGGTCTTCATTACCGCCTGCCTGTCCTGCAAATGAATTAAGGCCTGGCTTAATAAAAAAGGACATATTTGTAGAACGCTACAAAATCCCTTAAAATACCATAGGTGTCGTTCCAATAAAAAGAATCGGAAGACTCTCCATATACCGTTGGATATCCCAGTTTACGAATGATATATTTGGATCGGGTAATGTGATAAAAACTAGACACCACAAAAGCGGAAGCATAATGATGTTTTTCATTGAGTGCATTAAAATTAACCGCCGTCAGATAGGTATTATCCCCCTTATTATCGACTATGATTTTTTCCGGCGGTACCTTTTGGCTGACCAGGTATCTTTTCATGGCCGTTCCTTCCGGCACTCCATATTCGCCGCTGCCTCCGCTGACAAAGATTTCCCGGACGCGGCCTTCCCGGTATAATTTCAGCGCCTTGTCAACTCTGCCCTGCAATACCGGGGAAAGACTGCTATCCTTATCCACCCGGTTACCCAGAACAATGGCAATGTCGGCTTTGCCTTTCGAATTACGCATCCCGTCAATGGTCATATAAAGGATATGGATCAGGAACCAGACAACAAGCAGTCTGAGGACGAACGATGCTTTTTTACCGAACTGCAATGGAATTTTCATTATTTCTTTTTAGTCATCCACATTGGTTTGTGCTTCTGCACTTTCTTATAGACGGGGCAGCTTTCTATATGCGCACCCGCTAAATAACCGCTGCTCATTAAAAATTCTCCGACGATCTCGCCACCCGTAAAACGGAAGTTCTTTTTAAACAGAGCCACCCACTCTTCCCTGGTGAGCAAATGATGCATATCCAGCCAATGTTTAAAGGATCCGAATTCCTTTTGAAGGGACCTGATCTTACGGGCATTCTCGATAGCGGCATTGACCTTTAGTTTGTTCCGGATGATACCCGCATCGTTCAGGAGCCGATCTATCTGGCGCTGGCCGTAATTAGCGACGGTGCTTATATCAAAGTCATCGTAGGCCCGGAAAAAGTTATCTTTTTTATTCAGGATCGTCGTCCACGACAGGCCGGCCTGGTTGATCTCCAGTACCAGTCTTGCAAATAAGCCATTATCATCCTCAATGGGAAACCCGTATTCTTTATCGTGATAATGAATATGCACGTTACCCTTATCCATTCTTTTGATGGCCTCACAATAGCTGGAGGGTTTTTGTTGTTTGTCTGCCATACCTGATAATTAAAGTTCGCCGGGAGTACCCGGATGATGTCCGGTATCGGATGATGTCCGGTACCCGGACACGAAAATAAACAAAACAGCGGCTCCCCGCGTTGCCTGATAAAATTACTATATTGCAACAGGTAAATTTATAACCCCATGTTAAGGTTCCGGTTCTTCGTTCGATTGGCATCGCTGCCCCTCTTTACATTATCTCCTCTTATCCTTTGTTTTTTTATTGGTCTGTCGGATCTGAAGGCCCAGGAAAGGGGTTATGACCCACACGCTTTGTTTGTCCCGGGATTTTATCCCGGACAGAGCCAGAAACTCCGTAATGCGAATGGCGCACCCGCCGCCAATTACTGGCAGAACCGGGCCGATTATACGATTCAGGCCAGCCTGGATACCGTTACCAATGTCCTGGCAGGGAAGGTAACCATTCATTATTCGAATAACAGTCCCGATACCCTGCATTCCCTATGGTTGCAAATGGATCAGAACACCTACCGGAAGGAGGCCCGGTCCAATTTTTTTACCGGTTATGCCAGCACCCGGTTCACCAAAGGTTATGAACTGGAATCCGTTACGCTGGAACAAGGCGGACAGCTATATCCCGCCGATTATATCGTAAACGATACCCGTCTTCAGATCCGCCTGAAGAAGGCCTTGCCGGCAGCCGGGGGTAATATCAATATATCCATCCGCTATCATTATACCGTTCCCGGCGATTTTGGGAACCGGACAGATTATGTATCCACCCGAAACGGAAAGATCTATGAGATCGCCCAATGGTATCCGCGCATGTGCGTGTATGATGACCGCCAGGGCTGGAATACACTTCCCTTTCTGGGCAGCGGGGAATTTTATTGTGAATATGGCGACTTCGATTATAAGATCACCCTCCCCTGGGATATGATCGTAGCCGGCTCGGGCGAATTACAGAATCCCGGGCAGGTCCTTACCACCAAACAAATTACCAGGCTGAATACCGCCAAAGCAAGCGATAATACGGTCATGATCCGGTCCGCAGCAGAACTCAACGATCCGGCCAGCCGTCCCGTCAATAAAGGCACCCTGACCTGGCATTTTAAGATGTACAATACCCGGGACGTTGCCTTCGGCGCATCCAGGGCCTATATCTGGGATGCCGCCAGGGCTAATATGCCCGAAGGTAAAAAATCCCTGGCCATGTCTGTTTATCCCGTGGAAAGTGCAGGTGACAGCGCCTGGGGACGGGCCACGGAATATCTGAAAGGCTCCATGGAATATTTTTCCACCACCTGGTTCCCTTATCCTTACCCGGTAGCGGTCAATGAAGCCGGGATCGCCGGAGGGATGGAATACCCCGGCATTGTATTCGACGGGATCACCGACAAAGGCAAGGAATTGTACTGGGTCACCGCGCATGAGATCGGCCACAACTGGTTCCCCATGATCCTAGGTTCCGATGAACGCACCTATCCCTGGATGGACGAAGGGTTCAATACCTTTATCGATATTTACGCCTCCGATCTTTTTAATAAAGGCGAATATGCCCCCAAACGCGATGGCGAATATGCGCCGGGAGGCGGCAATCCCGCCGATGAAATTACCGCCCTGCTGAAGGACCCTGCCGCCCCGGTCATGATAACGCGCGCAGATGCCATTCCCGAGAAATACCGTCATCCGATGGCTTACTATAAACCTGCGTTCGGATTGGTGCTTTTACGGGAAGTGATCCTGGGCCATGATCGTTTTGACTACGCCTTCCACCGTTATATACAGAACTGGGCCTATCGCCACCCCTCTCCTTACGATTTTTTCCGCACGATGGATAATGAAGCCGGTGAAGACCTTTCCTGGTTCTGGCGGGAATGGTATTTCCAAAACTGGTCTTTCGACCAGGCCATACTGAATGTACAATATACCGGTAACGATCCGGCCAAAGGCATAGAGATCACTATCGTCAACCTGGACCGGATGGCCCTGCCCACTACGCTGGAGCTTGTACGGAAGGATGGTAGTAAGGAACGTATCTCCGTACCCGTGGAAACCTGGCTGCAATCCGGAACGCATGTGCTGCGGCTGCCGGGCGGACAGGCCTTGTCCACCGTGACACTGGATCCCGATAAGTTGCTGCCGGATGGAAACAGGGCGAACGATAGCTGGAAAGCGAATTAAGATGGCAGATTATAAGATTATAATTTAGGATTAAATTATTAAGGATTTTTTAAGAAGCAGTACACGATCTTTAGGGGCCTAACTCAACCTAAATTTTGACTATTATGCCAACCCCTTTCCGCAAAAGACTCTTCAGACTTTCCCTCTGGATGGTCAGCCTGTTCGTCGTTTTATTCCTGTTTCGCCTATTATATGGATTTTATGGAATGCGGACCGATGAAACAGGGTTCGCGAGTCAATCCGGCGGTGATTTTTTCGGAATGCTTCAGAACCAGCGAAAAAATTATGCCTCGGAAAAATTTTCCAATACCTACAGTAACGGACCTAGTACCCCACCCTCCCAAACCGGCAGTGCATCCTCCCAGAAATACGAAAAGACGGCTACCGTTCAATCCAAAACACTGCACTTCGAAGAGGACGAGGCCCTGATCCGCAAAACTGCCGCAGCCTTTAATGCCCCGATCCAGTACGAACAGGGCCAGGGTAAAAAAGGTAACCGGGAACTTTATCTTTCTATCGGTATTACCCCTTCCTCTTTTGATACGCTGTACCTGGCTGTTCAGAAAATCGGCCTTCTTCGTTCCACCACCATCACCAAGACCGATAAAACCAATGAATACCGGCAGCTGAATGCCAAAAAAGCATCTCTGGAGAAGATTCTGGGTTCGCTAAACGACCTGAAGAACAAAGGCGGGGCTATCAGCGATTTTGTCGAACTCAATGAAAAGATCCTGGAAAAGGAAACCCTGTTACAGGAATTAGGCGTTGACCTGGGGAATTACAATACGGAAAACGAATTTTGCACCCTGCGGTTCTCCCTGTTCGAAGGGACGCCTGGTACCAAAATCGGCTTATTCTACCGGGTCAAGATCGCCCTGGAATGGAGTCTGAAATATTATGCGGTAACCATGATCGCCCTGGTCTGCGTGGTGATCGCTGCCTTTTTCCTGCTGCAGGTGCTGGATAAGTTAAAAGTTATCTCTGCAGTGACAGGAAAACTAAAGGACTAAAACCGCTTATCTTTGAGGGCAAACGGCAGATATGATCGATTATAATCCCAAAGAATGGTTTTCGTTTATTATCAGGTTCCATAAAGCAGATACTTTTCGAAAATTATTCTGGCTGATCATGGCCATATGCGCCTATGCCTGGGCAGTAGCCTACCTGGAAGTCAGCGTACTTAAGCTCTCGGAGAACAGCCAGGTTCGTAATATCACCCAATTGCATTCTTTGCTGGGTTTCGTAATTTCCATGCTGTTGGTTTTCCGCACGAATACGGCCTATGACCGCTGGTGGGAAGGTCGCAAACAATGGGGAGCCCTGGTCAATACCAGTCGTAACCTGGCCATCAAACTGTCGGTTATCCTGGGAAAAGAGGACGAGGAAAATCTTAGTTTTTTCCGAAAGACGATTCCCGCCTATGCGTCAGCGCTGCGGGACCATCTGCGCAATGAGTTCACCCGGATCGAACTTTTTGAAAATAATCCTGCTCTGATGGACCAGATCGATCACAAAAAACATGTGCCCAATCAACTCGCCCGGATGATGTATCAAAAGATCATGGATCTGCATCGCGCGGGGCGAATCAGCGGGGATCAGCTGATCGTGTTAAACAACGAATGGCAGGCCTTTACGGATATCTGCGGCGCCTGCGAACGAATTAAGAATACGCCTATCCCCTTTTCTTATGCCTCCTTTATCAAAAAATTTCTCTTTGTTTATGTCATGAGCCTCCCCTTCGGCCTGGTTTTAAACCTGGGGTATTTCGCGGCGCCGGTTACGGGTTTTGTATTTTATGTGCTGGCCAGTCTCGAACTGATCGGGGAAGAGATCGAAGATCCTTTTGGCGGCGATCCCAATGATGTGCCTACCGATAAGATCGCCCATAATATACAGCATCATATCGGGGAGTTGTTGTAAGAACTGCTGGAAATTCCGGGCAATTAATCAGTTTTTATATAACTGACTAGTAACAACTAAAATAATTCATTATGTTTGAGGGCTCCTAAAATCCCTATAAACATGCTCCGTATCTTATCTGTTGTTCTTTGTTCGTTCGGTATTTTTTTATTTACTGGTTCTGCAAATTCACAAACTTACCTGGGCGGAGGTTTTGGAACGTTCAATATACCAGGAGCCAGTATGAAATTCAGGGGAACAGGTCCTACCTTAAAATTGGAACATATTCAAGACGACGATAGGACCATTCTGTATCTGGATGTTTCCTATTTTTCAAAATCACTTTCTGACGGAACGGCAGATATATACAATGCCAATGGTGTGCCTTTAGGCTCAGTACCCATTACCCGCAAGTTCTCTTATATATATAGCCAAATGGGCGGAAAAGTTTTGTTGGGAGGGGATGCCGACGAAAAAAAGATTATTCCCTATATTGGCGGAGGTGTGGCCATTTTGTATAAAACGATCAAAACTTCTTATCAATCCACGTATGACCTGAGTGACGATGTGACCAGCGCATGGTTATATGGTTTTCATTGTAACGCTGGGGTACAATATAATTTCGGCCCTGTAATATTGGAATTAAGAGGAAATCTAGATCTGATTTTAAAGCCTCTGGTTGACGATGTGTCCAATGTCCTGACTAATCTCAGATTATCTGCATCAATACCTATCCTAAAGTAAAAATTTAAAGATCACATTAACTATTTCCCAACATGAGCAGACAAATCTACTTAGCCCTTCTTGCCGCAATTTTATTATTTGGATGTCAAAAAAAAATGAACAGCAACGGTTGTTTTGTCGGTCTGCGACTTACGCCCAAAGATTCAATACCCTTTGCCGGGGACGATCTAACGATTTACGCCAATCAAATTAACCTGTCGTATGAATGGTCAGGCCCCAATAATTTTTCATACCATGGTTATACCGGTTCGAATAGTGTAACCATTCCGGAGATTAAAATAAAACAATCCGGCTGGTATTACTGTACAGCTTCTGTGCCAGGTTGCAACTCTTATACCGACAGTGTTTATATTCGCGTTCAATTCAATCAGGGTACTCCTTCCTGCAATTTGAACAATAATCAAATAACTTCTACGGCAGGCCTGCCGGATTTTAATGCGGTTTCGGTTACAAAGAGTTACAGTACCAGCTATAGTGCCATTTTGGTATCCGCTTATGCAGGGATGGGGTTCCCGGAATACAATTTTGTATTTAATTCATACTATGGAAATACAGAGCCTAAGGACGGTATATACTATACCACCGACTCCCCCATTTCCGATCTGCAGCAGGATGCGAATCTTATCAACATGAACTGCATTTACGGACCTTATTATTTTAGCAGCTATGCAAACGGGCAAAAAATATATGTATCACATGTAAACGGGAAACTGAGAATTGCCTTTTGCAGTATCGAAGCAGGAGATGGAGGTGGAGTTCATGGTTTATTTACAGGTGAGTTGACCGAACAATAATAAAAAAGCACCTACAAATTTTACTTCGTAAGTGCTTCATTTTCAGTGTCCCCGGACGGGTTGCCTTCGGCGATCCGAAGCGCATTGGCCTTACTCAAAGCCTCCATTCGCTTCGCTCATTTAGTTTTTACCTTTTTCCGAATCGGAGATCAAGATCTCCAATCCTCCAAAATGCAAAAACCCCGCACTATGTGCGAGGCTTTGTGTCCCCGGACGGGTTCGAACCGTCGACCCATTGATTAAGAGTCAATTGCTCTACCAACTGAGCTACAGAGACATCAACAATCCTTAAATTTAATTCTTTTAAATCAAAAAGTCCCTGATGGGACCTCTTGGTGGGAGTTGACGGGTTCGAACCGCCGACCCTCTGCTTGTAAGGCAGATGCTCTGAACCAGCTGAGCTAAACTCCCTTTCACCTTGTTTTTCCTTCTAAAGGAGTGCAAAGATAAGGGCTAAATTATTTCTACAAAATTTTTTTTGCCTGTTTGGGAGATTATTTTTTTCATAAGTCTCAGAGGATCAGGCTAAGCCGAAAGATCGGCCAGGAGATTCACGAAGCTTACCTTGCCCTTCCAGCCTTCGTAGCCTCGGGTATTTCGATCAATTTACCTGTCTTTACATCATAGATGTATCCGTAGACAGGAATATATGCCGGTACAAGCGGATGGTTCTTTATCCTTTGTACATCCTCCAATATACTGGCCGCCTGGTTACTGATGGTGAGAAAGGAAATGTGCTGCGCTTCTGCCGATCCGCCTTCTTCGGTCACGTTCTTCCAGCCTTTTTCATCTACCGATGCAGTAGCCAGGCTTTTGGCCAATAACCCGCGGATGATATCATCTGTTCTCCTGCTGTAATACAATTGACTGGCTCATAAATGATTATTTATTGATTATCAGATGGTTTGTTTTAGCTCATCACTTTAGTCCACTGAAATGATAGACTAAAATTACGAATAAAAAGAATGGATAGTTTTTTACTTCTATAGTTTTTTCAATTCCTCCAGGTCAAAAGATCGTTTAAAGAGAAAGAAATGGACATTCCCTTCAACAGAAGTGTTAACTAATTCCCACCCAAGACGGGTCATATAATTTATGGCATCGATTCTGGTAGTAAATACATTGACCTTCTTCAAATCAGCCAGGACAGAGGTATCTTTAAATGAATAGATGGGGTCAGGCGCTCCTGTATCGATTTGTATTTTAGCTTTATAAATAGTAAATTTTTGTACACAAATTATTTCACAATACCGAACAATCTTTTGAGCATTGGCGGTTTGAGCGTAGGAGGATCCCAGGAGCGAAAATACAAGGACAATCGTAAAAGCTATTTTCATCGTTGTAAGATTTAAGGTTTATAATGATTGCCAGGTTTAAGGGGATTGCCAGGTTTTGGGATAACCCTTAAATCTAAGAATTTTAATCACGCTTCAAACAGGCCCTCGCGTTATTGACCCGTTAAATGGTTTGCCGATGGGCAAGGTTGGAATAAACCTGGACAGACCTGCTCCTATATTACATTTTAACTTAATAACTCCTTGCCAAATAAAGGTATACGCTGAATTTGCCTTTTCCGGCCTTAATATTTATCTTACGCCAGCAAACCCAGAAACCCGGCATACACTCAGAACCCAGCATACACCCAGAACCAATGTGGCACCAGCCAATTAAAACCTTACACTATTTCTCCTTACGCCTATTCCGTCTGTTAATGGGGAAGCCCTTACTAATTATTAGTTCTGTACTATTATTCAGTGCTGTATTATTATTTACTGGTTCCGTACACGCACAGGTAAATGCCAATTTTTCTATGGACAAGCCCGGCGGCTGTTCCCCCCTGGTCATCAATTTTACCAATTTAACGACGGGGGCCTCGGCAAATGCGGTGTATAAATGGGATTTCGGCAACGGAAATTCTTCTGCCTTACTCAACGGAGGAGCGGTATATACGGCAGAAAAAAGCTATACGGTTATCCTTACCGTTACAGATGGAGGTAATACCTCTACCCGGACGCAGCAGGTTACGGTCTATAAACCGCCGGTAATCACGGATTTTACGGTTGCCCCTTCAAAAACCTGTCTGGGCATGCCCGTTACCTTCGTCGGCAAGGCAACCCCCGGAACAGGCAGCATTGCCAGCTATACCTGGGATTTTGGAGACGGATCAACGACCCAGGAATATAACGGCAACCCATCCTATACCTATGCAATTGAACAGACGGCCTCCGCCAGTATGACGGTTACCGATATTTATGGCTGTCACAGTACCCTGCACAAAAACAATATTGTCACGATCATCCCCGCCCTGACCGCAAATTTCACGGCTGATAAAAGGGTGCTCTGTCTTATTTCCGATCCTATTCAATTTACGAATTACAGCGCCGGGCCGGGAACCCTGGATTATACCTGGGATTTCGGCGACGGTCATACTTCGACGCAAAAAAATCCTACCTACGTTTTTAATAAAAAAGGAAATTTTGCCGTGAGTATGAAGGTCCACAGTTCAGAAGGCTGTACCCTCACCACCACGCTGAACAACCCCGTCAATGTGGCTAATTACAGTACTTCCATTTCGGCCCCCCCTCTTATCTGTAAGGGAAGCCAGGTTTCCTTTACGAGTCAGAGCTCGCCAACTCCGGATAATAGTGTATGGCTGATAGATGGTTCACCCCAGTATAATTATGGGACCTTGTACACCTCTTTTTCAACGATTGGGGCACATACGATCACCCTGAGCAATACTTTTGGAACCTGTCCGCAATCGGCCAGTCAGCCCATTTCGGTTAAAGACATTCCAAATCCGAGCCCGTTCTCCGCTGATATCCAGGGCAAATGCGGAACACCGGTAGCCGTAAAATTTAATGACCCTACAGCAGGGGCGGTCAAATGGGCCTGGGATTTTAATTATACGTATTACAATGGCCCCCGGATCGGTTCAACTATTCAGGCCCCGACATTCACCTATACCAGTGATGGATCCTATTTAATCTGGCTGCAGATGACCAATGCGGATGGCTGCACCAATACCATCTCTCAATATATCCAGATAACACGCCCTACCGTCAGCCTTTACGCTGGTGGAGGTACGCTGTCTTCCTGTACTACGCTCCTTACCAATACCTTCAGTACGTATTCCTCGGAACCGCTGGCTTCTACAAAATGGAATTTTGGGGATGGCAGCACTTCGACGGATGCCAGCCCCACGCATACTTTTAAAAACACGGGGAGTTATATCGTCACGCTGAATTATACTACCGTGAACGGCTGTACAGGAACGGTAACTTTTACGCAATACAGCCTTTATCCGCCGCCACCGGTAACCATTTATACGAATCCGGCCAACCCGGCAACCTGTACAGTACCCATAGCCGTTACATTTATCGCCAACTCTTCCGACCCGGTGGCTACGGCGAACTGGAACCTCGGAGATGGCAATACGTCTACAGACCTGTCGCCAACCCATACCTATCTCAACATCGGCAGGTATAGCGCCACGTTGAATTATACGACAAAGGCCGGATGTAAGGGAACAGCCTATTATAGTACGGTAATCATCGATCCGAGATTAAAAATCGATTTTTCTATCAATCCCAATCCTGTCTGTGGTTCGAATAGCGTAAACTTCACTACCACCGCGAATAATTATTACATCAATACCTTCAACTGGGATTTCGGGGATGGCGGGTCTTCCTATAGCGGCAGCCCCAATTCTTCCCATAATTACGCAGCCGTAGGAGATTACACGGTTAAACTATATGCCAGGAATGCCGGTGGCTGTGATACGACCATTACCAAAACGGTGACCGTCAAACCTCCGTTCCCGCAGATAACCGGGCATACCAATACCTGCGATAAAACAAGAGGGGAAGTGACATTCACGCAGGCATCGGTTCTGGCAACCTCGATTACCTGGAATTTTGGTGATGGAAGTACCCTGATCACTCCGGGAGACCAGACTACAGTCAAACATACCTATACCAAAACGGGCAAATATTCCGTATCACTGACCGCTACGAACGGTCAATGTACATTGAGCGCCGGCGATCCTTCACCGGTATATGTGCTGATAAAACAAAACCCCTTACTGACCGGAACACCGGCATCGGTTTGCAGTAATACACCAGTGGCCATGCAGATCACAAAGCTGGACAAAAATCCTTACCAAAGCGATGTGATTTATACCGGCTATTATTATTCCGGTTATTATTTCCAGGGTGCGCAATACGGGGACGGCAGTAATTTTGACGGAAGCCGGTCGGACCAGGGTTATGATTACCGCTGGACTACCACCTATAACGGAATGCTGAATAATTTTACGATCGGCCAAAAAAATCTGCGGTTCATCCTGACCAGTTATGTTTTTGGATGCCAGGACACAACTAATTTTATGCCTCTGACCGTAAAAGGAGCCAACAGCGCCCTACAGGTCGTCGCCGATAAGCTTTGTTACCAGTCACCGGTACAGTTACAGGACAATTCTACTTCCACCCCCGATAATCCCATCCTTTCCCGGCAGTGGAATTTTGGTGACGGACAGACGCTAACCAAGGATAAAGGGGGCATAGTTACGCATACGTATGCTAACCCCGGAAATTATCCGGTCACCTTACTGATCACCGATAAAGCCGGTTGCTCGACGAATGGTCCTGCGCAATATATCAGTGTAAACGGACCCAAGGCGGCCTTCTCCCCTTCCGGTACAGATGTCCATCTCAATACAACCGTATATTTTTATAATTATACCAACGATTATGGAAATTCGGGGACCGTGTATAGCTGGGATTTTGGGGACGGCTCCACCTCCCCGGATGCCTATCCTTCGCATACTTATCCCGTACCAGGCACTTATATCGTAAAGATGACAGCCAGCAATCCAACGTTGCCTTGCAGTTCGACTGCCACCCCGGTGACGATAATCGTACGGAATTTTAATTCTGCCTTCGGGTTCAATTCATCCTATGTGGCAGGCAGCTGCCCGCCGCTGAGGGTTTCCTTTGTAAATACTTCCTATAATTATATCCGGGTGACCTGGGATTTTGGGGATGGCAATACGGCGGATAATGTTAATTACCCAAGTCATGTTTACGAGAAACCGGGAAAATATATCGTTACGCTAAATGTATTTGCCTATAACGGCATCCAGGGTAAGTATATCGATTCCATCATTATAAGAGACCCGGTTGTTACACTGCCTAAAGCCCCTGCCGAGAATTGTATCGGCAGTACGATAGCCTTAACGTCGTCCGTGGTCGACGCGAGTTCCTATACCTGGGACTTCGGCGATGGAAGTCTCGTTCCCAGCCCGGATGGGAACGCCCAACATCAATACCTGACCGCAGGATCGTATACGGCCACCCTGCTCATGAAAAATAACGATGGTTGTGTCAAAGATACCACGCTGCAGGGAGCCATTAAGATAAGACCCAATCCTGTCGCCACCATTTTACCAAAGGACCCATGGATCTGCCTGGGTAAGTCCGTTCCGTTAGAGGCAGATGGAGCAAAGTTCTATTCCTGGTCACCTGCCACCGGTTTGAATGATAATAGTATTTCCAACCCGGTTGCCTCGCCTGCGGTCACAACCGATTATCTTCTTACGGTAAAAGATGATATCGGTTGCCAGAATACGGCGCCGGTGACCGTAAAGGTTACTCCACCCGGAAACTTAAAGGTCAGCCCCAACGATACGGTATGTTTTGGAGAGTCCTCTCAACTGACAGCCAGCGGAGAAACGCTCTATCAATGGATCAATAATACCGAAGGTCTGAGCAATACCGGAATACCCAACCCGGTAGCCCTGGCTTACCTTACGACGACCTATACGGTACAGGCTTCCGATGAACATTATTGTTTCATACACAAAGTAGATGTTTCGGTAACAGTCCGGCCCCTGCCGACGGTAACCGCAGGTCCTGATATAATCGTTCAGGCCGGTTACGATGCCACCCTTACGCCCACGGGCAGCGATGATGTGACACAATGGAACTGGCTTCCGGAAAAATACCTGAATTGTTACCATTGTGCCTCTCCCCTCTGCACCCCGCTGGCCAGCACTGAATATACCGTAATGGTAAAAAATCAGTATGGTTGTAAGGCCTCCGATACGATGGTCGTTGCAGTCGATTGCAAAGAGGCCAGGGTAAGAATCCCCAATGCCTTTACGCCAAATAACGACGGCGTGAACGATGTTTTTATTATAAAGGGGATCTCCATTATCAAACATATGGCCATCTTTAACCGGTCCGGTGAAAAAGTCTATGAACGCAACAATTTTATTTCCGGAGAACGGGAGCACTGCTGGGATGGAACGTTTAAAGGCCAAAGATGTCCATCCGGAACTTATGTTTACTTCGTGGAAATGGAATGTCCGACGGGCGGTGTTTTTTCGAGGAAGGGAAGTTTTGTACTGATACGTTAGAAAAGATCCTGGTATGGCTGGTCTGCCGGTTTATTTCAGGCAGGTTAACTGTTTGGGTTCTCAGCTCATAGCCAGAACCACGATTCCTGCCAGAATGATCAAGGCGGCGATCAGCCGACGCAGGCTGTCCTTCTCTTTTAAAAACTGAATACCGAAGAATACCCCAAAAACGATACTGAGTTCCCTTACCGGGGCAACATACGTCACCGGGGTTGTTTTCATGGCGGCCAGGACCAACAGATAGGACAAGGGTTGAAAAACAGCCACCACTACTATCTGTTTCCAATGTGTTTTGATCTCGAGTTTGACTTCCTCTTTTTTCCGGAGGGAGACCGGCAATAGCAACAGCATGGGAAAAATCATGGAAGCAAAACTGATCAAAACGGCGGAAACCTGGTGATCTACCACCCCTGCCCTGTCCCATAAGGTATAGGAGGCAATAAAAATCCCGGTCAGCAAACCGTATTCTATTCCCTTCATCACCGGCGTTCCTTTTTTGATCTTAAACCCCGTCATTATCACCACCCCCGAAATGATCATAAGGATACCGGCAATGGACCATAATCCTGGTCTTTCTCTGAACAATAGAACAGCGCCAATTACTGAAAATAAAGGACCTGCTCCTCTCGCTACCGGATAAACGACAGAAAGATCAGCTTTCCGGTAACCTATCTGTAAGGCCAGGAAATAGAAAAGATGCAGGATAGCACTACCCAATCCGAAACCCAGGGCCACCTTTCCGTAAGAGATATGCTCGTAACGAAGCTGATAGATCAAAAAAGGGAGAAAAAGTACTGCCGAGGTTATAGATACCAGCCAGAAAAAAGGAAGACTGCCCTTTACCTGTTTGACGGTCAGGTTCCAGATCGCATGTAATAAGGCCGCTGCTACCACTAAAGCCAATGCCGAAAATGTCATGAAAGGTGCTTCCGTTTAAGACACAAATTACTCCTTTCTGTGCCAACACGAGCCACCATGTACGTTAACGATACGGTCTGCTGTATCGTTAACGTACATTTCCATTGGAAGACACTATCTAAACAAATGAATTCCAATAAATTACAAGATGGCATCTTATTAGCACCCTTGACAAAAACTCCAATGATGACAAGGGACAAGTTGAGTTTGCCTTTGAAATACAGTTGGATTTAAAACAAGCCTATGTTTAAAAATTATTTTAAGACCGCATGGCGGAATTTGCTGAAGAATAAATTTTATTCGGTGATCAATATCGCCGGTTTAACAGCAGGATTGGCTATTGGCATCCTGATCCTGTTATGGGTGCAAAATGAATTAAGTTTCGATACTTTCCATAAACAAACACCTGATATTTATAAACTGGAAGCTTTCGGAGGTACCGGAGCCAGCCGTCAGATCTGGACCCAGATGGTAGCCCCTATCGGACCGCTGGCCAAGCAGGAACTTCCTGATGTAAAGGATCAGGTACGTCTTACCAGTAATGAACTTTATTCGCTTTACAAATACCAGGATAAGGTTTTTGGAAAAGAAGAAGTGGTATTTACCGACCCGTCTTTTTTTACTGTTTTTGATTTCCCCCTGGTAACCGGAAATCCTGCCAATCCCTTCCCTGACGATCATTCGGTCGTTATTACCCAAAAGACGGCTAAAAAATTCTTTGGCAATCAGCCTGCGCTGGGCAAGGTGATCAGCGCAGATAATACGACGAATTTCGTGGTGACCGGAGTGATCGGCGATTTCCCCCGGAACTCCAGCATGCAGATGGACATGCTTATGCCGATGAGCCTGCGGGCAAAAAAGTTGCTGGAGGATAAGATCGATATCCAAAACAATTTTTCTTTTTTCGACTATACGACCTTTTTATTGCTGAAACCCGGCGCATCGTTAAAAGATCTTTCCGCCAAATTATTTACCATCCATATCAAACATAAACCGGACGATACGGATATCGAATATCTGTTATCCCCCTTATCCAGGATGCATTTATATCATGCCGACGGAACAAAGGCGGGGATAGAAACCGTCAACATTTTTACGATTATTGCCTTGCTGATCCTGGCCATTGCCTGTATCAATTATGTAAACCTGTCCACTGCCCGGGCCACGCTTCGTTCAAAAGAAGTCAGTATGCGCAAGATAGTCGGCGCAGCCAGGATCCATCTGATCCTTCAATTCATGGTGGAAACCACGCTACTGTTCCTGCTGGCCGCTACTTTAGCTTTATTCATTTTACCTCTGCTGATCCCTTTCTTTAATGAAATATCAGGCAAGGAGCTTGTCTTCAATTTGTCCGACGGCCATATATGGCTGATCATTTTTTGCACGATAACAGCCACGCTGGCGGCATCCAGCATTTACCCGGCCTTCCTGCTCTCTTCTTTCGAGCCCCTGAAAGCGTTAAAAGGAAAGATCTCTGCCGGGATCGGAGACGTACTATTCCGAAAGATCCTGGTTACCACTCAATTTGTTTTTTCGGTCGTGCTGATTGCCGGAACGTTTGTGATCAGCAACCAATTGAATTTTATTCGTTCCCGGGAGCTCGGTTATGATAAAAGTCATGTTTTTTCATTCTGGATGCGTGATATGGGTGCCCATTACGATGCTGTTAAAGCCAATTTATTAAAACAGCCGGGGGTGGAAAGCGTTACCCGTGCCAGCAGCAATATTGTGGACCTGGGCGGCATTACCGGGGACAATGACTGGGATGGTAAAACAACCAATCAAACGTTTATTCTCCGGCCAATGGCCATCGATAAGGATTTTATTCCTTTCTTCAAAATGCATCTGCAGGAAGGCAAAGGCTTTACGGATGCCAAATCCGATTCTGCCCATTTTATCCTGAATGAAGCGGCCATAAAGGAGATCGGCATAATAAACCCTATCGGTAAACGGTTTAAGTTATGGAAGACCAACGGAACCATTATCGGTGTGGTAAAGGATTTTCATTTTGCCTCTATGAAAGAAAAGATCGGCCCTGCCATCTTCTTTATCCAGCCGGACCGATTCTATCAGATCTATATAAAAACCAAAGGAAAGGACGCTGCAGGGGCAATCGCTGCCGCGCAAACCCAGTTCAAACAATATAACGCCGATTATCCTTTCGGATATTCATTTTTGGATGATACGTTTAACCGGCTTTACCAGTCGGAGCAACGCGAAGGATCGCTCTTCCAAATTTTTTCTACCATTGCCATCCTTATTTCCTGTCTGGGACTGCTGGGTCTTGTTGCCTATACCGCGCAGGTACGCAACCGGGAGATCGGGGTAAGAAAAGTATTAGGGGCAAGCGTAACCGGGATCATCCGGTTGCTGGCCAAAGATTTTATTAAACTCGTGTTCATCGCTATATTGATCGCCACCCCCATCGCCTGGTATGTTATGAATAGCTGGCTCCAACAATTTGCCTACCGGGTTTCCATTGGCTGGCCCCTGTTCGCCTGGACAGCCCTGATCATAATCCTGATCGCACTTGTTACGCTAAGTTTCCAATCGGTAAAAGCGGCCTTGGCCAATCCCGTCAAAAGTTTGCGGGCGGAGTGAAATGAAAATGGGTGGCGGTGTCCGCACATGTAGCTCATTTAGAATAACTCCAATTGCCCCGGACGATTTCGGCCTTGCCCTCGTTGATTTTTACCAGCAACTTTCCGTTCACGGTCCTGTTCCGGGTTTGCGGCCGCATCGTCAAAATTGGAAAGGGAGATGCCCAGTAAACGGACCGGCTTGCCTTCAGGATCGGTGCCGGTTAATAATTCGATCGCCGTGGCGGATATGGTTGGAAAGTCGTCCACAGGTTCCGACAGGGAACGGCTTCGGGTGATCTGTTTGAAATCGTTGTATTTTATTTTTAGGGTGATGGTTCTTCCTTTCAGGCTATACTTTTGTAAACGGGTACAAACTATCTGTGCAATTTTTTCCAGCTCCGGGCTCATTTCCTCCAGGGTAGTCAGGTCAAAGGCAAAGGTATCTTCGGCTGCCAGCGATTTGGTCTCCCGATGAGGCTGCACTTCCCGGTTATCTATTCCCCGGGCGATCTGGTAATAAAAACGTCCGGTCTTTCCGAAATGTTTGACCAGTTCCGTCTCCGTCATTTTTTTCAGATCGCCCCCTGTATGCAGATTCATCTTTTTCATTTTTTCCGCAGTGACCCTGCCCACTCCATAGAATTTTTCTACGGCCAATGCTTCGATAAATGATTCCACCCGGGAGGGTCCGATAAAGGTAAGCCCATCCGGTTTGTTCATGTCGGAAGCGATCTTGGCAACAAATTTATTGATGGAAATTCCGGCCGAAGCGGTCAATTCTAATTCATCCTTTATGGCCTGTTTGATTTGTTTGGCGATCTCGATGGCAGATCCGATCCGGAGTTTGTCTTCTGTTACATCCAGATAGGCTTCATCCAGCGACAAAGGCTCGATAAGATCGGTATAGCGGCGGAAGATCTCCCGGATCTTTCCGGACACCTCCTGGTAAGCATCAAAGCGGGGTCGAAGAAAGGTCACCTCCGGGCAAAGCTGCAAGGCTTTTTTGGAGGACATGGCCGATCTTATCCCGAATTTACGGGCTTCATAGCTGGCTGTAGCTACTACCCCTCCCCGGCCCTCCGGCGAACCACCCACTACGATGGGTTTGCCCCGGTACTGCGGATGATCCCGCTGCTCCACGGAAGCATAGAAGGCATCCATATCGATATGAATGATTTTCCGCTGCATAACAGGTGATCCAGAAATTTCCACAATTTAACCTATTTGAGAAGTGCTAATTTACGACACAGTAGTTAATTTTGCAGATATGGCCAATCCGTTACATGAGCTAGACCCAACCGGGCGGTTTTCCAACCGGGCGGGTAATTATGAAAAATACCGTCCCTCATATCCCCCTGAGATCATCCCCTTCCTGGAAAATACCATTGGCTTACGCAAAGGACAACAGATCGCCGATATCGGTTCGGGTACCGGCATTTTTACAGAGATGCTCTTATTGAAAGGTTACTCCGTGACAGGTGTGGAACCGAATATGTCCATGCGGCAAACCGCGGAAGAACACCTGGGCGGTTATGAACGTTTCTTCAGTCTGGACGGACGGGCAGAAAAAACCGGTCTGGCAGATCACCATATCGACCTGATCACTGTCGCCCAGGCTTTTCATTGGATGGATCCCAGGGAGACAAAAGAAGAATTCCTGCGCATTCTGAAACCCGGCGGCCATATCGTACTGATCTGGTATGAACGTCTGACCCATACGGCATTTTTAAAAGCCTATGAAGAATTCTTCCTGTCCTTCGCAACGGACTACAAGGGACCCGGACGAGCAAACGAACAGGTCATTACCTCTTTTTTTTATCCCTATGCTATGGGAACCCAGGTATATTCCACTATAAGGCTCCTGGATTTCGAAGGATTAAAAGGTCTGGTGCTTTCCTCCTCTTTTATACCTCAGGAAAATGATCCCCGTTATGCGGATATGATCGAACGTTTGGAGGAATTATATGCTACGCATAAAGAGAACGAACTTGTTAAAATGGAGTACGAGACGAAGTTGTATTTTACTCAGTGATTGGTGGTAACCTTACTCAGTTCTCAAGCTCTTTATAGGATTAACAATTGCTGCTTTTACAGACTCATAACTCACCGTTATCCATGCTATTGCTAATGCACCTAATGAGGCTATCAGAAAAATAGTCCAACCAACATTTATACGATAAGCAAAACTGCTGAGCCACTTATTGATGGCAAACCATGCAATAGGTATGGCAATTACAATGGCAATTAATACAAGTTTTGTAAACCCTGTTGATAACAAATACACAAGATTGAATACTGATGCTCCCAGCACTTTTCTTACACCGATTTCCCTGGTGCGTTGTTCAGCCATAAATGCCGACAACCCATACAAACCCATGCAGGAAATAAAAATGGCTATTATCGCAAATACATTAAACAGATTGCCCATTTGTTGCTCACCCTTATACAAATTATTAATATCCTGGTCAACAAAACCATAGGAGAAGGGGAAAGCAGGATTTAGCAGTTTGCTTATTTTCTCTAATGCCTGAATGGTGGCTTCTGTTTTTCCGGGTTGGGTACGCACTAACACAATTCCTCCATTCCATTTATTGAACGCAAGGATCATTGGCTCAATGGCTGTTTGCGCCGATTTATAATTAAAATCCTTTACTACTCCTACTATAATTCCTTTGTCGCCCGAAAACGTAAGCGATTTACCAATGGCAGTTGTAGGGGTCATCCCCATAATCTTTGCCGCTTTTTCATTAATCACATAATTACCCGAATCGGCAAATTCAGTAGCAGACAAAGCTCGTCCGCTTGCCATCTTCATTTCCAGGACATCGAAGAAACCATCGGTCACCCATGTTTTTGAAAACCAGATATTTTTATCCGCCAACGTACTTCCCTCCCATTCTACGCCGTAAGTGCTGCTGCCCAGATCGGATATCTGGTCGCTAATGGTTGTAAAGTTTGCCGTAAGCGGGTTCGTTTGGAGCTCCGCTTTTAATGCTCTTTGTTTGTCCCCCATATCTCCGGACATCGGCATATAAAGCAGGTTCGATTTATTATACCCAAGATTCCTGTTCCTGATATAATTCAACTGTTTGTAAACAAGGGCCGTCCCTGCGAGTAATACTATCGAAACAACAAATTGCACGACCACCAACCCATTACGGAAATTTAAATTACTCCCCATCATTTTCATGAACTTCGCCCAGAGCGTCGTCCCTTGCTCCGGGCTCGATCGTAACCATCGGCTGCCTCGGTTACCTTTCAGCACTTCCACCGGCTTAAAACCAGATAAGAACAAAGCAGGATAACTGCCGGAGATAAGCCCGGTACATAATGCGAGGCCGAGCAGCAAGGCTATTAATTTTCCATCCAATAATTGTATAGAAAGTTCCTTGCCCGCCAGGTTACTAAAAACAGGTAGCAACAAGCCTACCAAACCAACAGCAATCAACAAAGCAATAAATGAAATGAATAATGACTCGCCGAGGAACTGACCGATTAGTTGCATGCGGCCCGCTCCTACCACCTTGCGCAGGCCCACTTCTTTTGCCCGGCGCGCAGACCTTGCGGTGGCCAGGTTCATAAAATTGATACAGGCTACTGCCAGAATAAACAACGCCACAACAAAAAATGTGTTTACATACTGGATATTGCCCTGACCGGGCAAACTGGAGTGGTAATCAGAGCGCAAATGAATATCAGCTAAAGGCTGCAGTTTGATATTGGGTGGATTCTCTTTTATATGTTCTCCGACAATTTTATTTATCTGCCTGTTAAGCCCCGCTAAGGCAACTGGCGTGGCCTTGAATTTTTCATCGAGTTGTATATAGTCAAAGAAATCATAACTTGGCCAGATGTTATCCCGCAAACGCCAGTCCGACTGTGCAATGGCGGACATCGGCATAATAAAATCAAATTGCAAATGAGAGTTGGCCGGAATATTTTTGAGCACGCCTGTAACCACCAGGTTGTCTTTGTTATTCCTTTTTAAAATTTTCCCCATCGCATCTTCATGGCCAAAATATTTCTTCGCCATATCCTCCGTTATTAAAACAGCATCGGGCCTCGTCAACGCGGTTTCGGCACTCCCATTTATTAATGGAAATGAAAATACCTGCAACAAGGTAGAATCGGCATAGAAGACGGCTTTTTCTTCAAACCTTTTTGTGCCCATTGCAAAAACGGTAGTCGTGGGCTGGACAAATAAGAGGCGGACAAAGTTTTTTATAGCGGGAATTTTTGCCTTCAGTTCGGGGACCATGGGCCCGGAATTGGTTGCACCACCAGCAGTAAGGCGGTAAATAGTACCCGAGTTTTTGTGGAATTTGTCGTAACTCAATTCATTTTGTACCCACAGCAAAATGAAAATGCTGCAGGCCATGCCAATGGCCAGCCCTGCAATATTGATGGCCGCAAAGGCTTTGTGCCGGACTATATTTCTGAAAGCGATCTTAAAATAGTTTCTTAACATTTCTGTTTTATTTGGTTTCCATACTGAATAATAAGGATACCCAAAGAAATGCCAAATTATAATTTATTGTTATTTAGTTTATTATATATATTTTATTTATTTAAACTGTCCGTATATGATATTGATTATGTTCGCTTTCAAGAGGACAAATACATAGCTGGGCTGTGGTGGATACTTATCCGGGTAAATAGGGACCTCCGGTCTCGCCCCATCCCCAGGCAGGCATAGGCTCCCCTTCTTTTATGGGGTTTTCTTTCGTTTGGGAATTAAGGACCGCTAAACGGGTACCCCACTCCAGATAAGCGACAAAAGCAGACCTGAATTCCGGGTCATCCGCAATCCCATTCTGATCGGCCGTCTCCAATAAAAGTTGGATCCATCTTTTGCGGTGGGTTTCGGTCAGCATCTTGTTCAGGTGATGGCTGACCATGTCAGCATGGCTACCCCCATCCCCTTCCGTATACAAACGAGGCCCTTTGAATACTTCCGCGATAAAATGAGCAACATGCAGCCGGTGTGCCTCCGACATATTCATAAATACCGGAGCCAGTATCTCATCCTGCAATACTTTATCGTAAAAGTCGGACATCAGTTTTTCCAGTACTTCTTTGCCACCGGCCCAATCATATAATGTCGGAATATTTTTCATGGCTATGCCTTTTCGAATTTTTATTTGTACAAATGCTGATCCTGTAGATATTCGATCCCGTTCTCCTTCAGATACCGGATCCCCCATTCACTGATGAAATCAAACAAAGGGGATAAGGAAATACCAGTTTCTGTCAGATGATATTCCACCCGATAGGGCTTGACGGATATCACTTTTTTTTCGATCAATTTATCCCGCTCCAGTTCTTTCAATTGCTGACTCAGCATTTTTTCTGATACACCCGGAAGATCGTTCCTTAATTCACTAAAACTTTTTTTGGCATTATGGTGCAAACCTGAAAGGATCAGCAATTTCCACTTACCTCCGATAAAACCAAGGGTCACATCTACCGGGCAGGTAAAGTTTTTATCGTTTAATTGTATCATTCGGGTACAAAGTAAGTGAAAATAGGCGATAGAAAAATTTTTTGCATGGGCCTACTTTTTGGTAAGCCCGGAGGGTCTGCCACCCTACTTTTTAGTAAGGTATTGTTTGGATAATCCGCTATCGCTAATCTTGTCCTTCCTTATTAAAAACATAAAATTTTTACTTCACTTTAAAAAACAAAAAAAATGAAAAGGAATATTTTATTCGCCTTATTATCCCTGCTGATTTTCAGCCGTAACAGCCATGCTCAAAACACAAAACAAAACGCCATGAAAAAAGAAAATTATTCGATGGAAGTTATCCGGTATACGATACCAGCCGACAGTCATAACAATTTTGAACTGGCCTACCAGGAAGCAGGAAAATACCTGAAAGCCTCTCCTTTCTGTTTGGGCTATCAGGTGATCCACGGTAATGAGGAACCCAACCATTACATTATTCTAATCCATTGGACGTCCGTGAACGACCATCTCAACGGTTTTAGGAAAAGCGGTGATTTTATGCCATTTTTTAATCTGCTGAAACCCTTCTTCGGAAACATCGACGAAATGAAACACTATGACCTGACCTCGAACGCCTGGCAAAAAGAGTAAGGAAGGATGAAACCCTATGCAAGGATCTCTTCGATCTTTGCGGCGATCAGTTTTAGCAAGGATATATCCATATGGCCGGCGGAATGTCCGGCTTTATGGAGATCCTGGACTCCATCCGGCATTGGTGGAAGTATGGCCCGGTAACTCCCTTCTTCATCTCTTTCGAAATATACATCGGTACCCTCCACATTAACCTGGAATTTATGGGTATAACCCTGCTGCAATAATACGGATTCAAAATCACGATCAGCGCCTTTGTATTGAACAGTAATGATAAATGAATCTTCCATTTGGCAAATTTACTACAAAAATAAATTATGCCCGAAACAGGAAGAGAAAGGGAGGCAGGGAAAGAAAGTGAGGCAAAGAAAATCGGGGCCAGAGAAAATGTGGCGGTAAAAAATGTGTTAGGAAAATAGGTGCCTTGAAAAAAGAAAAGAGCTATTTTTTTAAATTTAGCCATTCGGCATGGATGATCTCAAAGATTTTCTTTTCTTCCACACCGATCACCCGGGCCATGGAATAAATATCGCCCAGCATAAATAAAGCAGGATTCTCTATCAATTTATTGAATCGCTCCGGGCTGGTCCGGATATCGCGGGCCAAAGGAGTTTTATCTGCTTCTTCTAAAAGCTGGCTGAGATTTTTTATATGGCCTTCCGTAAGTAGAATTCTAACCGTCTTATACCTTGGATCCATTTCCATGGTGCAAATAAAGGCCCGATGTTCTATAGAATTATCCAAAATAAATGATTTAATGGTTCACGATAGCCAATTCACTGATTTCAAGTAAACGAATTATTTATTTTTATAATTATTAAATAGTTTATATCTTGGCTTTTTATTAGGATTTAAAGTAGACAGGTTAGGGCCCTCTGATTAGCTCTTAAAGCCCTTACAGAATAACGCTTCGTACAGTTCATGTCAATTTTTCGACCCTTCAAAATTGACCTTTCGCAAAGAGTTTGTTAAGATTTTACTATAAAGATATCCCTTACCCGACGCGGGTTGCAGGGGGCTGACGATATTCCAGTTAATAAACAAGGAAGAGGCAGCATTTAGTAGTACGTTATTAATCAATGGTAGCCCTTTCTATTCTTAGCGGGGGCTTTTTTTAAAACAGGCGATGTTTTAAAACAGGCTTTTTTGATCGGCGGGATCATCCACTCCCAGGGGAGGAAGGTTTGCCCATTCGAAAGGCTCTGTCTTTGTCTTATGATCCGGACGCTCCTTGGTAGTACGGATAGTGAAAACCGGCCAATCGTCCAACTCTTCCGGTGGTAATTCATAATCCAGGATCGATTGAAGTTCCTCGTCATTCAGATCGGGCTTCAGCCATTCCAGCTCCTTTTCCTTTGGCAGGAACAAGGGCATTCGCCCCGCATTTGGCCCTCCGTTATGGATCTTTTTCATCAGGGCATTGGCAGACCGGGTGATCACTGTAAAGGTGCCCCTTACCTCCCCTGTCTCCAGATCGGGAACAGGAGAATAGTTATACAGACCCGGAAGACAAAATAAAGGCCGGTCAGCCTGGTGAATCAAATAGGGGACTGTATTTTTCCAACCCTTTATATGACGATGCTCATAAATTCCTGTAACCGGGATCAGCAGGCGTTGTTTGCGAATCCTGCGCCAATATGATTTTTTATCTCCCAGGATCTTTTCACTCTGGGCATTGCACATCCAGTTGCGGTTCTTTTTTATCGCCTCCGGGGTATTCATATAATCCGCAATTACTCCCCATTCAAAAGATCTGAGTTTGTACTCCCCTGCTTCGAAAAGAATAACCGGATACTTTCGGTAGGATTGGGCCTGTACATGATCAAAAAGTTCAAAAGGAATATTGAGCTGCTCTTCAATATGCAAACCGGGCAGATAATCGGTAATAAGTTCGATACCGGAGGTATAGGATATATCGTAACACATGGTTAATAGATTTCAAGGTTAATGGTTAAACTGAAAAATGCTTAAACTGATAAATGGTTCACAGGTCAGGAACTTGCCGGATCAAATATGGTCAATGTCAGCCAGCGGCACGCTTACTTCACGGGTTTGGAATTTTAAGATAATAAAAAGCTCGCCAAATTTCGTAAACAATTTCGCCTCGACCTTGTCCTTCCTTCCGGGCATCCAATGCAACCGTCGTTTAAGATAAAGACGGATTTTCCGTTCGATCAGACCGGTTGGATGCCATTCATCCTTCAGTAATGCGGTGTAGATCTTGTAACCCGCCGGCTGACTGGCCGCTACCATTAACTGCTGCCGCTGTACAGGGTTCGACAGGGCATAAATTTTCCGGTAGGGATCGGATCCTATGGCCTCATAATGACGGGCGGCATCTGCCCGGTCATGGTAATGACTGATCAGATACGCGCCGTTTTCCTCATTAAAAGTCTGTCGTACAAACCATCCATTCCCGGATCTGACCAGAGAATCCAATACCCCGGGAGCTAACAAGATAAAAGGATTGTACATGAAAAGGATTAATACAGCTGCAATATACTAATATTTTTAGCAAATTGGAGTAAAAAACATTAGTTTTTTTGGGAACTAATTCTAACTTTTTTGAATTTATGGGAGATTTTATTCGGTCCGAAGATTTTTTTCCGGGTTGGTAAGGGCTGCCTTGACAGATTGATAGCTTACAGTCAGCAGGGAGATCAGGAAGGAGGCAAAAAAAATGATCAGCATGAAAAAGATGATCAGCATGAAATTAAAAATATATGAGCGAAAAAAAATCTGATAAGGTGCTTTTAATCTTATTTAACATATACTTACACATATTTGCCTAATTCATATATTAATAATGTCCCTAATTTATTCCTCTAATCCATCAAGTACCTTCTAAATTATTTGAATATTTTTCCTAAACATGGATAAAACCTACCTTCCAGGAGCATAATGTTTATTATCATTTTTTATAAACAACTGAGTTCTTAAAATTATTTTTTTATTACCTTTAGCATTGATCGGGTAAAATCCGAAAGAAAAAGAACAATAAACCACCTAATTGCATAGAAATTTGGATTTGCATCATACACATGGGACAGGAGCAGAAAAAGCGTCTGAACTGGTTTTTGGAGATTTGTACCAAAAGCTGGAACAACCCTTATATCGTCTCGTCTTTCGTGTTACCAAATCCGATCAGCAGTCCAGGGATATCTTACAGGAAGTCTTTCTGAAACTTTGGGAACACAGGAGAAGATTGGGCGACATTCAACATGTCGAAGCCTGGTTATACCGGGTTACAGAAAATAAACTGATCGATTTTCTTCGAAAAACGGCTGCCGACCAACGCCTCCTTGAAGCACTCTGGAAAAAGACCAATTTTTCCATCCTGGAAACGGAGGAATTGCTGCAGGCCAAAGAATGCCACTCCATGATCCATAAAGCCGTGGACCAATTGCCCCCTCAACGTAAGCTGATCTACCGGCTCAACCGCGAAAAAGGATTGAATTACCAGGAAATCGCCGATGAGCTTTCTATCTCCCGGCATACGGTAAAAAACCAGCTTTCCCTTGCGCTGCATACCATTCAGCGTTTTCTTTCCGGTCTGGTCGGATTGATCCTCCTGTTTTGGAACAGCCTGTAACCTTCCTGAAAATCGTTCCCACTCTCCTGAAAAAAAAGTTTCCCCGGCAATAGGAACATCTTCTCCCTGCTTCGTCTATATGATTATACCCTCCGGTAATCTGCCGGTCGGACTCACACTTATCCTGCATTTATACTTTTATTAATGGAAGAACGGATCAAATACCTGTTTGGAAAATACCTTGCCAATACTTGCACCAAAGCCGAGTTTGAAGAGGTCTTCGCTTTTTTGAAAAGGGAAGATAGCGACCCTGTCTTCCGGGAAATGATCCGGAAAGCCTATGAAGAAGAGCTATATGCCGAAAATGGGCTGGAACCAAAGATTATGCCGCTGAAGGAAGAAGAAATAGTAACAAGGCAGCCCCATGGAGTATTTGTGGATAGCTCCGGTGAGTTGTCGGCTGTACCCGGGCTGGGTGAGTTATCTCCAGTCAGGGACACTAAAAGGAGAAGACGGCAAATCCTGTCTTTCACGCTAACCTTGCTGATCCTGGCAGGAGGAATGATCTGGATGAAGACGAGGCCTGCACATGCTTATAAGGCTGATGGTCTTTCGGCCGCCGGGCAATTGGTAATGAAAAAAACAGAAAGGTCCGAGTACAAATACCTGTTGTTGCCCGACAGCACACAGGTCTGGCTAAATTCAGCCAGTACGCTGGTATTCCCGGAATCCTTCGGCAAAGACAAAAGAGAAGTCGTTTTAACCGGAGAAGCATTTTTTGATGTTAAACACGCAGATAAGATCCCTTTTATTATTTACTCCGGGAAAGTTAGTACGGAGGTTTTGGGAACCGCCTTTAATATTAAAGCCTATCCTGGTCTTGAAAAAATCACGGTTTCCGTTCAACGGGGAAAAGTAAAAGTAAATTATGCCAATAAGGAGGTTGCCCTTCTGACCATGGGACAACAGGTCAGTATCGGAAACCAGGATAATGTCGTGAAAGAAAAAAAGGTCAGAGCAGACGAAACCTCTGCCTGGCAGGCCGGAAAACTTATCTATGATGATTATGCCATGGCAGATATCATATCGGACCTGGAAAGGATCTACAATGTAAAGATCGGGATAGCGGAGGAGTCCGTCAAACACTTACGGGTATCCACTTCACTATTGAAGGAATCCGGTCTGAAGAAGGTTCTTGAGGTGCTCTGTGAATTGACGGACACCCAATTGGTCACCGGTAAGGACGAGTTTACGATTAAATAATTCAATGTGTAAGGTTATAAGCCAATTATTTATAAAACATATAAAACATATATACTATAGAAAAAATAAAAAAATAGGTCACCCCCTAGCGTAAAAAAAAGGCCAAACCAGTCGTAACCTGGTCCGGCCTGAAGTTTAGTAAATCCTGTTCAAGAATTTTTAAACCAACCAAAGCTATGATTTTTAATCAAAAAATGCACGGTAATTTATCGCCATGCGTGGTCAGATCCAGTTCCTGTCTTAAGGCAACGACAGAGCTTAAAATGAAAGCACTACTTATGAGAATGATGATCCTGGCCTTTTTTCTCTCCCTAAACGGACTACTCTGGGCTAATGCTTCTTCGGGGCAGGATCTGACAAAGATCAGGATCTCCCTGGATCTGAAGAATGTAACCCTGAAAACGGCGCTGAGGAAAGTAGAAATGGCCACACACCTGCCCTTTTCGTATAAGACCGGCGACGTAGCCGAATATACGAATATCAATTATGCAGCTGAAGACAAAAGCGCAGATAAGGTATTAACCGAACTACTGACAGGAACCGGCTTGCAATACGAAATGGTGAACGGGAATATTATCTTCAAGAAAACCAAAAGCCCTTTATCCTCTTCCGAAACAACTGCTCCCGCTACCAATGAAACAGGTGTGCTGGCAGATGGCGGTATCAAAGGAAAGATCACCAATCAAAAAGGAGAGCCTCTTGCCAATGCTTCTGTTATCGTATTGGGTATCAATAAGGGAGGTGCCGCGGGTGAAGACGGTCAGTTTTCGATTTCCGGTATTAAGCCGGGCCGTTATAAATTACAGGTTTCCGCCATCGGATATGGAAGCGATATCCGAAATGTGACGGTAACAGAAAATGCGGTTGCAACAGCCAACTTTATCCTGTCAGATGAAAAATCGAACATGACGGAAGTGACCGTTACGGCTCTGGGTATCCGCAAGGAAAAAAGGTCTCTGGGTTATTCCGCCCAGGAAGTAAAGGGGGATGCGCTGACTGCCAGTCATCAGCCAAATATCGTCAATGCCCTGCAAGGCCAGGCCTCCGGTTTACAGATCAATTCCGGTGGCGGCGCTCCTGGTCAGGGAGCCAAGATCATCCTGCGGGGGATCAATTCACTTGATCCTGCAAAAGATTTTCAACCTCTCTTTATTATAGATGGGATTCCAATCGACAACACATCGGACGTCAGCGATGGAGCTACCAAAGATGATGCTACCGGCAGCAGTCTCATGGGTATGGGTAACCGGGCCTCTGATATCAACCCCGATGATATCGAATCTGTTAATATCCTGAAAGGTGGTGCTGCTACCGCCTTATATGGTCTTCGCGCTGCAAATGGTGCTATTATCATCACCACGAAATCCGGAAAGGCCGGTAAATTGCGGGCTAGTTATACCAGTACTGCGAGCAGGGACCAGATCGATATGTATCCCGAAACTCAAACTAAATTTACTCAGGGATGGATGGGGGTCTATGACCCTACCAGTTTCTGGCCAGCTTATGGGCCTACAATAGCCGAAGCCAAAGTAATCGACCCAACACACCCCGACCATATTTTCAACAACTATAAAAAAGGGTTTAAAACTGGCAATTCCTTCCGGAACAGCCTTAATATTTCAGGCGGGACAGAAAAGGCCATCTTTAACGGATCTTTTTCCCAGTTTAACCAGGACGGTATTATGCCGTTTACAGATTATAAAAATTATTCGGTAAAGGCAGGAGGCGAATTCACCTTTTCCCCAAAGGTTAAAATGGGTACATCTTTAAATTATATAAAATCAGGAGGCCGCCGTGGAAACGCGGACAGATATAGCGAAAACCTGACCTATTGGGCGCCACGGGTGGATATGTGGGATTATATTTTGCCTAATGGAGCCGAAAAAGTCTATGGCCCGGATAATTACAACCCGATTTATCTGCTTTATGGAAAAAAATATGTCGACGATGTGGATCGCATTGTATCCAATACGCATTTTACTTATTCACCAGTAAAATGGCTGGATCTCAATTACCGGTTTGGTGCTGATTTATATAACGATGCCCGAACCCAAACAACTCCTGGCCCTCTGGGTGTAACAGGAGAAATCTATCCTGATGATTTCGGATATGGCACCATTCAGGAGTACCGCGCCAAGAACAGAATTCTGAATTCAACCTTCATGCTGAACTTTAAGAGTAATGTCGGCAGTCACCTGACCTCTTCCTTTAAGATCGGACATGACCTGTTCGATACCCGGAGAACGTCCATCTTTACGAGGGGCGATACGCTTGTTGTTCCTTCCTTTTACAATATGAGCAATGCTAAAAAGGTTACTGGAAAGAACACGATCAGAGATTATCGGATCATTGGTGTTTTTGCCGACTGGACAGTAAGTTGGGATAATTTTCTCTACCTGACACTGACAGGAAGAAATGACTGGACTTCAACCCTTCCCAAGGAGAACCGTTCTTTCTTTTACCCTTCGGCCAGTCTTAGCTGGGTATTCTCGGAAAATTTCAAGCTCCCGTACTGGGCCTCTTTTGGAAAATTACGATTCTCGGCGTCCAAGATCGGTAAGGATGCAGCTACTTACGCTACTTCGAATGGATTTGATATAGGCACCCCTTATACCAACGGTGTTCTGCCCTTTAGCCTGAATCCGCAATCAGGAGATCCGCATCTACGTCCTGAATTCACTACCTCCTATGAAGGCGGAGCAGAGTTGAAGTTCCTGAAGAATCGCCTGGGTCTGGATTTCACTTACTATAACAATACCAGTAAAGACCTGATCATTCCTGTAAAAGTGCCTGTTCCAACCGGATTAGACGCTGTATACCTGAATTCCGGAAGTATCCGCAACTCAGGCATCGAGCTCAGCATTAGCGGAACTCCTATACAAACCCCAAATTTTGGATGGGATGTGAAATTGAACTTTACCCGCAACCGGAATAAGGTATTGACCATTTATCCCGGACTGACAGAAACTCCCATGGGAAGCCAATATGGTTATCTGAGTTCTACTGTAACGCAGAAGTTCATCCCAGGTTATCCGGTAGGCGCTTTATTTGGTCGTACCTATCAACGTTATTTCGGAAGCGATCACGAGGATCTGGCCAATCTCGATAGAAGCCGCCCCATGGTCATCGGAGCAAATGGATTTCCTGTTCTGAATCCGGCAACCAAACAACAGTATATTGCTAATTCCCAGCCAAAATGGATCGGAAGTTTCAGCAGTACCTTAAGGTATAAAGGGTTCAGCCTGTTCTTCCTCTTCGACGCACAACAAGGATTATATCGCTACAATCAGTTGGCTAATTTTATGGCTTCTTTTGCCTTGCAGAAGGGTGCTGAAGACCGTCTCGATACCAAGGTATTCAAGGGCGTATTGGCCGACGGAACCCAAAATACCAAGGCCGTATGGTTAGGCCAGGGAGTAGGAGCCGATGGAGTTAATTATACGGGTGGTTATTATAGGAATAATTACAGGGGCGCCTCCGAGACCTTTATAGAAAATGCCTCATGGCTTCGCCTCCGGACAGCCAGCCTGGGATATACAATTCCATCAGCATGGCTGACTCCGACAAACTTTTTGACAGGAGCTTCGGTCACACTTTCAGGCAATAATCTCTGGATTCATTCGAAATGGACAGGTTATGATCCGGAATCCAGCAGCACAAGTGCAGGAAATGTATCAGATGGTTTCTCCGGATTTACATATCCGGCCACACGTAGCTTTATTCTTTCTGTAAATCTCAACTTCTAAATCCCGGCAAAATGAAAAAATTACATAATATTGCTATAGCTGCTTTTCTGATAGCTGGTTTTACGGGTTGTACCAAATACCTTGATAAACTGGATAATCCCAATCTGGTCACCGACCCTCCCCTAAACGGTCTTTTGGGATTCAGCACTTATAATACTGCTTACGACGAATATTTGATGGGGAAAACTGTTTCCTATTTTACACAATACCTGTCTTCTGATTCTAAAGCAAGTGATGCAGATATTTATAATGAAGTGGATTATTCCTCCCGATGGACATCCTTTTATACAACGATGATGAACATCAGGCAGATGAACGATAAAGCAGCGGCATCAGGCGCAACTCTCCATTTAGGAGTCGGCCAGGTATTAATGGCCTTGAACCTGAATATGCTCACCAATACCTTTGGCGACGTCCCTTACAGCGAGGCGCTAAAAGGAAAAGAGCTGCTGATTCCTCATTTTGATAAACAAGCTGATCTCCAGGATTCCTGTATAAAACTGTTGGACGCAGGCATTGCCAATCTGAAAAAGACCGATGCTATCTTTACGTTGGATCCGGCAAGTGATCTAATTCATAGCGGCGTTGTTTCCGCTTGGATTAAAACAGCATATGCCCTGAAAGCCAGGTTCTTAAATGAGTTGTCTAAAACCAGCAGCTATAATCCCACTGCTATCCTGGACGCCTTGAGTAATGCCTATACCAGCAGCAATGACGATGCGACCTTGACTGCTTTTGACGGCAGAAGCCCCTGGAACCAGGTTGCCTACGATAATACACAATTAAATCTGGACGGTTGGCTGAGTTCACAATTCGTAAATGCACTGAATGGTACAAACTATGGTCTTCCCGACCCACGGTTACCACTAATCGCCTCTATTACCAAATTCGGAGATTACCGGGGTACTCCTAACGGGGCCGGCCGTATCGGAACAGGTACCAACCATGAGGAGTCCTATTTGTGGATCGATGGTTTTTATTCCAAGACAGGCGCTCCCTTGCAATTGGTAACTTATGCCGAAATGAAGTTCATTGAATCCGAAGCGGCCTTCCGTTCCAATGACAAACCCCGTGCTTACCAGGCCTATATCGAAGGTATCAAAGCGCATATGGATAAATTGGGAGTCGCTCCGGCAGACAAGAATACTTATGTGAACGATCCCTCTGTCAGTGTTGGTGATGCCAATATTACACTCGATCTGATCTTTAAGGAAAAATATGTGGTCATGTTCCTGAATCCGGAAGCCTGGGTAGATGCCCGGCGTTATGACTATAAATATAAAGGGTTCAGCCTCCCGCAGAATGCAGCCATGAGCAGCTTTATCAGAAGGGTCGCTTATCCCAGTATTGAGACCAGTCGTAATGGGGCCAATGTTCCTACGATCACCGGATTGGACGAAAAACTATTCTGGGATAAATAGAGCAGCATGCATGCACATTGCAGGAGTTGAATATTCCTGATACAAAAGAATATCGGTTTTTACAAAGAAGATGGCCTTAACCGGCCATCTTCTTTACCCAACCGGGCAAAGCCAGGCCAAACCTGGTGGGTACCTGACTCATTCAAATTCTTCCTGATGAAAAAAGGATCCCTGTTTTTCATTCTTTTTCATATTATTTTTCTGTCGGAAACCTTTAACGGATCGGCTCAAACCCGGTTCCAGCAAAAGGTTGACACTAAGGGAAAGGACAACCCTTTTACAGCAGAGGCAGTCACCGGCTATCCCTTTCCGTCAGAGCTTACCAGTGCAGCCACGGGATCCAGGATCGCCCTGGCCATCAATGAAAAAGGCATACGGAATATATATGTAGCCGAAGGGCCGTCTTTTTCGCTGCGAAGACTGACGGATTATTCCATTGACGAAGGACAGGAGATCAGCGGGATTACCCTTTCCTCCGACGGGAAATGGGTCGTGTATGTACGGGGCGGCGATCATGGCGCCTATGATGGCAGCACAGCCCGGAACCCTTCCTCATCACCCAATGCGCCAAAAGTACAAGTAATCAGTATCCCTTTCGAAGGAGGTAAACCCAACATCCTCGATAACGGCGATCATCCCGTAATCGCCCCGAATAACAGACAATTGGCTTTTATTAAGAACGACCAGGTATGGATCTCTCCCATTGACGGATCACAAACCGCCAAACAACTTTTTTTTACAAAGGGCAAAAGCCGGTCCATCGCCTGGTCACCCGATGGTTACCGGCTTTCCTTTGTAGCTAACCGGGGAGACCATTCTTTGATCGGTGTATATTCGGATTCCCTCTCTCCTATTCAATGGATCGCCCCAGCTTTTTCCCGCGACCAATTCCCCAATTGGTCTCCGGATGGAAAAAAGCTGGTTTTTATACGCCGGCCGGCATCCGGCGGCGCTCCCGATTCGCTGACGGCACGAAATAAAGAGCCCTGGGCTATCTGGTCTGCCGATGTGGCCACGGGAAGTTCTGCTGTTGCCACGGGAAAAGCCACGCTGTTATGGAAAGCGCCGGAAACGGTGGAAGCTTCCGCTCCGTCCACCCAGGGCGGGTTTAATCTGCACTGGACAAGCACCGGACGGATTGTGTTTGTATCCTTCCAGGACGGCTGGCCACATCTCTATTCCATGCCTGCCACCGGAGGCAGTCCGCTTTTACTGACAAATGGGCCTTTTATCGCAGAACATATCCGGGTAAGCCCGGACGGCAAATGGCTGGTGTTCAGCACCAATACCGGGCCCAAACCCGATGACAGGGACCGCCGGCATATTGCCCGGGTTTCTGTGGATAAAGCGGATATGGAAATACTGACGCAAGGCGATGGAATCGAAAGTATCCCCGTCATTACCGGTGATGATTCCACGCTGGTTATGATCAGCGCGACGGCTCAACGACCCGGTCTTCCTGCGCTAATATCTTTCCAACCTGCAGGTGGTATACCAATACCCTTACCCGGCGGGCAACTTATCCGCTCCGATTTCCCTCTTACGCAGCTGGTGACGCCAAGATCGGTTCAGTTTACCGCCGCCGACGGCAAGCCGGTTTATGGGCAACTTTTCGAACCGGCATATAAAACTGATAGAGCAGGCAAAACCTTGAACAATACCAAAAGACCCGCCATCCTTTTTGTTCATGGTGGCCCCGAAAGGCAGATGCTTTTGGGATGGCACTATGGAGATTATTATTCCAATACTTATGCCTTGAACCAATATCTCGTCAGTCAGGGATTCATCGTTCTTTCCGTGAACTACCGGCTTGGGATAGGTTATGGTTTTGATTTTCAGAACCCGCAAAATGCCGGTATGTATGGCGCCTCCGAATACCAGGATATTAAAGCGGCCGGGCAATGGCTGGCCGCCCAACCCCAGGTGGACGCCAAACGTATCGGTATTTACGGGGGATCTTATGGCGGATTTCTTACCGCGCTCGCCCTCGCACATGATTCCCGACTTTTCGCCGCCGGGGTGGATATTCACGGGGAACATAATTACCTGGAAGAGGGGCCCGACCCTAAAGGCGAGCAGGCTCCCGATGCCGGTCTGGCCCGGGAACGTCTGCGTGTGTCCTCCGCCATCAGCTTCCTGGATACCTGGACTTCTCCGGTACTCCTTATTCATGGAGACGACGATGGCAATGTTCCCTTCCATCAGACCCTTGACCTGGTGCGGCGTTTTGAAAAAAAAGGTTTCCCCTTTGAACAACTGATGATTCCCGATGAGACCCACCACTGGATGAAATATTCCAATATGCTAAAGGTGGATGAGGCTGTCGCGGATTTTTTTACCCGTAAATTGACCGTTGCGCCTGCTACTGCGCCATCCGTAGAAACCCCGAATAAAAATAGTTCTTCCTTGTCCGGTAAGATCATTTGCATCGATGCCGGTCATGGAGGCACCGCAAACACAGATCATTACCGGGTCGGCCCTTCCGGAGAACGGGAAGAATGGATCAATCTCCGGGTCGCCCTGGCTCTGCAAAAATTGCTGGAAGAAAAAGGCGCCACGACGATCCTGACCCGGCTTACGGATGTGGTTGTTCCTTTGGATGCCCGCGCCAAACTAGCCCTCGATGGAAAAGCAGATGCCTTTATCTCCATTCACCATAACGCCACGGCCGATAGTGCTGTAAATTTTCCCATAATTTATTTTCACGGCAGCGCTTCGGAGAATCTTGCGGGTGTAGCCCTGGGGAAATTACTGGCCCTTTCTTTGGAAAAAAATTTTTATCCCGGAAAAACAACGCTGAGTCTTAATTCGGATTATACCGTTTTCCCTACCGACGGAGCGGCAGTTCTGCGAAACACCTACGGAATCCCCGGCATTTTGGCCGAAGCTTCTTTTTTTACAAACGCCGGAGAAGAAAACCGGCTGAAACAGGAAGCGTATAATGCCCGGGAGGCCAGCGCATTTCTCCTTGCCCTGGAAGCATTTTTTAAAATGCCGCTGCCCCCTGTCCAACCGAATCTGATCGCCAAACAACTCCCACCCTTTCCCGTGATGGAAGAAGCCGGACGCATGAACCCGGTTGCCCGGGAATGGTACCGGGATTTTCTACAAGGAGCAGCCCTTCGTAATAATAAGGATAGTTCCCTGCTGAAACAGGGTTATGCTTTACTGACACGTTCTGCCGGCTCTTTTCCAGATTCCTATGTTGCGGGAAAATGTCAGCAGTACCGGGCAGAAATCCTGGAAAAATTAAAAAGACCCGAGGAAGCCAAACAGGAACGGATAAGGGCAAAGGAATTTTATGTGGAAAAGATCAATTGATTATATAAAGACAAGCCATGAATATTTTTAAATATAGATCCTATAGTTTCTCTTTATTGCTGGCTGCTGGCCCCCAACTGACGATGACGATAGCAATGACGTTGGCGTTGACACTGATATTGGACTTGCCCGTGGCCGGGCAATCTGCCGTAAAATCGACCAGACAATCTACCGGAAAATCTGCAATAGGAAGAACTGGCCACGTTTCGGAAATTCCCGCCGGTCTTCCACCCGGTCTCGACAACTATATCGAAAAAGCATTGCAGACTTTCGAAGTACCGGGATTGAGCATATCCATCGTACAAAATGGAAAAGTTTTGCTGACCAGGGGTTATGGCCTAAAAAAACTGGGAGACACCGCTCACGTTGATGCTCATACCTTATTCCTTATCGCCTCCAATACAAAGGCCTTCACGGCCACGGCTCTTTCCTTGCTGGTCGAAGAAGGCAAATTAAAATGGGAGGACCCTGTTATCGATCACCTGCCCTGGTTCCGGATGTCCGATCCCTACATAACCATGCATATGACAATCAGGGATCTGCTGGTGCATCATAGCGGGATACCTGCTTATGCAGGCGACCTGATGATCTTCCCTCCTTCCGCCTACAGCCGGAAGGAGATTGTGGGTAAACTCTCCCGGATTCCCCTGACACGGGGTTTCCGGACAACCTATGCCTATGACAATATCCTTTACCTGGCTGCAGGTGAGGTAATAATAGCCGTTTCAGGTATGGAATGGGAAGAATTTATCCGAACCAGGATCTTCGATAAGCTGGGCATGTCCGAAAGTATTTCCCGTTTTTCAACGTTGAAAGACCAATCCAATGTCGCCATGGCACATACCCGGTTGGACGGAAAGGTAAAAACGGTGGACCGTTTTATGAACCTGGACATCGGTGATGCCGGAAATCCTGCCGGAGGAATCTGTACGAATGCAAACGATATGGCCCGTTGGCTGATCACACAACTGGATTCCGGAATGGCGCCGAATAAGACCCGCCTTTTCCAGCCTTCCGCCACCCGTGAATTATGGAAGGTGGTTACTCCTATGCCCATCGAGAATATGCCCGAAGAACTTAAACCGGCCCAAATGAATTTCCGCGGTTATGCCCTCGGGTTCCGGTCCTTTAATTATGGAAGTACACAGATCGTCTGTCATGGAGGTATGCTGAGCGGCTTCGTCTCCCAAATAGCCCTGGTCCCCAAACTTAACCTGGGAATTTCCATCTTCACCAACCAGGAATCATCCGGAGCTTATTGGGCCATCATATACCAGATACTCGATTATTATTTACAAAATGGCCAGTTCGACTGGATCGGCGGTTATAAAAAACAACTCGATTCGGCCCTGGTTAAGGAGAAAAAAGAAAGGGATGAAAGAGATAACCTGGAAAAAAACCGGGAGAAAAGAGAACTGGCAGCAAGATCCGCAGTAACGGCCTTAGGCAAGGCTTCGCTTCCCATGGCAAATTATGCCGGTGCTTATACAGATACGCTTTACGGCCCTGTCGATATAACGCTCGAGAACGACCGTCTTGTTCTCCGGTTCAGGAACCTGCCGGAACTGGCTGCCGATCTGGATCATTATCAGTTCGATACTTTCATTGCCAGGTTCCGTAACAGGGATCTGAAAGCAGATGCCTATGTCAGTTTTGCCCTTGATCCACAAGGGACTTTCGACCAGGTTAAACTGAAGGGCATCGATCCTGCGTCGGATATGGATTTTGACGGGGTATTGCTGAGACCGGTCAAACACGGAAAAACCGAATAGCTGAGATCGAATCGATATATTCAATTAATTAATATTTTTAAAATTAATAGTATGCTACATTTTTTTGGTTTTATCCTGGCCACCGGTCTTCTTTCCGGTTCGAATAGCCCGGCTGTTCCGACTGCACCGAATTTTTCAGCTTTTACTGCTGGTACTGCCTCTTCAGTTATTCCCGACGTTAAAGCTGCACCGGGAGACACGGCTCAGCTAAGAAAGGATATCCTGGCTGAATTCGCCAAACAACCCACCGGTACTTTTGCCGTAGCTTTTAAGGATCTCGGTACCGGGGAAACATTCTTTTATAATGAACATGATAATTTTCATGCGGCCAGTACGATGAAAACACCGGTGATGATCGAGACCTACAAACAAGCCGCCGCACATAAGTTCGCGCTTACGGATTCGGTGATCATCCATACCAATTTCCTAAGTATCGTCGATAACAGTCCGTATAATCTCGATTCGGTCCAGGACAGCGAAACGGCTCTTTACCGGATGGCCGGTACGAAACTGCCCATTTCTGAACTGCTGTACCGCATGATCACGCAAAGCAGTAATCTGGCCACCAATCTGATGATCGAGATCGTTGGCGCTAAAAATGTCATGAAGACGATGAAATCGATCGGCGCCAAAGATATCCAGGTCCTCAGAGGCGTGGAAGATGACAAGGCGTTTAAGTTAAATATGAATAATACGACGACCTCCTATGACCTGATGCTTGTTTTTGAACGGATCGCCAAGGGAAAGATCGTTAGTAAGACCGCCTGTGAATCGATGATCAAAATTCTGCTGGATCAGCATTTTACCAATAAGATCGCCGGCAAACTTCCAAAAGAGGTAAAGGTGGCCAGCAAGAGCGGTTCGATCGACGGCATTTGTCATGATTCCGGTATCGTCTTCCTGCCGGATGGCCGGAAATATGTGGTCGTCCTCTTATCCAGGGGTATTGCCAGTCTCGATTCGGCAGCGGACACGGAGGCCAATGTATCGAAGATCCTTTATGATCATGTGATGGGTAAGTGATAATTTAGCGGAAAGCCAATTTAGCGCAGAATCGTGAAATACGTGAAATTATGGAAACAGCCATTGTATTGACAGCAGGTTTATTACATACAGCAGATGCCAAGACCGCGCATGGTCTTATCCGGGAAAGCAATCGTTTCAGGATCGTTGGCCTGGTCGATCCCTTGCAGGCCGGCAAAGACGCGGGAGAGGTACTGGATGGAAAACACAGAAATATACCCGTTTATGCTACGGTCGGGGAAGCCCTGGCTCATAAACCAGCCTTTTGTATCGTCGGGGTGGCGACAACCGGAGGGATTTTTCCTCCTTCCATGATCGATGATGTCCGGACTGCCATCCAAAACAAGGTCTCGATCGTAAATGGCCTGCATGATTATCTTTCGGAACGTGCCGATATAGTAGAGCTGGCGGGAAAGTACGGTGTTCAGCTCATCGATGTCCGCAAACCCAAACAAAGAAAAGACCTGCATTTCTGGACAGGAGATATCCTTGCTTTAAAAACGCCCATCGTCGCCCTGCTGGGAACCGACTGCTCGCTGGGCAAACGGACTACCGCGCGGTTCCTGATGAATGCCAGCCAACAGGCAGGCCTAAACGCACAGATGATCTATACCGGGCAGACCGGCTGGCTGCAGGGAGGGAAATATGGTTTTATTTTCGATTCGACCCTGAACGATTTTACCGGCGGAGAACTGGAAAACGCCATTCTCACCTGCGCCAAAGAAACAAAGGCCGATCTGATCCTGATCGAAGGCCAGGCAGCCCTGCGAAATCCCAGCGGCCCCTGCGGTTCAGAAATGCTGATCTCCGGAAGAGCCCGTCACGTAGTCCTGGTCCATGCCCCCAAAAGAAAATATTATGATCATGTGGAGCAATGGGGTAAGATCCCTTCCCTGGATTCAGAAATGGAACTGATACGTCATTACAGATCGAGGGTCATTGCCATCGCGCTGAATACCGAGGATTGTTCACCGGAAGAAGCAGCGGCGTTCCGCAATGACTATGAGATAAAATACCAGATCCCCGTTATCCTTCCCTTGCAGGAAGGCTGTGACCGGGTAGTGCCCTTGTTAAAGAAACTGGCAGCGGAACAATTGGTGTAACTTATTATTCAGCGTACGAAATATCAAGTATAAGATGACCATTAATTCGATCCGGGCCTACCGGACATTGCTGCCGCTCAAAAGACCCTATACGATTGCAAGAAGTACGATCTCCGATTCCGAAATTGTTTTTTTCGAAGTGGAATTGGCTAATGGCATAAAAGGGATCGGTGCCGCCAATACGGAGTTCGCCGTAGTGGGAGAAACCGCTGCCATGACCATCGAACACCTGGAATCCGATAAGGTAGCCACCCTGGTTGGTAAGGATATCCGGCAATTCTTATCGCATATCCGGTATTACCGGGAAGAATATGCCGGCTTCCCCGGCACCCAGGCAGCCATCGACATCGCCTTACACGATGCCTTCGGGAAATGGCTGGGCATCCCCGTACTTGATTTTTATGGCAGATCTCATTCGAAAATGCTTACCTCCGTTACTATCGGCATTAAAGATGTCCCGGCAACACTGGAAGAGGCCCAGGAATATTTTGAATCCGGTTTCCGGGTACTGAAGGTAAAAACCGGGCTGGATGCAGAAACGGATGCCGAAAAGATCCTTAAGTTGCGGGAACGTTATGGTAATCATTTTACGATCCGTGTAGACGCCAATACCGGCTATAACCCTGACCAGCTGAACAGCTTTGTGAAAAGAACGGAAAACGCCAACCTGGAACTTATCGAACAGCCCTTCCTGCCCGGCATGGAAAATGAGCTGCTGAATTTCCCCTGGACTATCCGGTCCCGGCTGGCTGCGGATGAATCGCTGAAGGACGCCCGCTCCGCCCTGACCCTGTCGCATCAACTTCCCTATGGGATCTTTAATATCAAATTGATGAAATGCGGTGGGATCACCGGCGCTTTCGAGATCGCCAACATCGCCAGGCAAGCGGATATTTCGCTCTTCTGGGGTTGTAACGACGAAAGCAGGGTCAGTATTACGGCCGCGCTTCATGCCGCTTTCGCCTGCCCGCATACCCGTTATATCGATCTGGACGGCAGTTTCGATCTGGCGGAAGATGTCGTGACGGGAGGGTTTATCCTGGAGGATGGGTATTTAATTCCCAACCAGGAGCCGGGACTGGGCGTAACATTGATGGGCTGATCGATTTTTCTATCGATTTTTTTTACCCGGACTATTTGACTAATTAATAACATTTATACCTGACCGACAATATGAGCGATCCTCAGTTAAAACGCACCGTAACCCGCCTGCCGGCAATACTGCTCGTGGTAAGCGCCATCGTAGGCTCGGGTATTTTCAAGAAGATCGCCCCCATGTCGGATGGGCTTCGCTCTCCCCTATGGGTGCTGATCTGCTGGGTCGCAGCCGGGGTGCTGAGCCTGATCGGCGCCTTATGCAATGCAGAGCTGGCAGCCATGATGCCCGCCTCCGGAGGGGAATACGTATATTTCAAACGGATTTACGGCCGGTTCTTTTCCTTTCTTTACGGCTGGGCCAATCTTGCCATCATCCGCGGCGCAACGATCGCCGCGCTGGCTTATATCTTTTCGGAGTCTTTTAATTCCATCTACCCGCTCCCGGAGTTGACCCTCCCTTTGCCGGGAGCCATCGGCGCCAATGCCAGTGTAAAGATCCTCGCTTCGGTGCTGATCCTTTTTCTAAGTTATATCAATCATCGCGGCGTTGTGCTCAGTGAAAAATTAAGCAGGTACCTGATCGTCAGTATCATGATCGTCATCCTGAGTTTTGTGGTGTTTGCCCTTTTATCCGGAAAAGGAAGCGTGGAGAATTTTAAACCTGCCGGAGAGACACCACACGGATGGCGTTTGCTGACGGCCTTTTTTGCCGCCTCCATCAGCGCATTCTGGGGTTATGAAGGATGGAACAATATCGGGTTCATCGGAGAGGAAGTAAAAAACCCGCAAAAAAATATTCCCTTTGCCCTTGGTGTCGGAACCCTGGTGGTTATTTTGCTCTACCTGGTGGTCAATACGGTTTATCTCTATGTATTGCCCATAGAACAACTCGCCTCTTTCCGTCATGCCGCCAACAAGATCGCGGCCGTGGAAGTGGCGCGTGTCATCAGCGGAAGCGGAGGCGCTCTCCTGCTTTCCTGTCTGATCCTGCTGACCACTTTTTGCTGTACCAACAGCACGATCCTCATGTCTGCGCGGATCAGTTTTGCCATGGCCCGCGATGGCCTGTTCCTGAAAGGAGCCGGAACGATCCACCCCACTTATCATACCCCTTCCAAGGCTATCAAATGGCAGGGAGCCTGGTCCCTTGTCTTGCTCTGGTCCGGAAGTTTTGACCAGCTGACCGATCTGCTGATCTTCGCTTCCTTTATTTTTTACGGAGCGACATCGCTGGGTGTGATCGTCCTGCGGAAAAAAGATCCGCATACCATCCGCCCCTACCGGGTGGTCGGTTATCCTGTTCTACCCATCATCTTTACTATATTCTGTTTGATGCTGGTGGTGATAACCATCATCCAGGAACCGGTATCGTCCCTGATCGGGTTGATCCTGATCTTCTCCGGTATTCCGGTATATCTATATTATAATAAAACAAAAAAATAAGTAACATGGATCATTCTAATTACCAAAAAGGTACGTCGGCGGTCTGGGCAGGTGAAGGCGATCTGAATGTGAAAGGAGCGGCGACCTCTCCTATTGTCAGCAGCGTTGCCTTTTCTTACAAAGACCTTGACGAGTGGTACGATGTAGCCACCGGAAAAGCAAAAGGTTTTATTTACAGCCGTAATACCAACCCCACGGTTGCCGCCCTGGAAGAGAAAATACGGGTTCTGGAAGACGCCGAAGCCGCCACTTCTTTCGCTACCGGTATGGGAGCTATCAGCAATACACTGTATACCTTCCTCACCCCCGGCAAACGGGTCGTTTCCATTAAAGATACTTACGGGGGTACCAGTAAATTATTCCTCGATTTTTTACCGATTTATAATGTAGACGTTAAGCTTTGCGATACCACCGATCATGATCAGATTGAAGCGGAGATCGCCAAAGGCTGTGACCTGGTCTATCTCGAAACCCCTACGAACCCTACCCTGAAGATCATCGATATTCGCCGGCTGGCTGCCGCTGCCAATAAAGTGGGAGCCGTGGTAGTGGTGGACAGCACCTTTGCCACTCCTGTCAACCAGAACCCGTTACAACTGGGGGCCGATCTGGTCATTCACAGTGCCACCAAATTTCTCTGCGGACATTCCGATGCGATGGGCGGTTTGCTTGCCGGTAAAAAAGAACTGGTTCAGAAAGTTTTCCATTTCCGGGAGATCACCGGGGCTAGTCTGCAAGCGGATCCGGCCTACCTGATCGCCCGTGGTATGAAGACACTGGAATTACGGATCGAAAGACAGAATGCTTCGGCGTTAAAAATTGCCCGTTATCTGAAAGCGCATAATAAAGTAAAAGATGTTTATTATCCCGGGCTGGAATCACATCCGGGTCATGTCATCGCCAAAAGCCAGATGAGCGGTTTTGGTGGTGTGCTGAGTTTTGCCTTCGATGGCAGTTATGACCTGGTCAAGAAGTTCCTGCCGAAGCTCAACCTGGTTCATCTAGCCGCCAGCCTTGGTTCGGTAAGTACTTTGGCAGGGCCACCCAGAACGACCAGTCATGTGGAATTGACGGAGGAACAACGTGCCTTGCTGGGCATTCCCGAAAGTCTGATCCGTTATTCGGTGGGGATCGAGAATGTGGATGATCTTATCGGGGATATTGAACAATCACTGGCGACCTTGTAATTTTGGACAGATATTGAAGGGGAAAAAATTGTAAATTTTTTATTTATGAACAGTTTCGGTAGGATGGGTTCTTTTTTTCTGGTTGGTTCGTTGCTGACCTTTTCCGGTACAACCGCCTTGTTCGGGCAAGCCGGAGTAACTGCCCCGGGTACCGGGGGCGTTGGAACAACCGCGCCTGCGATCGAACGGTCTATCCTGGAAGACCGCAATAATTTCTATTTTATAGATTTTAAGAAATATCCTTCCGGCGATCCTGCTCTTCCAATTGGGGTCTTCGATTCCGGCACCGGAGGGCTCACGATCCTGGATGCCTTGCTGACCTTCGATCAGCATAATAATACCAACGGCAGTTCCGGAACCGATCATATCCCCGATTTCACAAAAGAAAAATTCATTTATCTGGCCGACCAGGCAAATATGCCCTATGGGAATTATTACAGTGAACATAAAACGGATCTGCTCATCGAACACGTAGTGAAAGATGCGCAATTTCTTCTTTCTGATAAGTATTACACCAATTCAACCGCAAAATCGGCCAGTACCGATAAACAACCCATCAAGGCCCTGGTGATTGCCTGCAATACCGCCACCGCCTATGGGAAAGAAACCGTCGAGGCCTTTATTAAAAAAACCGGCATCGATCTGAAAGTGATCGGTGTCATCGATGCCGGAGCGAAAGGCGTGCTGGATGTATTTGGTAAAAAAGAAGACGGATCGATCGGAGTGCTGGCCACCGTCGGAACTATCGCCTCCAAAGGCTATGAAAACACCATTCTCCGGTTAAAGGACAACTTGAGTTACCAGGGCAATATCAAGATCTTCAACCAGGGTGGACAAGGAGTTGCCGAAGCCGTGGACCAGGAACCAGATTTTATCAATCCCAAGGCCACAGCCCCCAGGGATTCCTATCGCGGCCCTTCCCTGCAAAATCCCGATTACCGGATCGACAAGACCCTGATGGATATATACCGTTTTGACTTCGACCGGAATAAAATGTTATGCGATAACAAAAACACCGATGATTGCCAGATCCTGCAATTGAATTCTACGGATAATTATGTCCGTTATCATCTGGTATCGCTGATGGAAAAGATCCGCAAAACACCGGGCGCTCCTCCTTTAAAAGCCATTGTCCTGGGTTGTACGCATTATCCCTACCTGATAAAGGATATAACCGCTACCCTTGCCGATCTTTACAATTATGAAAAGGATGGCAGGTTCATCTACCGCCCATTTATCCAGACTCCTGTTAAGATCATTGATCCCGCCGTCAATGTGGCCAAGGAGCTCTACGATTATCTGCAGCAAAAAAAATTATTCAACCCCGCCGGGGATAACCGCCAAAGCGAATTTTATATCACCGTTCCCAACAAGGATAATAACGATGTCAAAATAGACGACCAGGGCAGGTTTACGTATGCCTATAAATACGGAAGAAACGCCGGAGAGACCCAGGAATATGTAAAGATCGTTCCGTTCAGTAACAGGAACATTCCCGCTGAAACGATCGAACGGTTCAAAGCGATCATCCCTTCTACCTTTGAATTGATAAAAAATTTCGATGCGGCCAGTCCTAAACTGCGGTCCATGGAAGGGGCAGAAAAGATCGGGGGAATGAGTTCGGGTGGTGGACCTGGTTCGGTGTCTGGTTCGGTTTCGGCAGGGATTACGGGTAGTGGAAGCCTTGAAGCCGCATTTCCAGTGATCGATAAGATCTTTGCGGATTTTGCAGCAAAAAATCATTCACCCGGTTTGGTATATGGTCTCGTAAAGGATGGAAAACTGATCTATTCCGGGAGCCTGGGATTTGGAAACCTGGAGAAAAAATACCCGGCTACTCTTCAATCCGATTTCCGGATCGCGTCCATGACCAAGAGTTTTGTTTCGGTGGCCATCCTGCAATTAAGGGATGCCGGTAAACTCCGGCTGGACGATCCCGCGCGGCTGTATATTCCCGAATTAAAGGATCTGGCATATCTGAACGGAGACGCCCCTGAATTAACATTACGGAATCTATTGACGCATTCGGCAGGTTTCCCGGAAGATAATCCCTGGGGTGACCGGCAACTGGGTATTAGCGATGAGGCCTTGCTGGCCATGGTCCGCAAAGGCATTTCCTTTTCCAACAGCCCCGGAATTGCCCACGAATACAGCAATATGGGTTTTGCGCTCCTGGGTATGATCATTAAAAAAATCTCCGGCCAACCCTATGAACAATATATCACCCAACATATCCTGCAGCCCCTGGGTATGGACCATACCTATTGGGAATATACCGCTGTGCCTGAAAAACAACTGGCACTCGGATACCGATGGCTGAATGGAGGCTGGGTGGCTCAACCTCTCCTGCATGATGGTGCCTATGGTGCCATGGGAGGCATGATCACGACCATGGAGGACTTTTCCAGATACATGGCTTTTCATATGGCGGCCTGGCCTTCCCGTTCCGGAAAGGATGACGGACCGCTGAAAAGAAGTTCTCTCCGCGAAATGCAGCAACTCTCCATATTCAATACACTCAACCCGCATTATACTTATCCCAGCGGACGCGTTTGCCCGATGGCCTCCGGATACGGTTATGGTTTGCGCACGTTCAAGGATTGTAAAGGCCGCTCCATGACCGGCCATAGCGGAGGTCTGCCCGGTTTTGGCAGCAACTGGACCCTGCTCCCGGATTATGGGATCGGGATCATCAGTTTCAGCAATGTCACCTATGCCTCGGCCGCTGCCGTTAATATGTATGCGTTGGATACCCTGATCTCCCTGGCTGGCCTGGAGCCCCGGAAAATCCCCGTCTCTCCCATCCTGGAACAACGAAAAAAAGAATTGATCGCCCTGCTGCCCAACTGGGATCTTTCGGGTGCTATAAAAAATATTTTCGCAGAAAATTTTTTCCTGGATTATTTTCCGGATTCCCTCAAAAAAGAAGCCGTCGGTATCTTTGCCAAAGCAGGAAAGATCCTCAATATCCGGGATCTGATTGCCGAGAATGCGCTGAGAGGTTCTTTTATCCTGGAAGGAGAAAATACCGATATAGAAGTAAAATTCACGCTTACTCCGGAGAATCCGGCATTGATACAACAGTACGATATCAGGAACCTTTCTAAAAAAAGATAAAGGCCGCGGAAGCCGGTTGCGAATGTTCTGAGGGAACGGTCAGCCGGAGCGGGCAGTAGTTGTATCACCATCGAACAGTCAGGAAACGAACTCCCGCCTATGCCAATGATTTTCAATAACATATAAGATGGCATCTTTTTGGGGGCAATATATTCCGAAGAAAAATTAATTTTTATGCTTCAGAGTTATATTAAGATCGCCATCCGAAATCTGCTGCGGAGTAAATTGTTCTCCTTTATCAATTTATCGGGGCTGGCCATCGGAATGACCTGTTGTATGCTGCTGTTGTTGTATATCCGCAGCGAAACGACATTTGACCGGCATCAAGCCTTTGCCCGGAATTTATACCTGGTCAATAGCCAGGCTGTCCTCAGTTCCGGAGCCAAAGAAGAATTTCCGATGTTGTCGGCTCCTTATGCAGCAGCCATAAAGACGGAATTCCCGGAGATCTTACAGGTATCCAGGCTATGGGGAAATATGATAGAGGACAAGGCCATGCTACAGGTGCGGGAAGCCGGCAAACCGGTACGGTCCTTTTATGAAACCAGGGGTTACCAGGCCGATTCCACTTTTTTCGACCTGTTCACCTACCAATTTACAGAAGGCAATGCCCGGTCCGCTCTCCGCGATCCGCATTCGATTGTCCTGTCTGAAGAATTGGCCAGTCAACTTTTTGGAAAGATCCCTGCCCTTAACAAAACGATTGCCATCAGCGGTATTACCGGGGGAGGTGAATTGTTTAACGTGACCGGCGTCTACCGGGATGAAAGCCGCCGGTCACATATCGACGCCCGCTTTTTTGTTCCCCTCAGCGCAGGTTGGGTAGGTGGCTTTTTACGAAACCAACCGCAGAACTTCTCACACAATAACATGTTCTATACCTATCTGCGGCTACGCGCGGATGCCGATCCCAAACAACTGGAAAAAAAGCTCCCGGCTTTTATAAAGAAGTATGCCGGCAAGGACCTGAAAGCTGACGGCTTTGATAAAAATCTTTTCCTGATCCCTGTTCCGGAGATACATCTCTATAGCAAGCTCCAGAACATCGTTACGCCGACCAATAGCAGGACCTATTTGTATATCCTGGCTTCAATCGCTGTGTTCACCCTGCTGATCGCCTGTATTAATTTCATGAACCTGTCTACCGCCCGCTCGGCCAAACGGGCAGCAGAGGTAGGGATCAGAAAAGTAATGGGCGCAGGGAAAGGGGCCCTGATCCGCCAGTTTTTAGGAGAATCCATGGTGCTGGCTCTTTTATCCCTCGTATTGGCAGTGGGTTTGCTTACGGTTTTGTTGCCTTCGTTCAACCTGCTCACGGGTAAGGGCTTTATCGCTTCCGATCTGATGGAGCCCCGTATAATCGTTGCCTTTATCATCCTCGCGCTGGTTACCGGTCTTATTGCAGGCAGTTACCCGGCATTTTATCTTTCCGTATTTAACCCGGTCCAGGTTCTCAAAGGCAAATTCGTCAATTCCATTTCCGCTGTAACCTTACGACGGGGACTGATCGTATTCCAGTTTGTCATTTCCATCGGGCTGGTCCTCGCCACGATCGTCATTCAACGGCAAATGCAATTCCTCCGCGATCAGCCGCTGGGTTTTACCAAAAGCCAGCAAATAGTCATTCCCATTCGCAGTGAGGAAGCACATAAAGCGTATACCACGCTCCGTACGGAGATCCTGCGGGGCAATGAGGTCCTTGGTGCGACGGGGACACAATATTATCCGGGAATTCCCAATGCAACAGATTATAGCCTGTATCGCCCGGATCAAACCGTAAACGATTTACAAAGCGTAAGAATGAATGCGGTAGCCCCCGACTTCCTGCAGCTAATGGGTTTTCAATTGATAAAGGGAAGACTGTTTTCGGAAAATAATAAAAGCGATACGAACGGGCGGATGGTGGTCAATGAAACCACCCTGCATAAATTTTCCATTCCGTTGGAAAAAGCAATAGGACAAAAACTCTATTTCAATTTCCAGGGCCAGACACAGACCTTGGAAATCGTGGGCGTCGTTAAGGACTTTCATTTCGAAGATCTCCACCAGGCTATACAACCTTATGCCTTCTTACTGAATAACAATACCGATTTCAACTACCTGATCGTCCACGTAAAAACGGAACGGGTGCAAAATACGATCGCCTTTTTAGAAAATAAATGGAAAACGGTCCGCCCGGACGAACCCTTCGAATATAGTTTTCTGGATGAAGATTTTCAACGGAACTACCATGCAGAGGTCCGGACATCCCATATCGTAAGCTGGTTCACCAGCATTTCGATCTTCCTTTCCTGCCTGGGTCTTTTCGGTCTGGCCGCTTTTGCTGCCCAACAGCGTACCAAAGAAATCGGTATCCGTAAGGTACTGGGAGCCACTGTTGGCGATATCACCACCTTGTTATCAAAAGATTTTATTCGCCCCGTTCTTTTAGCCCTGGTGATCGCCAGCCCGCTATCCTGGCATTTTATGCATAAATGGCTGGAAGGGTTTGCTTATAAAACGAACATTCCCTGGTGGATCTTTGTATTGGCAGGTGTGATTGCCTTAGCGATCGCCCTGATCACGGTAAGTGTACAGGCGGTTAAAGCAGCCTTAGCCAACCCCGCTACCAGTTTAAAATCGGAATAGCGTTGAAGAAGGGGAAGTTAAAAAGGGTGAAGTTGAAATGGGTGAAGTTAAAAAAGAATCAATCCATGGAAATTTGTTCCAGCCATTGTTCAGCCTCCTGACGGCTGGTAAAAAAACGTTCGTGGTCCGTTGCGAATTTCCGGTTGAATTCGAACATTTTATAGGTATCGTGGGAAACATGCGCTATCGCCACACACTGGATGCCCCTGATCTTTCTTAATGGTAATATCAGGTTCTCCACGGAATCGGGATAACCTACCCGGAAATGATAATTCGCAAGAAGCAGCGGGATGATCGGCCGCATCGCCCGAAAAGTATCCAGATCAACGGGGTGAAAATGACTCATATCGATGATGGCCTTAAAACGGCTGTTATCTTTTATCTTCCGTATGGCCGATCTAACCTCTTCCTCCCATTCACATAAGCCGTCCAAATTCATCTCTCCTTTCGCCTGTACGAGGAAAGTTCCTGTCTCCGGGATCCAGACACCGCTGCGTTTTGCCAATCCCTCTTCGCCGGAAAACGCCTTCTCCTGAGCATTTATATATTCGAGTACCATATTATCAATTCGTTATTATTCCCGTAAAATTACCCCAATCTGATGAAAAAGCATATACCTGTTTCTGGGGAGTTTTTCGTATGGCGGAGCCAACGATCCGGGATAAGCGTAGAAAAACACCGGATGAGTTCGTAGAATTACGTGATAAGAATTGATAAACCCGATTCGTTATTTAGATTCCTTATTTAGATTCGTTATTTAACCTGTTTGCGACGTTGTAATAATTCCCTCCAGGTAGTGAGGATAATTCCCTTTGATTGTATCCAGGCTTTTAAGGTTGGGTCCATCATCGCCAGCATATCTGCATACCGGGAATCCCCTGAATGACTGATCTGCCTGAAATCATCCGTCACTGCGGTGCTGTGAACGATGAACATGGCCACGCCGGGCTCCATGTTCTCCATTGCCTCTTCGAATTTCCGGACCTTGAATTTGGCATAGGCTTCCGGGGTAGGCTCTCCTCCAGGGGTGGCAGGTTTCCAGTCACCGCTGATGGTGAGCAGATCATCGAGGACGGGCAAACCGGCTTTCCAGATCATGTCTCCCACTGGCCCCGTACCTTTTACAACAGCCGGCACAGGAAGAACAGTGCCTTCCTTCCATTTACCCTCCGCCTTCATTTTTTTTATAATCGGCAGGTTCATCGATTCAATCAGCAATTTATTATTCCCTCCCGGAAACATAACCGGTATCCCATATTCGATACCCACCTTTATATACCGCTCCAGGTAAGCCTGGGTAGCAAAAAGGGTTCCCATATGCGAATCCAGGTGAGTTGGTTTCAGACCGACCGCCAAGGCCCTTTCCACCTGGGAACGGATCTCCGCTTCCACTTCGTCCGCACTGGCATGTGCCACCACATCTTCTACCTCCGGCCACAGACACCATTGTTTGTCCACCAAACCCGGCACCTGTTTAATACCGGCCAGCGGAGGCCAACGATAAGACTCCCACTCCGAGGTAAGGGTCAGATGTAATCCCGCATCATATCCTTTGCCCTGGGCATATTGTGCAAAACTTGCCGCCCAGGGGCAAGGCATCATGATACTGGTAGAAGTAGCCAGTCCCTTTTCAATAGAGTTGATAGCCCCCTGGTTGGAGTTATAAGACATCCCTGCATCGTCGACATGGAAGATGATCACTTTGGATCCTTTTGGAAAACCCAGCTTTTCGGCATAGGTTGGTTTAGCCTGGGCGGAGGCAGGTGAAGCCTGTTGCGCAAAGACTGGTCCTCCATTGGAAATAAACAGGGACAGTACGGTTGACACCGCAAGGATGCCGCTATTTTTCAGGGACATAATCATTTATTTAGATGCATTTATTTAGAAGCAATTATTTAGGGGCATTGATTTAGAGACATTTATTTAGAGACATTTATTTAGAAGGGTAATATTTTTCCAGCCATACCAAGGTCTTTGAAAAAACATCCACTGCCGATGCCGGGCTCATACCGTGTTTATCATGCGGGTAAAGCTCGTATTGGGTTGGGATATTCAGAGACAATAGTTTTTTGTACATTTTTTCGGCCTGGCTCACATGCACCAGGGGATCTTCACCGCCATGGAACAGGATAGTGGGAACTCCGGTCTCTTTGGTGATCCGGTAATAGGGACTGGCATCCAGACAGATCTGCGCCTGCGGATCCGATACGCCCAGTAAGGTGACCACCTTGCTGTCGGCATCTTTATTATCCGCCCGAACTGCTTTATCGGACAAATCGGTCGGACCCCAGAAATCCACCACGGTCTTGACCTGTTTGAGGGAATCGTATCCATAGGCATAGAGCATCGCCAGATGTCCGCCTGCACTTCCGCCCATCAGCGCGAATTCGTTGCCTTCGTAATGATATTTGCGCGCATTACCGGAAAGAAAGGACAATACTTTTTTAACGTCTTCGATCTGCGCAGGGAAAAGATTTTGTCCATCTCTGACCAGGCGGTAGTTCATCGATACCACTATATATTTCCGTTTGCCAACGAGCTCTTCCAGCAAGGGTTTGGGAAATTCTGCCTTATCTCCCCCCGTCCAACCGCCTCCATGGATATATACGATCACCCGCGCATTCTCATATTCAGCCGGTATATAGGCATCCAGGTAACAATCCTTATCGTCCTTGCGGTAGGCTATATCCCGAAGCGCCCGGTAGGTAGGCAGATTGTAACCTTGTGCCGGCAGGTTGGCTGCTTTGAAGGCAACCGGTCCGTTACGTAAATTGTTTTGTTTTAAATAATCAATCAGCGCCTTGGGGTGATCTGTCTGAACACCCTGTATGTTTTTCCCAAGAGCCGCATTCCAGGTAACCGGGCCTTCGTCGGGTGCCTCTACATCCAACCAGACCGCCACGCCGGCTTTCCGGGTTACGGCAAGCATGGCCGAATCCATTACATTATCCAGTACTTCTATCTGTATCTGGCCCAGGAAAAAACCCAATTGCTCCGGAGTCCTGATCTCATCGGGCACGCTTGCCATCAGGGGCATATCCGGTGCCGCTTTTTTCCATAGTTTGTAATGGTCCGCTTTGTTGAGATAAACGACCACCTGCTTTTCCATTCCCGCAGCCTTGATCTGGTTGTAGGTCTCCTGGGGATCTGCGTCCTTAAAGTCCAGGTAGATATTAATACGTTTCTTACAAACTTTTAAGACATCTTTAAATTCAGGAACGCGGTAGATTTTTGTATCGGAGGCCACCGGGCTCTTCAATTTCAGTTGTTTTATTTCCTCCAGGGTAAGGTCTTTTACATTCCCTTTCCCGTCTGTCATCCGGTCCACCGATCCGTCGTGACTCAACACGAGAAAACCATCTTTTGTCGTCCGCAGATCCAGCTCCACATAATTAGCACCGCATTTAACGGCTTCGTTGATGGCCGCAATGGAATTCTCCGGGACTTTTACATGATTGGCACGATGGGAGATCACTACAAAACTGTCTTTAATGAAAGGCAAAGGCGACAACCCTTGTTGCGCCTTTGCCCCGGACGGGGAACCGAGAATTCCGCCGAACAATGATAAAAATGCTGCTAACCTGAATATTTTTATGCTATTACACATACCATGCTGTTTGTTCTCCGGATGAATGATTTAATGCAACTTCAATTCGTTCTTATCGGCTACGAACATGCGGGTGCTCTCCGTATACTCACCACCATTAGGGTCCTGGTATTTCAGATCCAGGTAAAAAGCCCTGAAACCTGATTCAGGATAGGGTTCAGTGAATTTGATCTTGGATTTATGGGCGCTACCGAGGCTTTTCCCCTTCCATTCCGCTTTGCGGAAGACCATGTCTTTGGAATCGGCCGACCAGAGAATGGCATCCACCAGGATATCCGGTGTAGTCTTCACCGTAATGTCCACCGCTCCTTTTTTGACGGACGTGCTCCAACTGCATTCAGGATAGGGTTTGTGTGCGAGGGTCAGTCCAAAAAAAGCACTCAGCCCGGTAAATGCCTGTTTGCCATCGCCCAGGCTATGTCCTACATTGGGTACATAATGAATCATATTTCTTCCGGGAATGCTGTCATAATAGTTCTTGATCGCATCGACCACCCAATATTCGTCATTGGTTCCCATAAAGATCATTTTGGGCATCGTGAGATTTTTCCGGTAGGTATAAGGATCAACCATCGTATTGATCGCGTTGCCGCTAGCCGTATGCGAGCCCTGGGGAATCCCCAGTTTCACATAATCCTCGATCTGAATGCTGTATTCATTCCAGGCCTTGATCTGGTAATCCAGGTTGACGGGCATATTGAGGATATCGATGACCATCGGGCCGATCGCCTCGACTCTTTTATCATTAGCACCGGTAAGCCAGGTGGTCCATCCGCGTTTGGAAGCACCGGCAATAGTAAACCGGGTTACCGGATGCTGCAATTTATCGCTGGCTAATTGCTGGATGGCATCCATGGCGCGAACTGCGCTCTTTACCATTGGAAACAACAAAGGCCAGGTATAATCCCCGTCTTTTTGAAAGTTGTGGAGGGTAAAGGAGATCAGGGCATCTTCGCCCAGGTCATTGAACAGGGGCTGATTGGGCGTCTGTTTCAGAACGGCCGTGATCGCCTTGTTCTTCGCAGCCACACCGCTCATGGCTACCATGAATTTATCGTCTTTGTCCGACCAGTTCGGCAAACCATTCTTAACCGATCCGCCGGTGATGAACAACAATGCTCCATCAAAATTATTTTCCTTGGGTACGAATACAGCCAACTGGTGCGTCCAGGTGAATTCCCTCCATTTCTGGGAGGTAAGCAACAGATCGTATACCCGTACATCGCCAACCATGTAATCATTTTTTATTTCCCAATGAAAGGTCGTATCGCCATTATGCAAATAATGCTGTAGGGCATTGGCGGGAGTGGTTACCTCCGATTGCGCCTGAACGCCAAGTATAAAAAATAGCTGTACGGTAAATAATAAGGACAGGGACAGGAATCTTTTTTTCATGTATTTGCTGTTTATGAGTGTAATCTTGAATTTCCGTTTGTATGACTCTCTTTTGATTTATTTTACGCCTGCCGCCAATGGAGCACCGGGAGCGCCGGTAGCAGGTGGACTCGATGCGACCAGTTCAAGCGCTTCTTTCATATAGATCTCCCCGGTCATTTCCCCCAGGCTGGTTCCGCTGACATAATCATAGCGTTTGAAACTTTTAAAATCCACTTTGTCCAGCATGTACCCGAAGGCATCATTGGTCAACCCGAACAGAAATGGAGACTTTGTATGCATATGACGTTTGACATAAAACCCGATATTGGGCAGGGCTTCTCCGGGGATGGTCAGTATCTGGGCCGTTCCGATATTTAACAGGTTTAAGCGCGTAGTAATGGAACTGTCTGTGGCAGCCGGGCTTTTTAACGGCGAATTTTTCAGGATGAATTTCATCATCGCCGATTCGATGGGGAAAGTGATGGTCCTGGAAGTACAGTACAATACCGGATCTTTCTGAATGTCAGCGCCATCGACGATCCGGAGAGCCTCATCGGCCAGGAGTTCACCGATCCGGATACATTCTTCCCAGTTATTGGCTTCTTTTCCATTTTCGCGACGGTTATCCGCCGTTACCATTCCACCCTGAGCACCATTCATAAACAGGGCCACTCCCCCAACTTTGGTTTCGATCCTTGTGTAAAGCGGTCCGCAAAGGTCAGGGCTCAGGATCCCTCTCCCCGATCCGATGACTTCCGGATGGATGGCATAATTGACCAGGGTGGCTATAACCTTACCCTTATCTGTACCTGAAGAAGAGATGGCCTGAATGACCCCGCAACGGGGATCGTATAATTCGCTCGCATAATAATTGTAAGAGATCTTTCCTTTTGCCTCGCCGACCGCGATCTTCAGGGATGCCGGGGCCAGTTTGCCAATAGCTTCATTTACCGCATCGGCCACCTGCCGGGTACACCAGTCCAGGTATTTGAGATCGGCACCGGTCCTGCCTTTTTCATCAGGAAAGGCATAGGCATCCGGAGCGCTATGGGTATGGGTAGCGCCGATAAGTATGTTCTCCGGGGGGATTCCTTTGATCAGTGCCCGTGACCGGTCTCCCAATATGGAGGACCAACCCAGGTTATCGATGCCAACGATCGCTATCCGCGTCCCTCCTTTTTCCATAACAAAAGCCCGGACATAGAGGTCTCCCTTTTTTTCATTGCTTGGTTTGGGGATACCAACGCCGCCCGATACCGGCAATAAAGGATCCGGGGTAAGTATCCTTAGGGCTGCGCCCGCCTTCAGGTCCTGGGCATGCAGCGGAGAAACGGAGAAGATCGTTGCCCCGATCAGGAGGCAGATCCAACCTAAACCGGGCAGGGCCCGGTAGTACACATGGTTTTTTTTCATTGTCTTTTACATTGAGTTTGCCTTATGAATTTGTATGCACAAGGCCTTAACCAACTTAGCCAATTTATTTAACCGCTCACTAGAGTCATTTTAAACAAATCGCTTTCACGGGTTCCGGATTAAGTTCATGAGTAACGGGATTGTTTTCATGAATAACCGGATTTGGGTATAGATAGGCGGATCAGTAAGGGTTTACCAGGGTTTGCCGGTGCCTTGTATAATCCAAGGTTTGGACCAGGCGCTGTTCTTAAATCCATTGGTAGCGTCCGCTCCGTATCCTGAATTGGTGGTTACCTCCAGGTTGCCTTCGGCAGCCAGGGTATTTACCGGGTTCAGATTCCGTTCATCCAGCATATAATAGAACCTTACAGGGAGCACCGGGCCTTTGGAAGCAGGACCTGTTGTCAGAGCGGGATAACCGGTCCTTCTATAATCGAACCAGGATTCCTCTCCAACCGTCCAGAACGATATCCACTTCTGTGTGATCAGTCTTTCCAGCGTGCCATCCCAGGCTACCTGCGGCTGGGCAATATATGCGCCGTAAGAGCCACCTACTCCCCAGGCAGTCAGTGATTGCTGAATGGCCATATTATAATGCATCTGTGCATCACCGGCAGCCCATCCCTTCAGGGCAGCTTCTGCCAGAATAAAATGAACTTCAGCGGCGGACATTATTCTTGCTTTTAACAGGCCGCCCTTGGCGCCCATATAGGTGCTGTTCAGCCAGGATACATGCGGGTTATGTGCCCCCTGGTTGGCATCCGGCCCCATATTATAAACCTGTCCGCCCACAATGGCGGTTGGAATTCCAACATAATCCGGATCCTGGTCGATATCGGCTTCGGTCAGGCCTTTTCCGGCCAGGATATCAGGGGAGAGGTAACGTACTTTTCTGTTTTCTCCGTTAACGACGGTATCCCTGATCTTATCGGTGCCGGTCGGGAAATTGGGATCGACATGCAAAAAAATCTGGACTTTATTGGCCCAAACTCCCAGGCGGGGGTCATTCAATGGCTTAAGGGCATTGATAAAAGTCGCCGCCATTTTATTGACCCGGTAAGTACCGCTGTCGGAATTGTAGTTGACATTCGTAGGCCAGGAATCCGCGGAGCTATTGCCGGCAAAATCCATCAGGGCATCGTCGGAAACCGTGTTCATGATCGGATAGGTTGTTGGATCGGCTACGATCTTTTCTATACCTGCTTTGGCGACATCGGGTAATTTTTCCGATAACCGCATATAAAAACGAAGGGCAAGGGAATTGGCCAGTTTTCTCCATTTGGCCGGATCACCTTTGAAATAAACGTCTACTGCATCCGCAGGGCTTGTATAGGCACTTTTCGGTTTGGAAAGAAGGGTATTGGCCTTTTCCAGGTCGGCGAGTATTCCGGTATAGATATCTTTCTGTGCGTCGAAGACAGGATAGGTATTTTCCAGACCGCCTTCGCCGGACAGCAGGGCATGGCTATAAGGAGCATCTCCCCAAAGATCCGTGATCAAACCGAATATCATCGATTTCATGGTAAGGGAGATACCCTGCTGTAATTCGAATTTCAGATCCACTGACCTGTCATAAACATATTTATTATTACGCAGGATATCATAATATGGAGTCCAGGGGTTGTCACCGCTCCAGTCATATTCATTATGATTGCCCGTCCAGCCATCCACCTGCGTGTACTGCATGATACCGGTGGCATCCCCGAATCCCAGGGTGACGATTTGCTGACCGGCGGTGGTCAGGACTGTAGACAGAACCAGGTTCGGATTCGTCGTGGCAGGATCTGCTCCGTTCGGATTGACGTTGAGCTTCTCCAGGTGTTTTTTACAGGAAGTCATTGCCCCCATGGACAAAATAAGCAATAGCAGGGTTATTTTGTGGCGAAGGAGAAATTTATATACTGATTTCATGATGTAAAGAATTAATGGTTGCTTAAAATATTACGTTCAATTTTATCCCGACAGGTATAACCCATGGGTTGACGTTATATCTTTCTATCCCTTGTTTGAACTGTACGCCCGAGCCCTGCACATCGGTGGAAGGCTGGAAGGCGTTTTCCGGATCGATATTGACCTTGGCTGCCGTCCATAAGATGATGTTGCGGCTGTATACGGAGATACTGGCATTTTGCCCGCCGATCGAATGAATGAACTTCGAAGGCAGCTCATAAGCAAAGGATATTTCCCTCAGCTTAAGATAAGAAGCCGGAAAAGTGAAGGCCCTGGTAAAGCTCCAGGCTGTGGCGCCGGCATAAGGAAGTACCTGCGTTCCATTGGGCTGATTGATATTCTGACCCAGGTTCTCGATATAGCCGGTTGGGTTACCCTGTGCATCGAATCCGGATGCCCGTACGCCCGGCACAAACACACCTCCGAAAGGCAGGGTATAAGGTCCGAAGATGAAAGGATATCCATTATATTGTGGAGTAGGCCCTCCGACCAGCGGAAAGTTATTACCCGTACTTCGGATCATTTTATCCTGGTTGGTTACCAGGTAATCCTTCAAACCCTGTCCCGATTTGTTACCCGGATTGATCAGGTTGTCATAAAACAGGGAGGATTGCCCGTTCTCCTCGCCATAACGATAGGTCTGGGATACAAAATCTCCGCCGCTTCTCCAGTCAAGCGTAAAGCTTAAGGAGAAACTTTTGTAGGAGATCGTGGATTGGAAACCCAGGATAAAGTCAGGGTTAAAATTGCCGATCTTGTTTTTTGTATTGATGGCATCCACGGATTGCCATTTGCCGGTTGCATCCAGCAAAGGATAACCATAATATGGAGAAGCCTTATCCGTAACAGTCACCATTTTTGCATCGTAGATATCACCGATCGTCTCTCCCTTGTAAGTCCAAGCCCCGCCTTTGGCATCTTCCCAAAGCGTGAAATAAGGCATGCCTTCCGGAAGTTCGACGATTTTTGTCCGGGTGCGGGTCAGGTTGGCATTGATATCCCATTTCCAGCTTCTGGTCTGGATAGGTGTACCTCCCAGGGATAATTCGATCCCTTTGCTCCGTAGCAAACCGGCATTGATCGTTTGCGATGAACTGCCTGAGGACGGAGGCAGCTTGGTATTAAAAATCTGATTTTTATTCTCTACCATGTAATAGGTTCCTGCAAAACGCAGACGGCCTTTATACATATTCACGTCGATACCTCCTTCATAAGAAGTGGCGATTTCCGGTTTCAGATTCGGATTGAGCAGGGTGCCGGAGGTACCCAAACGGGGAATACCCCCCCATGCCCCGGAATTGCCCAGCACGGTCTGATACTGATAGGGGTTCGCATCATTACCCACCTGGGCTATGCCGCCGCGTACCTTGATCTGATCAATGGTACGTGAATGAATACCCGCTATTTCATTAACCAGCAGACTTAAAGAAGCCGAAGGATAAAAATAGGGCTGGGCATTAGGCAATGTGCTGGACCAGTCATTACGGGCCGTAACATCCAGGTAGATCATATCCTTATAACCGATATTGGCCAGGCCATACACACTATTAACCCCTTTTTTGTAGGAACTGCTGGAATAGTCCAGGTTATCCGGCAGTATGTTCTGAATGGTAAATACACCAGGCACGATCAGACCGGTACCATTCTTGGTAGCCGTCCGGATATTCGAACCATTCTGATACCGGGTATTGCCGCCACCCGAAACCGACAGGGTGATGTCTCTCCACTCCTTTTTATAAGTAAGCAGGAAGTCTGCATTACTTTCAAAAGTATTCAGGTTGAGAACACCATAGGATCCTCCCGGATCGTTGGTATAACTTTGGGAGATCTTCGTCTCTCTTTTTTCATTATAGGTATCCAGGGCATACCGGGCCATAAAGCTGAAGGCCGGGCTGATCTGCCATTCTGCCTTCACACTTCCGAATACCCGGTCACGCACAAAACCGTTCTTCACTTCATAGGCAAGGAAATAAGGGTTGTTGTATTCTCCCTTGTATTGGGAACGCTGTTGAATTCCTTCCTGTCCGGGCATCCAATAATTTTTCAGATCTCTTATATCCGTATGCGGGGAAACATTATAGGCCCATTGCAAAGGGTTGGTACCTCTTTCGCCGGCAGGACGGTTATTGGAGTTGTTGCGGCTGAAATCCAGATTCGTACTGATACGTAGAGATTTATTGACTTTTATTCCGGAGTTCAGGCTAAGGCTGTTGCGGTAAAGATCGGAACCGGGAATGATACCGCGGTTCGACATGTTCGCATAAGAAAGCCGATAGAACATCTGGTCGTTATTGTTAGCGACAGATACTCCGTTAATGCTGGTGATCCCTGTCTGTACAAAGTTCTTTATATTATCCTTGTGAGAGACCAGCGGCATGGCAATGGGATTACCGGAGGAATCAATCGGGCTGTTCCACTGCACTTCTTCATACCCTCTGTCGAGTTCAGCCCCATAGGTACCTACCACGTTCTCCTGGATCAGGCTTCCAAAGGGATTGGACAACAAATTACCGCTCACCGAAGTGGGTATGCCGGAGAATTGTCCCGAACCGAATTTTTTCTGGAATTTCAGGAATTTATAAGGTTTATCGAAAACCGTATTGGAAGTAACGGTCACGGTCATCTTTTTTGATCCACGTCCTGATTTGGTGGTGATCAGTACGACACCATTACCGGCACGGGATCCATATAACGCCGCGGCGCTCGGTCCTTTCAGGATCGAAACGCTCTCTATATCTTCCGGATTGATACTGGAAAGGGCATTACCATAATCCACCCGGTTGTCATCTCCTACCTGGCTGATATTGTTCAGGGTATTGGCAATGGGTACACCATCTATTACAAAAAGAGGCTGGTTATCGCTGCTCAGCGAAGTTGCCCCCCGGATGACCATACTCACCGATGAACCGGTTCCGCTGGTCGAATTGATCGTAACCCCTGCGACCTTACCGGCCAGACCATTCAGCATATTTTCCTGCGAAACACGGGTAAATTCTTTTCCGCCGACTTCTTCAACAGAATAACCAAGCGAACGTTTGGACCTGGTAATACCCAGTGCAGTAACGACCACATTGGATAGTTCCTGGGAAGAAGTTTCCAGGATCACTTCGATCTGCGTGCGGCCATTCAGTGAAAATTCTACGGTTTTAAAACCAACCGAAGAAAATACCAACACAGCTTCCGGCCCCGAAACCTTTAGTTTGAAATTACCGCTGTTATTGGTTCTGGAGGCATTGGACGTACCCTTTTCCGTAACGGTCACAAATTCGAGCGGACCGCCGTTGACTGTTCGCACATATCCTCTTATCTCCCTGGGCGGAAGAGGGGCGATCTGCGAAGAATCAACCGCCAACGCTACCGGAAGGGGGATATTTTTTTTAATGACAATACTTTTCCCCAACAGCTGGTACCCGATCTGTTGCCCTTTCAGACAATCGTCCAGCACTTCCTGTATGGTGGCATCCTTTACCCGGATACTGACAGGGTCCATTCCCTCCAGTAAGGCTTCTTTATATACAAAAGACACGCCTGTCTGCCGGGTAATTTCTTTGAACACCTTTTTAAGGGAGGCATTCCGGACAGAAAGGGTCACTTTCTGCGAGAAACTACTGGCACTTACCTGTAGACAGATAGCCAAGAGCCAAAAAGCGGTTAGTTTCATAACCAAAAGAGTTTTGGATGACAACCTCCGTTTTATAAACGGATGGTTGCAAAAAGCCCTTAATTGCATAAATTTGCACGAGTTTGGGTGATGTAATATGTGATCCATAACTGTAAGCCGGGGGTGTTCGCAGCACCTTCCGGCCTTTTTTATACCTTATACCTTAAGGAAGTACCAGTACTTTTCTGCCTTCTATCTTAAAATGGTTGATGCCATTCCCTTCCAGCAGTTCAAGCACTTCCTTCAAATTCAAATTCTTACTAAGGCTTCCGCCCAATTCCGTTTCATCGGGGGTAACCCGGTAAACGACCTCGATATCATACCAACGGGCCAACTGGCGCATGATCGAGGCCAGGTCCGTATGATCGAATTCGAAAAGCTCGTTCTTCCAGGCGATCGCCTTGCGGGTATCTGCCTGACTGACGGACAACTGATGACCTGGCCGGTTAAGTGCAGCCTGTTCACCGGGTGCCAGTCTTTTTGCCAGGTCTCCGTCTGAAACGATCACGGCTCCCTGCAACAGGGTCGTATTGATGGTCTTTTCATCCGGATAGGCCATGGCATTGAAACTCGTACCCAATACCTGTATTTTCATGCCTTTCCCTCCGGATGCAGCAGCGATATTCACTTCAAAAGGAATTTTCCCATGGCCACGGGCATTGTTCCCTTCGGCCACTGCCGGCTCTATCTCGAAGTAGGCCTCTCCGGTCAGTTCCACTTCCCGTTTGTCCCCTGAAAAAACAGTCGGAAACCGCAGGGATGAAGACGAGTTAAGCCACACCCTGCTTCCATCGGAAAGCACGATCTCGAATTGGCCGCCACGGGGGGTCAGGATGGTATTATATTGTCTTTCGGGGTGATTCTCCATGGAGGATACGGACGCGGCTCCTTTTCCAGCACCTCTGGGTCCGGATACGGATAGCATCCCGTTCAGCTTGATGATCTTTGTTGCCCCCTGCCGGGCAATCTGCCCGTTCCCAGCGCTATCCAGCAATATCCGCTCCCCACTGGCCAGGATCAGGACCGCTTTATCGGTTCCGGGGGTCACTATGCTGTCCTGCTGGATTTTATGCAGATCAGTTTTTTTCGCCAATGGGTTTTGCAGGTGTTGGAGACTGAACCACCAGGCCGTTGCCACAAAAAATAAAAGGGATGCTGCTATTGCCGCAAACCGGAGTTTACGTCTAATTGCCAACCGTCTGCGCCGGGGAGAAATGGTAAGACCACCGTCAAAAGCAGCGATCCTCAGCAGATCATTGGAATGATCGCCGGATTGATCTTTGAATGGAAATTGATCTTTGGATGGAATATGCAGTTGTTCCTGCTGAAGCTCTTTTTGTTGATCCGACCGGGACGATCCACGCCTGATCTGCTGCCACATGGCGGCTTCCAGTTCCGGGCTCCAGGTTTCGTGTACCCTGTCGCTTTCCACCAGTTGAAAAAAATCTACCCGCAGTTGTTCGTCATGACTTCCTTCCTGTATAGCCAGACGCAGTTCCTCCCAATCTTCGAAGGCAAGACGGCCTGTCTTGTACAAGTTGAAAAGATATTTAAAACGTTCACGGGTCATTTGCTGGGGCATTCATAGTAAAGACGCCGCAAAAAGATCAATGGCCCAATGAAGGATAAACTTTTTTTGAAAATTTATTGAAAAAGGGAAGCCAGTAAAATAAACAGCGGAAGAAGGGCCTGGCCCTGAAGATGATGATGGATGTACTTGCGCACAAAGCGACGTGCGAGTTCAAGGTGTCTTTTGACGGTAAAACGGGAAACCTGCATGCTGGTGGCTATTTCCTCGTAACTCATTTCCTGTTCGCTGGCCAGCAGATAAACTTCCCGCTGACGGCCGGGAAGACGGGAGATGACCTGATTTATTAAATGTCCGCATTCTCTTTCTTCCATATGCACCATGACATTGTCATTCAACTGGGCTGCATGCTCCCTGAGTCCCGCCAGGCAACGGTTCTCGGCCGTTACCTTTTTGAGATGGTCGAAGGTCGCATTCCGTGCGAGAATAAAAAGGTAGTTCTGTAAACTGCGGACCGCCACGAGATTTTTGCGGTGATCCCAAACTTTGATATAAACTACCTGCACTATTTCGCGGGCGGCATGGGGTTCCTTTACGTAAGCCATGACCGCATTGTAAATCCCCGCATTCGTCTGGTGATAGAACCGGCCGAAAGCCCGCTCATCGCCTTCGGCGATAAGCACAAGCAGCTCCTGATCGTTATATAGGGGGATGGCAGACAAGTTTCGGACCTTTTTTAAAATGATAGAACAAATTCTCCGGCTGCGCCAGGGCGCGGGGCCGGTCTTATTTTTGTTTAACCAATAACAAATTCAGTGGTGCAGTGCCAAGACCGGGAATGTCAACGATCATGGAAAGCGATAAAGAATCCGACGAGATAGCGTTGATCCAATGCGGATCGTTCTTTTTATCGGGGGAAGTCAGTTTCAACACGGCATCATACACATCAAGAGCCCAGACTCCTGCGTTTCCGGCTACAGGCAGGATCACATCCGTCTTTCCATCGATCTTATAAGCGCCATCTCCGGTAAAACTGTAGATATTCGCTGTCGTAGGCTCGAAAAATTGGGAAACCCCGAATGCCTGCAGATAAGGATTGGTGATCACACTGGTACCGGCCGGGAAGGAATATTTTGTGCCGCCGACCTTAACAGATACATCCACACCTAATACAATATCTGATTGCGTCCAGGAGCCTGTTACTATCTTGGTTTTTCCGGAATCAACCGGCTGGTTGTTACTTTTTTTGCAGGAAAAGATTATGAGGGAAAAGGCAAGCATTCCAAGCATGGACGCCGCGAAGAGACTCTTTTTCATAAAGCGTTGTTTTAGGTGGTGGTTAACTTCTTTTTCTGCAAACAGTTAGTTCTTACAAGATATGGGACTCGTACAGGGTAAATGTTTGCGTTTAATCATTTCCGGTATAATTCCGATGCTTATTTTCATCGATTCCGCAAAGCTAATAAAAGGATAGGTCTGAAAATTTAAGTGCAAAGCAACATAACAATTAGTTAATGCCCTGTGTCAAATCTAAAGAAAAAGAATTAAAAGTACAAAGTGCAATTTTAATTCTTTTTTATTTTCCTTCATTTTTTGCACCGGAAGATCTACCAGAAAAAAGAAATCCCATCTTTATCGGCCTTACAAACCGGCACACCTCAAACCTTTACCGGATCTACCTTTCCCGATTATGTCTGCGGCCTGGTTGACACCCTGCTTTTTGCCTGTTGCGCCCGCTGAAAAAAACTTTGCCGCTCCATCTGCTGTTCCACCTCTTCAATGGCCTTCATCAGGTTATTGGTCGTATCGGTAAGGGAGGCGAGCGCCTCCTCCATGATGATCCAGACCGGTTTCATTTGCCCGACCAGCGTCTTTCCCTTGTCTGTAAGGGATAACAGCCGCTTCCTTTCGTCCATTTTATCCTTCCTGGAACGGATCAGCTTTAGTTTTTCCAGTTCTTTTAACAGGCTGATCGTCGAAGGATGACTATACCCAATCTCCTGGGCGATCTCCACGACACTGAGGACAGGCTTCTGTTTCAGGATATAAATCACCGGGAACCACTTTGGCTCAAAATCAATCCCACAAGCCTTATAAATCAGATGTCCATCCTTTCGTAACTGATCTCCCAGTCGTTGTAAACGGGTGGAAATGGCCAAAATACCGGACTGGTCAATGATGTTCATATGCAGCTATTAGATAAGATTTTATAATTTATGGATAAGATATAATAATAATTATGTCCTGGTAGTAATCTGCTTTTGGTTAATGGCCAAGATCCAGATGACAAAAGACATTATCCGCTCCCATAACCGGAAACGATCCGGGCAATTCCGATTTGTTTATTTGACGGAATCCGTTCCGTTCATAAAACCGGAGGGCTGCGTGTAGCCGGTCTACCGTACCCAGATAAAGATCCGTTATATTTTTTTCCCTGCAGGATACGATCAGCGTATCCAGTAATTGTTGTGCAATTCCCAATTCCTTACCCCTGAATTCTTTGCGAACGAACATTTTTCGTATCGCTCCGCCCTTGCCGCCGATGTTGATCAGTCCGATCGTCCCTACTACCCTGCCGTCAACCTTGGCTCCCCAGAAACCGCCACCCGACCCCTGGTAGTTCTTTTCGATGTCCAGCAGATCGGGCTGGTCCTCCAGCGTGATGGGCACATTAAATTCCAGTTGCTGAATGGGTAAGATGATGTCTACGATTTCCTTGCCGTATTTGTTGCCGATTGGCTCTATGGATATGCTCCTTTCTGTGGATTTGTGCATGGTCTGGTGATTTTATGTACAAATATACGTAGTTGACTACATATTTGCAAATTTGCCGGTTGATTTTGTCATTTTGCTGGATTGGCGGGTGGGGTGCATAGGCAGCGGGGTATATAAAAATTTGTCTGTTTTTTCTCATGGGCGATGGATATAGCCGGGCATTTGTTAATAATCGGCCGAGCCACTATTAGGCTTCAGTAACTACTCGAAAAAAATGTCAAATTTTTATATACCCCGCTGCCTTGATGCTTTCGATGCGGCAGTAACTATTACAAAATGAATGGAGTGACCAGAGAAAACAAAATTGGAGCATTTGTGCAAACACCGAATGGTATGCCATCATTGCGATAAGATTGAATATGAAATTGAGCGCAACAAAAAATGAACGTACTGCAACTTATTGCAAGAACAGCATACTGAGGAAATACCCACTGATCGCATTAAATATGGCCATTGTACAATTACCAAGTGGCTGCCCGGCGGTATATCGCAAATGGCGCTTTATTTTCTTTAACTACCATTAAAAAAGACATTGACATTAAAAGAAAATTGGCGACAGAGTTGATATACCCTGGGAGCCATCAGAATATTTGGAAATTGGTGACAGAGGTGATATACCCCGGGAGCCATAAGAATATTTGGAAACAATATCGAGAAAAAAAAGCGCATCGTTTTGCGTGAGGGATTGCAGTGGAAAGCCCGGAGTTTAACCAAGCGAAGCGAAGGATTAGCGAGGACTTGCAACGAAAAGCCCGGTCGGCAGCGGGGCTTAAAGAAGAGCAGCGGACACGCCTGACCTTACCTGATCTTTCCAGGGGAAATACCGAATTTCTTTTTGAAGGCGGCGCTAAAATGCTGTAACGAGGAGTACCCCAGGGCGAAAGCAATTTCTGTCAGGGACTTTTTCTTTTCCAACAGATCGATCCTGGCCATTTCCAGACGCGTATCGGAGAGGTATTCAAATACGGTTTGGTTAAAGGTTTCCTTAAAGCCCCGTTTTAACTTATACTCATTGATACCTGCGATCTTCGACAATTCCGTCAGGGTTGGCGGACATTCCAAATTCTTTATTAAATAATCCCGGGCAAACAGCAGCCGTTCCTTGTCGTAATCCTTTTTAATATATTGGAGCTTCTTATCCATTGACCGGTCAAAGGATTCCGCCTGTAGGACCAACATCTCGATTGACCTGGACAAAAAGAACATCCTTTTCAGCAGATCGGAATATTTACAATGCAGGATGGACCGGATACAATTTTGTAAGTTGAGATCGATATTAAGATTGAATTCGGAAAAAGCGACCGGCTTTCCGGCGCCTACCCTATCTGCAAAGCGTTGTAACGCATCATTGCCATCACCCGCAATTTTTAAAAAGGCGTCCCGCGAAAATTGTATTAAAAAAGAGCTCATATTTAGCTCCTCCACCTTCATTTGCCCCTCCGCCTCTTTTCCATAAAACATATTGTGCTGATTGGCCGATAACTCAAAACCTTGTGGCAGGTCCTTATCCAAAATGGACACTTTTCCCTTCAGGTTAAAATGCATGGTGATCATTTCCGAATCTCCCTTCCAGTCCAATACCATGGGTTTATTAAATACGGATTCGGAAAAACTCATTTTAATCCCATCAAAAAACCATTGGGTCGCCTGTATGGTTCCAAAAGGGAGCGGTACGCTAAAGGATTCCGTTCGGAATTTTTCCGGTGCAGGATTATTTGCAGAGACCTTTGCAGAATACTTGCCGGCATTTTTCCCGGGATCTTCCCCCAAAGGATTTTCTTTATACAAACTATCTCCATCCTTATTTTTTACTTCGAATCCCATAGCTCCGTGATATATAAGTTTTACTCCGTTTGGTACAAGCCTGCCGGAACGGCGCACCCTAGTTTTGTGTCAGAAAGTTACGCTTTTGCAAAAGAGGAACGACAAATTAAGTATTAAATGTTAAACTTTAAAAATCTAAGACAAATGATCGAAGTTAAAGGTGACGGAAACATCGTTTCCAAAGTATTTCCCGTGAGCTCATTCCTACGCCTCCACTTATCAGGGAAAGGATTGATCGAACTACATCAGTCCGAAGAAGAAAAGGTAATCGTCGAAACCGATGCCAATCTGCTGGAATATTTCGAGATCGTCAATTCCGGCAGGACGCTCTATGTGACGACGGAAGGCAAATTCAAAAAACCCGTTTGTACAAGTTGTAAGATACAGGTCTTCCTAAGGCAGATCGATGTATTGTATGTTCGCAACGACGGGGCGGATGTTGTTTGCCCCTCGCCTGTTTCCCTTGCCAGTCCAATCGAAATAAAGATCCAAAGTATCGGGAATACGGAACTGGACCTCATCGCCCCGGCCATTAAGATCTTATGCGCCTCGGTGGGCAATGTACTGATCAAAGGCAAATGTTCCTTTATTACGATTAAAAATCAAAGCGAGGGCAATTTTAACTCCATAGACCTGGAAGCTGACGATCTTTCAATCCTGAACAGGGCCGAAGGAAATGTAGATCTGTATGCCGCTAAAAACATATCCATCAGCCATTATGGAGAAGGATATATTCATTATTCGGGAGATGCCGTACTGAACGATGTGAAACAGTATGGAGATGGGGAAATTAAATATGTTTCTGCGGGGAAGGTAATTGCTTAAGACTGAAAGTAGACTTTTGGCGGTTCCCGGTGCTATATCACCTCTGTCGCGAATTTTCTTTACTAAATATGTCTTTTTTAATGGTAGTTAAGAAAATAAAGCGTCATTGGCGATATAGCATCGGGTCGCCTCTTGAGTAAGTGAGTATAGATGGGTAAAATCAGTCAATTTTTTTAGTACTCGCTGCCTAATGTATAGGAAGCTGCAAAGTAAGACGCACTATGGCTGTGCGACCTTTTTAATCTTACGATTACCTGTATCGCAGATATAGGTTAAAAACAGGCGAAAATCAAAGGAAGACCATAAGTCCAATCATTCAACGGGAGATGAGATTATATCCAGATAACGGCCCATCCAGTAAGGCAAGAGCCATACATCCCCTGGTGTCTCTTCAGAACTACCTTGACCGCTCATACCCAGATCAAAACCGGTCTGATTATGTTTTTTCATGATTCCTTCCGAAGGGGATATGATTTCCTTTGCGGACCGGCCCATAAAATTCTTCGGGAGTCTTTCTATATCATGCCTGCGTGAATTTTCAATGTCCCAATAAATATGATCCAGGGGATGTCTCTTAAGCCACCAAATCGATTCTTCCAGATCAAAATCTTTCGCGCCCGTCATAGCATAAGTAAAATTCCATAAGGGATCTTTTTCCGGTCGCAGCATCTCCCAATGATCACGGATCGCCTCCTTATATTTCCCTTTCAGTTCCTCATTCAGGGCATAGGGATAGAGGCACCAGTAACCCAGAAAATACATTTCGTCATCGGAATGATTCCATTCTTCGGAAAGCATTTCCGACCAGTCACTAATTTTCCCTGCTTCTTTCCTCTCGATTTTTCCGATCTCTTTCATCGGTCGGGCGAGGTTTTCCAGATAACCATGTTTTTTAAATAGCGTCAGTATCTCTTGTTTATACTTCTCGTCTTTGGTAAAATGATAGGCTGCCTGCAGAAATCCGGTAATATTAGACGATGTAATCTTCCGGTCCCCTACCTGAGGGGGAAACCCATTGACATACCCGGGATTCCATTTCCCCCAGGTCGTCGGCTGCCCGTTCCAGTCTATCAGGTAGAGATTATTTTTAATCAGATGTTCGGAAAGCCCTGTCAGTAGTTTTTTTGCCCTGTCTTTCCATATCGGATCATCAGCCAGGTCGGCAAAAAGGGAAAGCGCAAAGAAATGCCCCAGTACTTCATCGCTGCTTGTGGTGGATTTCCAAACCCAGCCACTATCGGTCCCCTTGCGCCATGGAGAAGTTTTGACATCGTATCCGGTTTTTTCAAAAAGCTGCCTGTTCTCTTCATTCAACGCATTGGTATAACCGGAAGATTCATATCCCCTTTTCTCATAAGCCCTTGCCGGCAGACCCGGCATCCCGGTTATGCTGTACAATCTTTCAAAGCCCATGAGCGCTTCTTTACAGTTTTCCCAGGCTTCAGGATCCTTCGTAGCGGCATACCGGAAAAGCTGCCCACCGAGATACATAGCCGTCCATAGGCCATCATTATCCGAATCCGAAAGGGTCATTTCCGACAGATTACCATTTGTCATGCCCCCTCCGCTGCAACTAAAGCCATAACGAATATGGTATTTCCTTGTTTGTTCCTCGAGGACCATGGCCTTTTCCTGAAGGGTCATCTTTTTAAAACAAATCTGGCCCAATCCCGTCTTCGTTAGTATCAGTACACTCCCGTCGGGGCCCGGGGCAATATCCACGACATGGTTATCCGGCAACCAGCGCTGAGATGCATAATAATCATATTTATTTTCTGCGTTCAATTTAAAAGCGCCCTCCGTAGAACCAAACCACAATTCTCCTTTTATCTCCTCCACGTCGGTCAGTTCAGGGCAGGGAATCTGGTTTATCAACTCTCCACCGGAAGCACCGGAAATTTTCAACCATCGATATCCGTTGGTAGTCCCCAATACGATTTTATCTCCGCCCTTCGCAAACGTGACACAGGTCAGTCCTGCACCGGAAAAAATCAGGGAAAGTTTTTTGGCGGCAGGATTAAACGACCATAATGAATCTGGGGAAAGTACCAGGAATTGGTTGCTCGCTCCATTGAATTTAATGGAGGTTACCCGGTCAATCGGTTTCTCCCAGCGTTTCCTGCCTTCCTTATCCGAATAAACCAGGGACCTGCCGTCTGCAATAAGAAAATCAAAATCCTTACCCCCCGCCAGGACGGACGGGTTATGCATTCCATGGTCAAGGGACAAGCTACCTGCCCAGGCATTCGAGAAGACGGCCTTTCTGTCTGTATAGACGAACTGATCCTGGTAAACTATTACAGAATTGATCTGCATGTGTTGCATATAACGATAGGTCTTTACCGGCAGCAACTCGCCCGGCTCAAGAAAATGTCCATGATAAGGTATGAGCAATCCTTCGGAAGAGGAGATCTGTATATTACGATTACGGTCTGCGGATACCTGGTAAAGACTCCTCTTATCTTTTTTATTTTGAGGAAGATAATATTTTATACTGAAATCCTGCCAAAATGCAGTATCCTGATAAATCCGCTGCCCCAGGCGGTTAATAGCCGGTTTGGAATCCTTTTTTCCCGGATCGGAAGCACAGGCCGATAGTAAGATTATCGCTATAAATAAGGCTGCCAGCTTTCCGCCTATATTGGTATGATTTTTTATTTTCTTATCCATGACATTCGTAAGAGACCGGAATGCCTTATCGATACTGTCTCAACCGGAGAATTATTTTCATGCTGTCAAAAATGAATTATTTTGACTATCCTACACAATTTCCGGTATCAGTGTTCAGAAAAAAAACTATTTTGAGCGGCGGATGACGGTTCTAAAACACCGAGGCAACCGGATTCACATCGGAGGCTTCGAATGCTGTTTGGTATTTTAGTTTATACCCTGCGGCTTCGGCAGGTTTGTGCTGAGCCATCAGGCTTTGATAAAGGCCCAGAAGGGACCAGCCATTGCCGGGATTGCGGCTCAGGTCGTCCCTGTATACTTTTTCGGCTTCTTTTGTTTGGTGCATTTTTAAAAGACAGAGCCCTAAATATTGGCGGACTGGAATAAGCCATTCCGGGGGTTCCGAATAGATCAGCTCATCTTCCTCCTGCACGGCAAGATTAAAAGCTGCAAGTGCCTCGTCCTGTTTGCCTTCGGCAAATAAAATTTCTCCACGGAGGATCCCGGCTGCAATACGGCCGCATTGGACGGGCTTATTAAAGGGCATAATACGTATGCCAAGCAGGCTGTCCTGCAGATTCCCTTCCAGGCTATCAAGATCTGCTTTTGCCGTCGGAAGATCTTTGTGATGGACATTGGCAAGACCTGACGCAAAATGATAGAGTATGGATGCATATTTCCATTTATTATCAGGCGCTGGTGACTGCCGTATCTCCTCCCATTTACCCAGTCTTACCCAAGCCAACACAGGAAACATATACACAAATTGCGCATCAGGATCCTGTTCAAAGGAGGGTTTGCCTGCCAATAACCTTTCCCGGGCCCGCAAATAAAGCGGCATTCCCTTGCTGTACATACCGGCGTTCATCGCACAATAGGATTGTACTTCATAAACATGAATGAGTTTGTTTTTACCCAGGCCTATCTCAGGCGACAAAGAATCCTCCCGGTTGACAACGGCATTGGCGTCTTCGTTGACCTTAACACCTTTTACAAAAAGACCGTTTCGTTGATAACTATGCGTAGCCATATGCACCATATGGCCCGCACCCGGCATGTCCTCCTTCAGCACATTTGCCCAGGGCAATGCCAATTCCGGTTTGTCGGAAGCCTCGGTAAGGTGAATATAATAATGCAGGCCGCCGGGATGATGGGGATCTTTTTTAAGTATCGTTTCGCAAATCGTTACCAGCTCAGGTGTCCAGGTTTTCGGGGTTCTGTCCGTATTCCAGAAATCCCATTTATGTTCCAGCATGACCGCATCTATATATAAGGCCTTGATGTCATTGTCTTCGGGGTATTGCCGGATAAGGCCAGACATGGCCATGGCATATGAACTGTCCAATTGCGGGCGGTCTGCATTAGTCGTATCGTAAGAATATCGTTGCTGAATAGCATCCATCAGACCGTTTTCTTTTTCGGTGGCTCCGCCGCGATGTCTGTTCATAGCAGCCAATGCGGCAGGAATGCCCATCTTCAATTTATAGTAATATATGTTATAGTAAGGGCCCATCGATAAAGCCTGCCCCCAGTAGGTCATGGCAGCCGTAGAATCGAACAGTGCGGCTTCCCGGAAGGAGGCCAGCGCTTCCCGGAGATGATAACTATAATAAAAATTCAGCCCCTGGTTGAAAAAAAACCTGGCGCTGTCGTTCTGCGTGGTAATGGCATATTGATGATGGCCCAAACCCGGTAATGCGTGAATGAACCTGCCGCCTGCTCCTGCAAGATTGCTCCCCGGGGAATTGGTTTCACCAGGAGCACATCCTATCGCTGTGCTTCTTTCCACCGCAGAGACTGAGATTTTTTTGGCGGGAAAAATGGTTTTCGCGCTTATAAAGGCGAGGAAACAAATTAAGGAAGTTAGCAGCAGAATGAGTTTCATATAGATGAAAGGTTTGGCGTTTGTATAGGTGGAGGGTAACAGATAATAAGTGATAGCTAATAGGAGACGGGGGGTGTATTGGGCAAAGGGTAACGGAAAGAGGACCTAATAAAGATACAGAAAGATACAGAAAAGATACAGATTTTAATGACCTGTACCTATTCGGCCCTCAAGGTTCTCACCGGGTTGGCTAATGCCGCCTTAATGGCCTGAAAACTTATGGTTAACAGCGTGATCAGCAAGGCTGATGCTCCTGCAAAGGCAAATATCCACCAACTGAGGGTCACCCGGTAGGCAAAGCCCTGCAGCCAGTTATGCATCGCCAGCCAGGCTAGGGGAAATGCAACTATGGCGGAAAGAATGACCAGCTTCATAAAGTCCCGGGAAAGCAGAACTACAATATTTCCGGCGTGCGCCCCCAATACTTTCCGGATGCTGATCTCCCTTATCCTTTGCTGGGTGGCATAAGCGGCAAGCCCCAACAAACCTATACAGGCAATAAATATGGCGAGAAAGGAAAAGATGGTGAACAAACGCTGAATAGTCTGCTCCGCCTTATATTGGGAAGCCAGGTTCTGATCGAGAAAGGAATAATGAAAGGGCCGCTTCGGAACAAATTGTTTCCAGGTCTGCTCAACGGCCAGGATCGTGCTGCGGAAATCTTCCCCCTTTATCCTCACCGAGGTAACCGGAGTAATATCCCTGAATTTTGCCGCATTCGCAAAAACTAACGGCGCAATGGCCTGATGCAGGGTCTGGAAATGAAAGTCCCTTATCACCCCCACAACCGTATAAGTATACGGTGAACCATTGGGTGCATTGAACTCTGGGCTTGTCGTGTTAAGACGGGAACCGATCACCGGATCCTTTAATCCCATGGCCTTCACCGCTCTCTCATTCAACACCACGGAAAGAGAGTCCAGGCCATAAGCTGCCGAGAAAAAACGTCCTTCTTTCAGCTCCAGCCCGAGGGTGGAAGCAAACTGATCATCCACGATGATCCCCCTTCCCGTCATCGGTTCCCTTGCCCCTTCCTGCTGAAAGGTGATTCCCTGGAAACCATTCCCACCGGGTAAGGTACTGGCACCGCTTACGGCCTCTACTCCGGAGATTTTGGAAAGCTCATTGCGAAATGCCCGGGTCCTGCTATCCACCAGGTCGGTACGTTCAATTTCAATAATGTGATCCCTTCTGAAGCCCAGTTTATCACCCAGCATATAACGCATCTGACTGTTGACGACAATGGTACAAATGATAAGGATAATGGATATCGCAAATTGAAAGACAACGAGTCCGTTGCGTAATGCAGTGCCAAATTTATTGGACTGGAATTTTCCTTTTAAAACTTTTATGGGTTGAAAGGAGGATAAGACAAATGCCGGATAAAAACCTGCCATCAAACCTACCCCCAACGCAAAAACAAGTATCAGGCTTATTCGTAAAGGATCAAGCCACCCGGCAAGGCTCAGTTCCTTCCCCGAGATCCTGTTAAAGAGAGGTAAGAGCACCAATACCAGCAATACTGCCAAAACTACGCTCAACAGGGAGACCAGAACCGATTCCAGCAAAAATTGAAGGATAAGCGCTCTTTTCTCGGAACCGAATGTTTTACGGATGCCTACTTCCTTAGCCCTCTCTACGGAGCGTGCAGTGGAAAGATTTATAAAATTGATACAGGCAATTCCCAAAATAAAAATGGCGATGATCCCGAAGATTGTTACGGACCGTTTGCTACCATTGGGTTTGATCTCCGCCTCCAGGTCGGAGGTGAGATGAATCTGCTGCAAAGGCTGCAGATAATAATGATAACCATTTCCTGCTGCCAGGAATTGGGGAAAGGTTTCTCCAAAATTCCGGGCAATATCTCCCGATACATATTTTTCGATGATCGTTGGAAATTTAGCCTCGAGAGCAAAGGAGGAAATGTTCTTACGGACCAGCAAATAGGTATAGGTTGAAAACCCGGTATAGTTCGGTTCCTTTAAAAATGGAAAGCTGGATGCGGAAAGCAGCATATCGAACTGCATATGAGAATTTTCCGGCCAGTCCCTGCAAATGCCAGTGATCATAAATTGACGCTGGCCATCGGTTTCAAAGGTCCTGCCGATCGCAGCAGCGGCAGATCCAAAATATTTTTTGGCCGTCCGTTCGTTCAGGATCGCGGCATTGGGTTTTCGCAGCGCAGTAGCCGTATCCCCTTCCAATAACCCCATATTAAAAACGCAGAAGAAATTTGAATCGGCAGAAAACACCTTTTTTTCTTCAAAGATCCTTTCACCGATCTGTACAAATTGTGAGCCCGTCCCTACGAGATCGATCAGCCCGGTGGAAGCCTCTACTTCCGGAAATTCCTTCCGGATGGCCCCACCGATAGAGGAGGGAATGATAGCATAAGAAGTTGTTCTTTCCGGATATTTCCGGTCAAGCACTACCCGGTATATCCGGTCTCCATTCCCCTGAAAATGATCATAACTGAGCTCATGCCCGATGAACAGGATGATTAGCATACAAACTGCCATCCCTGTCGCCAGTCCCAGAATATTGATCAGTGTGTATACCTTCCTTTTAAGAAGGTTCCTGATCGCCACTTTAAGATAGTTCTTAAACATATGCGGAGATATTTGAATTAATAACCTGGTCCTGCCGTTCCTGTCGTTGCCGGGGCCCCGGAGTTCGCCTGCGGTGTATGTTGTAAAACCTGCGGTGAAGGCGTCTCCAATCCCCAATCGATACCCTTCAGCGTGGCCGGCACTCCTTCTGTGATCCACCTGGCCGGTGGCTCACCTTTCAGATAATAACCGAAAAATTGCCCCAGACGGATGGACCAGTCTTTCCGGTTCCTTCTTTCCGTCAACCCATGGTCCTCGCCGTTATATTGGATCATCCAGACTTTTTTACCCAGCCGGCGGAGCGCGGAAAAGTATTCGATGCCCTGATACCAGGGTACGGCTCCATCCGCATCATTATGCATCATCAACAAAGGGGTCTTGACTTTATCGGCCCTGAACAGGGGAGAATTTTTTATGTACAATTCAGGCCGCTCCCAAAGCGAGTAACCCAGGCGGCTTTGTGATTTTTCGTATTGAAATTGGCGGCTGATGCCGGTGCCCCAACGGATTCCCCCATAAGCGCTGGTCATATTGGCCACCGGTGCTCCTGCCTCGGCCGCTGCAAACAGATTCGTTCGCGTAACCAGGTAAGCAATCTGATATCCACCCCAGCTATGCCCCTGCAATCCCATTTTTGTGCTGTCCACCCATTTGAAACGGCTCATATAGCGGGCGGCAGAAACGACAGCGTTATAGGCATCCTCTCCCGGCCGCCCGGTTTTATAGTAGATATTCGGATCGAAAACGATATAACCATTGCTCACAAACCAGGGAATATTGATCGAGGACCGCACAGGTTGTGGCGCCAGGTAGTTGTAACGGGTTTCGGCATCACGCTCGTAGAAATAGAAGATGACGGGATATTTTTTGGTGCTGTCAAAATTCTCCGGTTTGTATAAAAGCCCCTCGCTCATCCTTCCATCCAGCATTTTCCAATGACATAGTTCGGTAGTGAACCAATTGTAAGTGGATTGTTGCGGATTGATCCTGCTAAGCCGGAGTTCGTCGGAAAGGTCTGCAGAGGATTGACTTCCTGTGTAAGATTGATTGCCGGGAGAGGATTGACTTCCAATGGAGGATTGGTTGCCTGCAGGAGATTGGATGCGGGAAAAAGATTGGGCGGAATCCGTTATAAAAAGATCATACGGTTTGTCAAAGCTTCCTTTCAGATAACCAAGGGTCCAGCTGTCCTTTGCCTTGAAGAAGTTGTTGTAACTGAATGGACCTGTCGGGGATATTACCTGGCCGGCGGAAGATTTTACATTGCCGTTACTGGCTGGAGATTTTACATTGCTGTTAGAGTAGGTTGCCTTATTCAGCGTAAACGGAGTTCCCATCCGGTATAGCTGCCAACCACTGCTCATGTCCTTTCGATTGAACAGGGTCAGCAGAACGAGTTGACCGGGAACCAGGTAACGTTCTTCTTTGTCCAGCTTTATATAACGGAAAGTTATTTTATCCGATCTGCCTATCCCTTTGGTAAGATTGACGGGATTTCTTTGTCCGGCCGGATCTGTCTCCCAGACATCGTAGCGGTCATAGACGTACATAGATCGATCGTTCGCGCTCCATCCCATCATTCCATGCGCAGGCGGATCATCCGGATGGTCATCCTCTTCATCATAAAGAGGTACCAGGATTTGTTGCGTGGGAATGGTGATACGACCGGTCCCCGCTTCATAGGTGAACCAGTTCTTTTTTTTCCAGTCATACCAGCTTATAAACCGGCCTTCCGGAGAGAGGCTCCCTCCTCCCCTTACTTCTTCTTTTACCAGCTTACGGGAACCATCCCGGAGATCGACCAGGTACAATTTCTGCAAACCACTCTGCTCCCATTGTTCCCGCGACCGATAACCCTTCGAGCTTTGCCCAAGTGCAAATTTACCATTGCCTTCTGCAGCTACAATGACCGTTTCGCAATTTTCATCGCCCAGAGGAATGAGTTTGCCGCTCTCCCTGCCGTCTCCCTGATCGATCTGGTTGATCACGGCCAGGTAACTTTTTTTTAATTCGTAATTCAACTGAACCAACTGCTGCGGGGAAAGATAATCGTCCTTATAATTCCAGACATCCAATCTCGCTGTCTCGAACTCAACCAGCGTGGTGTCTTTTGGTCGCCTGACGGGAGCAAGCCCCAGGAAGAGGCGCGAGCCATCCTTGCTGAAGATGTTTTCAAAATCCGAACTGATGGTCAGTCCTGGTTTGTTCAACGCCAAAAGAGTTCTCCTGTCCGCCTTGATTCCCGCGCTATCCATACCGGGGCGGTAGTACCACAAACGGTAAAATTTGACGAGGGCCTTGGTCACGCTGTCCCGCTCGGCCACAAATGCCAGTTGGCGGCCCTCCTCATCTAGTGTGTAATTGCGGGCATCCTGGAAACCCCGCATTACCGTATCGATTTCGGAACTCCGGCTTGCGGATCCGGAACTCCCAATATTCATCCAAAGGATCAATGCCTTGCTCAGGGTATCGCTTTTTTTCCGGGTGGTCTCCACCACCAGGGTGTTCCCCCTGGCAGAGAAAAGATATTCGCTGACCAGGGGAATCTTCTTTTCTTTCCCGTCGTTCAGATTTTTTATGATCAGATCCGTTCCTTCTTCCACCGTTTCTGCGGAGGAAGGGTTTTCTTTTTTGGCGGGGACAGACAGGATTGACATGCCTTTCAATCGAACATCCGCCACTTTTGAACGAAGGCTGTCTGCCACCCTTGTCAAACTATCGGCCTGCGCGAGCAATTGCCGTATCCGGGTCAGCGAATCAGGTTGGGTTGCCGGTTGGACGGCCGGTGGTACGGCAAGCTGGCCCGGTTGGACCGCAGGCTGGCCCGGATTGATCGAGGGCTGGCCCGGATTGATCGAACTGGCAGAATCGGATGATTTACCCGGAGCGGGTGATGATTTCTCAAGGAGATAAGCCAGCCAGGCTTCATCGCCCGCTGAAGGATTTTTCTTTGCCGGGATCTTAAAAGATTTTACCCGGGGAACCTTGACCAGGCTATCCCTTCCCAATTCCAGCCAGGCAAGACTATCTTTTGGGGATTGTTCCGGGGTCTTCTTTTTTATCCGTGCCTCACGACTGTCTTTAAAAAAAGGTTTGATCTGAAATACAAGATAACGGCTATCGGAAGTGATGGCGGCACCCGCGCCCCGGGGAAACTCTTTCCGGTAATGACCATCCGTACTGCTGACCACCAATCGGCCGTCACCCTCCTGGGGAATGATCGTATAAACTACGTATTTCCCATCAGACGAAAAGATATGTTCGCCGATGCTCTCCCATCCATCATACGGCAGCATCCAACGGTTTTTTTTGCGGAAAAACCGGTCCCGCAAAACAAAATAAAAAAATAGTAAAGAAGATTATTCCCGGGCTGTAACGCATGGTATTTGGGTATTGTTACCGAATTTAAATAATGAAGACGGTAATTCCGAACAATTTCCCAGAGCGGGGGGTTATTTTCTTTTTAGCGAATTCATACCAATTATCTATTATAACTATCTGTGCTATGAACAATCAAACATTCAGCATCGGAGGTGACCTGACTGTAAACCGTATGGGCTACGGCGCTATGCGCATAACCGGTGAAGGCATTTGGGGCCCTCCTAAAGACAAGGCAGAAGCGATCCGGGTGCTGCAAAAAGCGCTGGAACTCGGTATAAATTTTATCGACACGGCTGACAGTTATGGCCCTGATGTTTCTGAGGAGTTGATCGCCGAAGCCCTCTACCCCTACCCAAAAGAACTCGTTATTGCTACTAAAGGGGGACTGACCCGGACCGGACCCAATCAGTGGCCCGTCAATGCTCACCCTGACCACCTGAAAAAAGCACTGGCAGGAAGTCTTTCCCGGCTCAAAAAGGACCGCATCGATCTTTATCAATTACACAGGATAGACCCCAACGTTCCCTTCGAGAAAAGTTTGGAATTCCTGCAGGATGCACAGGAAAAGGGATTGATCAAACATATCGGACTCTCGGAGGTAGGTGTGGAGGATATCAAAAAAGCGGAAACCTTTGTCAGGATCGTATCCGTTCAAAATATGTACAGCCCTGACAATCGTAAATGGGAGTCCGTCCTGACCTATTGCGAACAGACCGGCAAGGCTTTTATTCCCTGGTACCCGCTCAATGCCGGGAAGGTGGAACAAATGAAAAAGATCAACCGGGTTGGCACCCGGCTCAAGGCCAGCCCCCACCAGGTTGCCCTGTCCTGGCTGCTGCATCATAGTCCGAATATCCTGCTGATCCCCGGCACTTCCCGGGTCAAGCATCTGGAAGAAAATGTAAAAGCCGGAGAGCTTGCCCTGGATGCGGCGACGATCAGGGAACTGGACGGACTTTGACGATTTTTGAGGATCCTTGAGGAACGTTGAGGATCTTTTGCCGGGATCATTGAGGATAGTTGGAATTTGTGATCTATACAGAAAATAAGGGATTAAACTGAAATAGTCTATTTAAGAAGGGCGCGGATATGCGGTTCGATCTGCTCCGGTTTGGTGACCGGGGAAAATCGTTTGAATGGTTTGCCATTGGTATCAATGAGAAACTTGGTAAAATTCCATTTGATCCGGTTGCCGAAAAAACCGCCTAATTTGCTTTTTAGATATCTGAATACCGGGTTCGTCTCTTTTCCGTTAACATCCGATTTCTCAAATAATGGAAAGGTAACGCCATGATTTACTTTACAGGTCTGCTCCATCACTTCATTCGCCAAGGGTTCCTGATTTCCAAACTGGTTACAGGGAAAACCAAGGATCACCAGCCCTTTGTCCTTATATTCCTGGTATAATTTTTCCAGGCCTTCAAACTGGGGGGTCAACCCGCATTGGGTTGCCGTATTTACCACCAAAACAACTTTTCCTTTAAAGTCGGACATTTCCACTTTTTTGCCACCAGGCGTATTGGCACTGAGCTGATAAAATTCGTTCGGCATGGTAAATGATAAAATTCGTTATAACAAAGGTATAGGATTTGACTACATTTAATTAGTCATTCGTTAACCAGGCAGCCTTTATTAACTCGCCTGAAAAACAGGATGGATCCTTGCATGAAAAAATATAGCTATATCTACTTTTGGTTGGTCATAATAATCAGGCCGCTCGGGCTGAGTTTGTTGGTCATGATTTTCATACTGACCGGAATATTGCCTACGAAAGGACAGTCAGGCCCGCGTAACCTGCCGGGAGATCCTGTTTATTTGTTTGCTTATTTTAAAGATAATGGAGAAGATGGCCTTCACCTGGCCTATAGCCGGAATGGGTATGCCTGGAATGCCCTGAAAAAGGACAGCTCCTTCCTGACCCCTCTCGTAAGCAAGGACAAGCTCATGCGGGATCCCTGTATTATAAGGGGCGGTGACGGATTGTTCCATATGGTTTGGACTGTTAGCTGGGCAGATAAAGGCATTGGTTATGCCACATCCCGTGATCTGATCCACTGGTCGATACAGCAGTTCCTGCCTGTTATGATCCATGAACCCAATGCCAGGAATTGCTGGGCTCCTGAAATAACCTATGATAATTCCACCGGGATCTATATGATCTATTGGGCGACCACCATAACCGGAAAATTCCCGGAGACCGCCTCTGTGAAAGAAAACGGAAATAATCACCGGATTTATTATACGACTACCAAAGATTTTAAAACATATTCCAAAACCAGTCTCTTGTACGATCCAGGTTTTAGTGTGATCGATGCAACGATCATAAAAACGGACAACCGTTTTGTCATGTTCCTCAAGGATGAAACACCGGATCCACCGCAGAAAAATTTGAAAATGGCCTTCAGCAATTCCCTTACAGGCCCATACCTGGCCAGAGGAGATGGCAGTGGAAGTAAAGGGGGCAGTGCCAGTCGCCCTATAACGGGGAAATATTGGGCGGAGGGACCTACCACCCTTCTGAAGGACAAGGAAGTGGTCGTCTATTTTGACAAATACACCGAACATAGGTTTGGGGCCATCCGTTCTTCTGATTGGAGGAACTGGACCGATGTTTCCGATAAGATCAGTCTTCCCCGGGGAATCCGGCATGGTACGATCTTTACGATAAGACAGGAAGAGCTTGGCCCTTTACTGAAGCTTTGAACATTGCTGAAGGTTGGACCTTTACTGAACCTTTGACCTTTGTTGAAGGTTGGACCATAGCTGAGGCTTGGAGGAGTTGGTCCTTACCTGAAAAGTTATGGATTTAGTTTTACCTTCGCGGCTCTATGTCTTTATTCGATACGATTTCACCCATTACGATCACCTGCAATAAACGCCTTGCCCCCTACCTGGAACAGGAAGTGAGGGACCTGGGTTTCAGGATCGAAGAAACCTTCGTGACCGGCCTGCGTCTTAAAGGGACGATCAATGACTGTATACGGCTCAATCTGAACCTGCGTTGTGCCAGCCAGGTCCTGTACAGCCTTAAACAGTTCGAGGCTAATAATGCCGATGACGTCTATAACAGACTGCTCGCCCTTCCCTGGGAAACTATTTTGCCGGATCAGGGGTATTTTTCCGTTACCAGCAACGTGCTCAATCCCACGATCAATAACAGTATGTTCGCCAATCTGCGGGTCAAGGATGCGATAGTCGACCGTCTGCGGGAAAAAACAAATACCCGCCCCACAACCGGGTCCGAACTGAACGGCGCTGTGGTGCACCTGTTCTGGAAAAATGAACGGGCGGAAGTGTTCATCGATACTTCCGGAGATTCCCTGGCCAGGCACGGTTACCGGAAGATCCCCGGCCTCGCTCCTATGCTGGAAGCACTCGCAGCAGCTACTTTGATGGCGACTGTCTGGGACAAACATTCCCCCTTTGTCAACCCGATGTGCGGTTCGGGAACGCTTGCCATCGAGGCTGCCCTTCTGGCCACCAATCGCCGCCCCGGTTTATTCCGGACCAATTATGCCTTTATGCACCTGAAAGGATATGATCCCCTGGTGTACGAAGGAGAAGACAGGAGGCTGGAAGAACAGATAACCGATGTACCCGGGTTACGGATCATCGCCTCCGATTACAGCGAACTGGCCATTGTAAATGCCCGCAAGAATGCAGTGGCTGCAGGAGTAGCCGGCCTGATCGAATTCTCCGTATGCGATTTTGCAGATACCGAAGTTCCGGAGGGGGCAGGAGGTATCGTATTGCTCAACCCCGAATATGGGGAACGTCTCGGGGAGATCGCCGAACTGGAAAATACCTATAGCCGGATCGGGGATTTTATGAAACAAAAATGCCGCGGTTACTATGGTTATATTTTTACCGGCAACCTGGATCTCGCCAAAAAGATCGGCCTGAAAGCCAAAAGAAGGATCGAGTTCTATACCAGCATTATCGATTGTCGTTTACTGGAATATGAATTGTACGGGGGAAGTAAAAGAGCTCCATAGGAAGGGGAAGGATGAGCAGAAAATGCTAAAAGGGCAGGTTCTCAGGAGAATCTGCCCTTTCATTTGTAAAGGTGGTAGGCAATCGTTATTCAAAATTCCGAATCATTAATTCTCAGAGAATCGCAGGGCTTCATTTTTTAATAACCCTTTTACGGTTACTTCAAAATCGCTGACCGTGACTTCAAATTTATTATGAAATTCCTCGTCCAGCGAATCGATGATCCTGTTAATATGGAACACATCACTGACCGAATCCGAATTGGCATTTTGCTGACCTTCCGTAAGATACTTTTTGCTTATCCGTACTTCCTTCCTGTTATCCCCGAACAAACTGCTCATGGATTTTTCCACTTTAATGAGGTATTCACCCGGTTTTACCGGACTTTCTGAAATATAGACCTTTTTTATTTCCCCATTATGAACATCATTTTTCCAGGTGATTAACCGATGTTTTAAATCCTGGCGCATAGCTGACTTTTTAGGTTAGTAAAGAATATAATGGTGCACCTAATACGTAAAAATAGTGCTTTTATTGTTCGCTTTCGCACGCCGGCCCGTTGGCCCATGCATCGCAAACCCTTTATTCACAATACTTTCAGCGCATACATCTTCCATAAAACCATTTTTTAAAAGGTTTTGTATCTAAAAAATCAGTCCTCCCTTCCCGAAAGTTATTTTATTTCGCGAGGGTGAAATGATGAGCCAAGTGGTTGACGATTTTATTTGATATTCAATATTTTTATTATTTGTTCAAAAATAATTTTTATTTTTTTTTAATTTTTCCCTCTTTTGAGGTTTTTGACCTGCTTCTCGAAGGAATTGATCGAATCGGCTAAATCCCGATAACTCATCTTTTGGTATTTTTCTGCCGACCCGGTACCGTTTGAATTTTTGGAATGATCATGCAAGGCCATTGCTCCCAGCGAATACAGGAAAAAGAAAAGGACGATCGCCACCGAAGCTATCATTACGGCTCTTACCAGGTACCGGTAACTTTCACCTTGGTAACTCTCCGGATAAAAGAGAAACCTCCATTGCCGGATTACCGCTTTGGGTTGGCCCTCCACGATCTGACCGACGCGGGTTAATCCATCCGTAACCGCGCCATTTACGGAAGTATTTATTCCGGCAACTTCTTCTTTTACCGATGAATGTATATCTGCCATCCCCTCTTTCACAACACCATTCATGTTGTTTATCCCGTTGGCCATCTCGTCGGCAAGCGGTCTTAAGTCGACAGCAGGAGCTATTAATTGTTTGCCCTCCAGCCATTCCCTAAAATCATCCTGCTGTTGTTCCATAGCCTCCTTATATTCTACCTGCTGTTGATCCATGGCTGTCTTGAATTCCTCCTGCTGCTGATACAGGGCTGCCTTGAATTCTTCCTGCTTTCGATTTAACTCTTTGAGAAGCTCCAGATGCATGGCCACTATTTTCTCCTGCAACTCTGCAATGATCTGTTTGTTTTCCTCCCGTTCTCTTTTCCCATCCTTGATTACTTCCAGAAGGCTACGCTCGAAAATCGCCTGCTGATTAATGGTATTTGTGAGGTGTACTTCGAATTGGTACATTTTAGCGGCAACCGATTTAACTAATTCCTGGAGACCCAAAAAAGCGTTGTTTGTTTCACGGGACTCGTTGGCCAGTTCCTTTAATATTTTTTCTATTATTTCTATGTTCATAAACCTCGAATTTTAAAATGGTGAGTTAATGTTTGTTGATTTTCTTCGGCAAGATTTTCTTCGGCAAGATTTTCTTCTGTAAGACATTCCGTTGCCAGATTTCCCTTTGCCAGGCTTTCATTTAACCGGATTGCCTCCGACGGTAGAATTTGCAACAGATCTTCTCTGAGTAGGATTTCTTCCTCCAAATTTTCTTTCCGCAGATCTTCTATCAGGATATCTTCTTTTGGGAGGGTTTCTTTTGGGAGATCCTCATTCAACAGATGTTCTTTCAACAGATGTTCTTTTTCCAATTGCTGATCCAGTAGATTTTGTTTGTGCGTGGCCTCCTTTTCTTTTTGATGTAATTGTTGAATCCAGTTATTTTCTTTTTGAGCAAGTTTTTCCCGGTTTTCTTTGATAATACCGGTAATGACCCTGAAAGGATATCCTGCCTCAGAACCTTTGTAGACGACCTTTTTGGAATCCATAAAAGCGTAGCCCTGTGATTTATATACCGTATACCCGTTTTGCCGCATGGTCCTTTCAAACTCATTCAGGTCCCGGCATCCGTTCAGGGCGTCTGCGATTTCCTCTTTCAGCCTGTCCAGACGAATACCCGACCTTTTGCGCTGGCCCTGCTCTTTTTTGAGATAGCGGGAAGGACCTAATTCCTTTATAAGGCCATGTTTGATCTCGGACGCCCGGCTGTAATCCGCAATCCGGCCTTTCGAAAAACTATCCGATACTGTCTTTTTGTAAAAGCCAATCCGGTTAACCACTATATGGATATGTTGCTGGGCTGTATCCTTATGGAGTACGACTACATACTGATTATGACTAAACTCCATAGCCTCCGCGCAATCCCTTGCAAAATCTACCCAATCGCCTTTACCCCGGGTCTCCCCCCGGGGAAGACTGAGCGTAATATGCATAATCGGCTCTTTTATCCCGGGTCTCAGTTTGCGAACTTCCTGGAATTGCCGGATCAACTCTTCTTTATCCCCGTAACATTGCGAATAGTTCAGGACCTCGGCCCGGTCTTTATACAATACCTCTCCGGTCAGTACATCCAGTTTATCCTCCAGACAATAACCCAAAGCTTCGGAGATCTTAGCCTGGGTATACACTCTCCCCATCATAATTGTAAGTTGTGTGTTATTTTATCGGTTACCTCCTTCACCTGTCTCCCCAGTTCCTCCAGCTCTGCCCTTTCCACAACATTCAACACTTCATTGTTATCCCGTTTACGGGCTATGCGGTATAAAAGCCCGTTAGTCGTTCGCAGTTCACCCAAAAACTCAAGGACTTCTCCGGGAAGGGTGCGTGGAATTCTGACTATTTTGTTCAGCCCATTTTTCCGAAGGAATTCCGAGGTGGAAAGATTGGCCAACCGGGCAAGCGTGTCAATCTTCACCTTTTCCTCCGGAGAACACCAGACAGTGATCTTCTTAGTCAAACGGTGCGCTTTGGGCGGCGGCCCACTTTTTTTCCGCGGCGGCTTGGCGAGTGGTCGCGGGGTTGCCGGGATTGCCGGAGACTCAGGGGCCACAGGATTTGCCACGGTTTCCTGGGGCTCTGGGACCTTGGGATTTGCCGGGGCTCCTTTGATTTGCGAACTATCGTCAACGTTAGTCTTTGGATCATTCATCAGATCCTGACTGTCAGGGACGGGTGATACAGACTCACCTTCCCTGATAATGGGGAATACCATTTTACCTCCTTTTTAATAAATTATGTAATGATTTCAATCCCGGAGAAGCCCTTGTAACAGGCGTTCTCCAAATGCCCTAAGAAGAAGGGACTTTAATTAGAAGTGTTGGATTTAAAAACTTCAGGGAATTCCTGCAGTTGATTTCTCAGTTGATTTCTGCCAGGGGAATTCCTGTGTTTTGAAGAAATGATTATTTCACGATAAGGCTATCATAGAATAAATTTACAGCGTTTTAGATATACAAACAAAATAACAAGTGTATTTTTTTGAAATTTTCCCATTTTTAAATGTTAAAATTCACTATAGGACTTTTCCTTACATGAAATGGCCGACTTACAAAAAAACAGGCAGCACCGGATAATATTCTGAAAAAAGGATAGTTTTAGCCTTGAAAAAAACCGGAAATATGAAGATCTGTTATCTCTTAAGTTTGTTGATCCTTGTTGTCAAGGCCACCCCGGGTTTCTCAGGGAGCCCTATGCCAGCAACCAATGTTCCTCATTTATCTGCCTGGTTTCACCGGTCCAACCAACCAAACCATAAGGATAAACCGATCATTACCGGAGCGGATCAAACGGAAAAATATGTTCCTTTCCTGAAAGGCAAGCGGATAGGCATCCTTGCCAACCCAACCACTATTATTGGCAAAAGGCATTTGGTAGATAGTTTGTTGTCTATTGGTATCTCCGTGATAAAGGTTTTCGGCCCGGAACATGGATTCAGGGGAAAGGCCAGTGCCGGTATTAAGGTGAATGACGAGACGGATCCGGCGACAGGGGTAAAGGTTATTTCCCTTTACGGCGCAAAACGCAAACCATCGAAAGAGGATCTTTCAGATATTGACCTGATGATCTTCGACGTCCAGGACGTGGGATGCCGGTTCTACACCTATATAAATGTATTGAGGGATGTGATGGAAGCCTGTGCAGAAAACAATAAAGAATTACTGATCCTGGACCGGCCGAACCCGAATGGCTACCTGGTTGACGGCCCCATATTGGATATGCGGCTGAAATCCGGCATCGGAATGTTCCCCATTCCCATTGCCCATGGAATGACGATTGCTGAATTCGCTCAAATGATCAACGGAGAAGGATGGCTAGCGGGTAAAATAACCTGTAAACTAAAAATCATTCCGGTGGTGGGTTATGATCATGACAAGTCCTATACCATTCCGGTTCCCCCCTCCCCTAACCTGAATACCGGGCAAAGTGTACTGCTGTATCCCACCCTCTGTTTATTCGAAGGAACGATCATCAGCCAAGGCCGGGGTACCCATTTCCCCTTTTCCGTACTGGGCGCCCCTGCTTTAAAAGACAAATTCTCCTTTTCCTTCACCCCGGTCAGCATTCCGGGCATGAGCGAGACGCCCTTGCATATGAATGCGGAATGTTTTGGTATGGATCTGCGGAATTATGATGTCAGCGAATTACGAAAAACGAAAAGGATCAATATCGAATGGATGATCGAACTATATTCAGTTTATCCCGATAAGGATAAATTCTTTGACAGAACCCAAAGCAAGGAGATGGGGAATATCGATGTCCTGGCAGGGACCTATGATTTCAGAAAACAGATCGCCGCCGGGAAAACAGCCAGGGAGATCCGGGCTTCCTGGGAGCCGGGTTTATCGAATTATAAGATCATACGGAAGAAGTATCTTTTGTATCTGTGAGGAGGGTATTTCAAATAGGATTACCAAGCTCAACCTGTTTAGAAAAAACATTGCAGGTTCAATTCACGATCCACGCACAACGCCCCCACTACGCGGAATATAAAGACATTTGATGGAACTGCGGCGAGTGATTCGGTTCGCAGAGCATATGGTATCCTTTGCCCTGCAACAAAAAATGGAAGACCCGGTTAGGTTTATTTGAAGGAGTTATTGGAGTAACTTTTGCAAGGCAAATTCGCAGATAATTATTTCATCAGTATTATCAAGGTATGAAACGATATATTTCTTTCGGAAATTAATGCAACGATACCCCAATCCTCTCCAGGAGGGCTGTTTACAGGGACGATGGATTATCCGTTCATCAGATAAAGATTCAAAGAAGGTAAAAACATCATCAACAAAACGTATTGCAGTTTTAGGCAATCCTTTAGCCTCAATGTAAAGGGAAATTAGAGCAATTTCTTCAACAGCTGGCTCAAGAATAGTTATTTTTCTTTTGCCCATTTGTCAATCAATTTATAGGCGAGCTTCTTTCCTTCTGTAAGTGAAAGTTTTTTTGCAGTAACATGTTTTGATGCCGCTTTGGTCCTCAAATCTTCGTATTCCTTTTGGGGAATTACTACGTATTTCTTATTTTCTATAGTAAGTGTATTCATTTGTCTTATTTCATAGCTAAGATAGCAAATTTCTGTTTAAAAAGTAAGAATTTGGGGTTGGTTCGGGCCATTTTCTAATCTGGTAATTAGGCTTTTTATTCAAATCAAATCAAGGCCAATTTCCTCTCCTCCCAAGTAATTGAGCTCCGCCAGCAGGAGTCCTTGCCGATCCTGGAATCCCTGTGCAAATGGATTCACAAAGCCTATATTGAGATGTTACCCAAAAGCGCCATAGGGAAGACGTTCGCTTATAGTATTGAGAGATGGAAGCAATTAATGATCTATACTCCCTGGTAGGAACATTTAAGCTCCTTGATATTAACGCCTTGATTGGCTAAAAAATGTGTTACAAGTAATGCCGACTCATCCAATTAATAGAATCCAGGAGCTCTTCCAATATAATTGGCAACCAAAACAGTAATTTGAAATCTATTTGCCATACAGCCAGCCTTTGAAGCTGGGAGGCAATCTATAACCCGGATTTTAATTATGCCTAATACAGAACCCCAAAAGTATACAATGCAAATTAGTTATGCTTCCTGGATTTTGGGAGTCCAACGGTTTTCAACATTTCATTTGCCTTATCCACCTTCTCCTTGAAAAGTACCTGATCTTTGTATTTTTCCAGGGATTTGTCGATACGCACTACAGGTAATTTGCTTTTATTTAATTATTTAACCTTCATAATAGCAAATTTAAACTAATTAGATATTCGCATCCACTGCTTCAGAACTGGGAGTTAATTGAATTTGCGAATATTTTTAATTATTTTGACAAGATAAAAAATGGGTTTAGGCATTTTTCAGGGTCCTGTTCCAGCCATCTATAAAACCTGGAACCAAGATGAACAAAAGAAACCCGGTAACCAGCCAATGACTTTGCCTGATATCAAATACTACCCCGTCCCACCAGAGACCAAAACTCTGGCTAAACAATTCCCATTTGGAGGGCGAAGTTGGTGTTAAGTTTGGTAGGATGTATGGCTGGTCGGATATCGGAATTCCGAAGTTTATTTCCCCTGCTGACATTCTTTGAGGTGGTGGATTTTGGAGATAATAAAAATCATCATCCACATAAACATATCGCCTATAGTCGTAAACCCTCGCCATATTGATAGCCCAGATGAATTGTCCGTAGGTGTTGTTATTTCCGAAACGAAGCCGGAAAACGGTATTCGTATCACCAGTGAACTGCAATCTCTCTATCTCCCGGGATACGAAGGCCAATTTTCTATCGCGTTCGTATTCGCTACGCTCGTCATAAGGATAATCATCAATGTCAACTGAAATGAGCTTCTTGTTTTTAATAGTGTGGAAAAAATCGACTTTATTGAAACTTAGGTGCCCTCCGCTGCGGGGCTTGTCGGAAGGCAGGTTTAACCGAATAACGGTATGGTAGATAGGATCTTCCGGACCCAGGAAAAAAAACAGGATGGGCAGCCCTACAAGACTGATTAAGCCGGGAACATAAAATTGTTTTTTATGAGGCATGAATTAGAGATGCCTTTCGCCTGAATTTCCACAAAAAACTATTCAGGCTTCAAATCAGGAAAGGACTTTTTTTACGGAGCAAACGGCAGATCGAATGTTCCTTCCGTAACAATCTTTTTGATAGTACTACCCTGAACAATATTTGTTATGGTGCCGCTGAAGGTTCCTTGGACCCGGGTTGCAGTGACGCTTGTAACCTTTATGGTAAATGGCGGATGCGTCGAAAGCAAGGAACTGCTGGTGTTCCATAAAGTGACAGACAGGTCTGGGTTAACCTCCTTGTAATCAATTTCTATCTCATAACCTGATGGGCCTCCAAAAGCAAAGCCATCTACATTATAGGTACCTGCCTTCACCAATGTTTTGTTATTATTGATGATAAATAGCTGCAGCTCTGGTACGGTACCACCATTGGCCGGGCCGGTATGTCCGTCCAGATAAAGTTGAATTCCCCCGAAGCCATCATCCGTAGAAAAACCGGAACGGTCATTAAAGGCCATAAACACTCCATCGATCTTGCAGGTGTATACGCCAGGGGTGACTGGCGGGGCTACGTCAACGATAAGACTGAAGGTACAGGAAGAATTGCCGAATTGTGGCGTCAGGACAAAAGTCCCCTGGCTGGTGGGAGTCCCTGCCCCGTTTAGGATAACCGTTTGACCTGCTCCGACAGCGAGGATACCCGTAGCTGAAAAACTGATCCCGTTGACGAGATCGGTTGAAAGGGTATAACTTCCCGCAGTGGTAACATCCAGTTTAACGGCGATGGTATTCGCTGAGTTTAAGGATACTCCGGCCTGGTAGGCCCCGCTGATTACCGGGGAGGTACAGGCGCCCGGAGCACCGTTTAGGGTAAAGACGGCAGGGGTGGAACCTGCTTTGGGATTTACGGTAATGCTAAAAGAACAAGTATTGGACGCTCCGTTGATCGTGAAACTGAAGCTACCGGCATTGGAAGGAGTTCCCGAAGCGGTAAGGGTAATCTGCTGGGCGCCGGTGCCCGTAAAGACACCCGTTTTCTTGAAGGTTATGCCATCGGCAGGGGTTACGCCCAGTGTATAAGCGCCGGGTATGGTCACATTTACAGTAATGGTGACGGTATTGGAGATGTCCAGGGGGGTGCCGACCTGGTAATTTCCCCCCGGAACTGAACCGGTGCAACTTTTGGAGGCATCGGCCCCAAGGGTAAAGACCGCAGAAGGAGTATTGGCATCTATTACAGAAATGTCAATCGAACAAATATCCGAATCGTAGGTAAAATGGAAGGTACTGGTTATCGCATTGAGCGGTTTGCCTGATCCGGTCAGGCGAACCGTATTCAAACCGACTACCGTAAATGCTCCTTCGCCTTTGAAGGAGAATCCGTTGAGGGTATCGGTGGTTATCAGGTAACTGCCTGTTTTCGTTACTGTCACCTGTATATCAATATAGTTGGAGGCAGCCGTCAGGGCTATGCCGGTCTTGAAGATCCCATTGGATGCCGAAGGCAGGCAATCGCCGGAAGAAGTCTTTAAAGAGCCTGAAGATGAGGCAGATAGGGAGTGTTCAATGCTTTTTTCTTTAACACAGGAAAACACAAGGATAAAAGAGGCGAATAAGGCCCAGGCAGTTAATTTACGGTTCATCGGGGAATTTGAACGGCAAAAATAGGATAATTCCAGGTTTTAGATTAATTCCTGTTTTTGAAGATTCACCCCTTCCAACCATCGCGCTGCAAATCGAAAAGAAACTGGAAAAGATTTGTCTCCGTCGGTATTTCCAGTTTCTTACGCACCCGGTAACGGCTTACTTCTACCCCACGGACGGAAATGCTCATCAGCCGGGCGATCTCCTTGCTGGACAGGTTCATCCGGAGATAGGCACAAAGCTTGAGCTCATGGGCCTTCAGGTCCGGATATTTTTCTTTAAGGATGATCAGCAGATCGCTGTGTACCTTATTAAAATGAATGGAGAATTTTTCCCACTCCTTACTCAGTCCTTCTTCTAAAGAAAGGCTGCGGAGGATCTTTTTTACTTCGGTGGGGTCAGTCTTTTCCTTACCGGCCTTTTCAAGATGTTGTAATTCACTTTTGATCCTGGTGATGAATTCCTCCTTCTGTACCAGGTGCATGGCCGTCGTAGCCAGTTCGGAATTTTTAAATTCGATATCCGATTCCAGCTTCTCATTACGGAGCTTGACCACTTCCTTCTCGGATTTTTCCAGTTCCAGCTGGTGCAGATATACCTGACGCTTCTGCTCCTCCTGGTGTTTGAGCCTTTCGGTCAGGAGTTTTTTCGCCTGTCTGCGATAAAGATAATAGACCAGGTAAATGCCCAGCAGCAGGTAGATGGTATACGCCAGCGGCGTCTGATGCCAGGGCGGCTGTACTATAAAGGTATATGCATCAATGGTCGATTCATTACCCAGGTTATTCCGGGCCTTGACCTGGAAAGTATAGGTGCCGGCCGGGAGATTGGTATAATCCTTCTCCGTCCTTTTAGACCATTCGGACCAGCCCTTATCAAAGCCTTCCAGGGAATAGCTGTATTCGACATTTGAATGCTGTTCGAAAAGAGGGGACGCATATTCGATATGGAAGGAATTCCAGTGATGACTGACAGAGGGTGTCCTCTCTTTTCCTTGCAGTCTTTCTTCATTGGCTTCTCCGAAATAGCCTCCGAACAACAGGCTATCCACCTTATCCCTGGCCTTTACCGTCCTTATGTACACGCTCAGCGTATTTTTATTCTGTTTGTATTTCGCAAAATTGATATGGTAAAAACCTTTTTCGCCGCCTATGAAGATATTTTTGTCATTCACCGGGTAGATATGCTCAAACCCGCTGAGCATCTTGCTCTTTAGTTCCGGCAAATAGATGATGGAAGGTTTCAGCGTGGAAAAATCCACCACACCGAGGGTCTTCTCCTGGATAAACCAGATATTGCCGCTGGGATCTTCTTTGAGATATCGCACACTCTGATTGCCAAAGATGTCCTGGAAATAACCGGAAGGACCAAAAGCATCTGTAGCGGAATTGTATTCATATACACCCTTTTCCGTGGCGATGACAATGCGGTTTTTGACCTTATACACGTGATTATTCAGCGAAGAAGGTAAACCATTCTTTTCCGTATACAGCTTAAAAGCTGCATCCGCAGCAGTGGACAGCGGGAGCCTGTATACCCCCCGGTAAGGGTGGGAAACCCATATTGTGTTGTTATTGTCTACTGCTACAAAACGTGCCGACTCCGTGAAGCCCGTGATATTTCCCTTATCTTCAAAGCCCTTTCCACCCGAAGCAAAAAGCCGCACACCATTATAATTTCCGGCCACCAGCATGGCTCCCTGACGGACATCCTCCAGGGGCTGGAAAGTCCAGAACCCCCTACCCTTCATAACCGGCTCCACCTTACCTTCCCCCACCCGGAAAAACCCATCTTCCTTACCAGCCAATAACTGGTCATTCACCAGGGATAGCCCCCAGGTTTGACCCTCAGCAATAATCTTGCATTCGTTTGGCGCATAGCTCAGGTCTTGTATATCCGGCAGCGGTAATTCATAAATGCCGTTGGAAAGGCCAAGGAAAAGCTTATTATGATGGATGACTGCGGCATACCCCGACCCGGAATTCATCACCGCCAGGTTGATATGCTTGATAGCATTGTTGAAGGCCATAAAGTCGATACCGCTGTCCAGCCCCAGCCAGATATTGTGGTTCCGGTCCATGAACAGGCTCCTGACATTATTGTTCTGAAGCCCTTCCCGTTTGGATAGGTTCTCCAGTATCTGCCCCCTTTTATTGATCAGGTAAAAACCATTGGTATAGGAACCAACGATAAAGCTCTCCTCGTCCACCCTTACCGCATCTGAAAAACTCTGTTTGGGAAAGAATCCTTTCCCGGAAGGTGTAAAGGGAATAAGACGGTCTCCTTTTAATATGAACAGACCACTTTGCGAAGTGGTCACCAGGGAGGAATCCTGTCCAATAGTGATGACAGATGTAATTTGTATTCCTTTCGGCAGGGCAGCTCCATTTATTAAAGGCTCCCATGCACCCAGTTTAAAAACAAAAAGCCCCTTTTCGATGTCCTGAGCGAACAGCCTTCCACCCGCCTGGCCCATAAAAAGCCAGTCGGCAAAAGGATTGAATACCTCGATTGTACCAGAACGAATCGGAGATTCGTTGTCCGAAGGACCGACATTAGATATGTCCGGAGAACGGGTATTATTTTGCAGCGTACCCGTTTTCCGGACATCCTTTTTGGGTCCATCATTGGTATACCGAAATATTTTATTATCGCTGCGAAAAAAAATACTACGGCCATCCGAAACGATATTCCAGATGTCCGCAAATGTTCTGTCCGCCTCAGGCAACAGGTTCCTCAGAGAGGTATATACCAATTTTCCGGATCCGTCAGGAGAGAAATAGCCGATCTCATCCTGAGCCCCGATATAGATCCTGTTATCAGCCCCGAATTCGATCGATCGTACAATGGTTTTATTTGGCAGGGGATAAAGCTTCCAGTATGTCCCATCAAAACAGAGGAGCCCTTCGTTATTGGCAAAATACATTCTACCCTGGATATCCTGGCGAATAGACCAGTTCTGAGCACCCGCATTATAAGTCAGCTTATCGTAATTCACTACTTCCCGCAGACCAATGGTCCCTTGAGAAATAGCCGTTGACACCCATGCCGATACAACCAGCATTAAAAGTGTTCTATGTTTCATAATGACAGGCAATTTTTGGACCTCATCTTTTTCAGATGTAGTACAGATGTAGTCGGTTGAGCTTAAAAATAGTCTTTTTTAAGATTGGTAGTAGTAGGGATGTAGTCAAATACTTTTTTATCAGATGTAGGGGGTATACTTTTACTCTGCATAATTTTCAACCAAAAAGGACCATACTAACGCTTTGTTTACCTGGAAGCATATGGCCATTGTCAACAGATAAACTAAAACTTGCATATGAAAAGAACATTGACTCAAGTCCTTGTATCCCTCCTATCTTTATTATTAGGAACCCATCTATCCACACAAGCCCAAAACACAGTAATCACCGGTAAAGTAGCCAATGACAGGAACGAGCCCCTGGCAGGTGCATCCGTTGTGGTGAAGAACAGGCCCACAACAGGAACCACCACGTCCGGGAGCGGCACATTCACCCTCACCGTTTTATCTACCGACGATTCCCTGGTTGTATCGACCATTGGGTATGAAAGACAAACAGTTGCCATTTCAAGTGCCACTCAGATCAGACTTTCACCAAGCCGGAAACAACTGGATGAAGTGGTAATCATCGGGTACGGAACCCAAAAAAGGGCCGACCTGACCTCCCCTGTTACTACAGTAAATACGGAGAACATGCTTAAGCGCACCACCGCCACCCCGATGGAGGCGCTGCAAGGCAGTGTTCCCGGGGTCCAGGTAGTAAGTTCCGGCGCTCCGGGTAGTTCCCCCAATGTGCGGATACGTGGGGTGGGGTCTTTTAATAATGAGAACCCGCTGTATGTGGTCGACGGAATGTTTGTCTCAGATATCGGGTTTCTTAATCCGAATGATATAGCTGAGATGTCTGTCCTTAAAGATGCATCCGGAGCAGCCATTTATGGAGTGCGCGCAGCTAATGGGGTCGTGCTGATCACGACGAAAAAAGGGTCTCTCAATATGAAAACCAGGGTTACCTACAACGGGTATGTCGGTTTTCAGACTCCTACCCACCGGCTTAAAATGGCCAACGGGAAAGAATACACCGCTTTCTCATTAGGACGGGGATCCGCTCAGGATAGCGGTACGGCAAGTCTTTCCGCGCAAAAGTTTGGAGGCAGCGGACTTAATCCTACCACCAGCACCGATTGGTATGGCGAATTGCTGCGAAGCAAGGCGATGATGTCAAACAATGGCGTCGACTTGCAGGGCGGCAGCGACAAGGTGACCTATGCCGCCGGCTTCAATTATACGTATCAGAATGGTATTATGGAAGCCAGGAACAATTTTAGCAGGTATAATATCCACCTTCAGATGGAGGCCAAAGCCTATTCGTGGTTGAAAGTAGGTTTTACCGTCCATCTCAACAACTCTACTACATTTAACCCGTCTAATGGAGCCTGGGCACAGGCATATTCATCATCTCCCCTGTTCCCTGTATACGACAGTACCAATGTCAATGCATCCCCGGTAAGATTTGCAACTGCCTCTGTAATTGGACGGGGGGATGATGCAAATCCTGTAGCCACTGCTCATTATAATTTTGACAGGGCTAAAGTATTCCAGGTATTACCAACTATTTATGCAGAAGCCGGTTTCTGGAAAAATAAGATCACTTTTCGATCCCAGCTGAGTGAACTTTATAGTTCCCTGTCGGGCATTAATTATAGCGAACGGCGCAATCTGGGACCAGGCACAGATTTTACCCCTTCTCATCTGGACTCCAGACAGGAGCGCAACACCAACTACATTTTAGATAATCTGCTTACTTACAGGGATGGTATAGGTCCGCATCACTGGAATTTGTTATTGGGACAGTCCACCAGGGAAGAACGGTGGAGGAAAACTTCGGTAAGCGCAGATGGCGTACCTAACAATGAGGAATCCTGGTACGTAGGCCAGGGTACTATTACCTATCCCCCTACTGAGGACGGCACGCGCAACGCGAACATGTCCTATTTTACACGCGGCACTTATGATTTTGACAATAAATACCTGCTTACAGCCACCTTCCGTGCGGACGGCAGCTCGAAATACCAGACCAAATGGGGCTATTTCCCTTCAGTAGGTTTGGGCTGGGTCATCAGTAAAGAAAATTTCATGAAAGATCAAAGGGTCTTCGATTTCTTAAAGCTGCGGGGAAGCTGGGGCAAGTTGGGCAATGACGGCGTTACTCCAAATGCAGCATATGCCAGAGTTCACCAGGGGATTAATAACTCCGCCATCTTTGGCAGTACAGCAACAGGGAATGGTCAGTACGAATCGGGCTATACGGTCGAAAGGTATTTTACAAATCTGGCTTGGGAAGTTGTTACCGAAGTGGACGGCGGCGTTGATTTTGAATTGTTGAACAGGAAACTAAAAGGTTCTGTAGATTATTATAACCGTAAAACAAACAGACTTGCATTTAACTCGCCTTTACCATATCTCTACACATCCGTTTATGGCAATTGGGGCGATATGGTCAATAGTGGTTTTGATGTTGTATTGAACTGGAGCGATCGGATAGGCAAATTGGGCTACCAGATCGGCGGCAATTTTTCCACCTTGAAAAACAGGGTTACAAGTTTAGGTTCCCTTCCCTTGCTCACCGGCGGTTTCCCCGAGTGGACTGCAGAATTTCCCAATCGTACTACAGTGGGGCAGCCTATTAACTATTTTTATGGCTACCAGTCCATAGGCGTTTACCAAACACAGGAAGAAGTCGACAAGGACCCGATTGCTTCCAGTTACAATGCAACGGCCATAACAAAAATAGTTCCTGGATTTCTTAAATATAAGGACCAGGATGGCAATGGCAAACTGGATAATAATGACCGTATCAATATGGGAAGCTATCTGCCGAAATTGACATACGGATTCAACCTGGGACTTGATTATAAAAATTTTGATTTTAGTATCGCTTTCCAGGGGGTTGCAGGCAATAAAATACTCAATCTGAATCGGGGAAAGCTCTACAAAGCATCTACCACGCTAAATATCGATGAAAAATTTGCCAACGGTCTTTGGACCGGCCCCGGTTCTACCAACTCCTATCCTTCAGCATATGCCATCGGACAAGGATGGTTCAAGCAGAGCAACACCTTTTTCGTGGAAAGCGGCGCGTACCTGCGGATACAAAACATACAGCTGGGGTATAACTTTACTATGGGCAAGACCTCGCCCATCAGCTTGCGGGTATTTGCCACTGCTGACAGACCGTTCATCTTCACCAAATACAACGGGTTTACTCCCGAAATTCCGTCCTATAACGGAGTATATGGCTATGATGCCAATGTCTACCCCATCTCGGCAACCTACAGCATGGGGGTAAGAGCTACTTTCTGATTAGTATAACCTTAAGATCAAAAAACATGAAAAATAAAAACATTAATATGAACCGGTATATGAAAATAATAGCCTGGGTAATCACCATTTCTGTTCTATCAGGCTGTTCCAAATTCTTAGACCGCCCTTTGGAAAACCAGGGGCAGGCAACAAAAATTGACTATACGAACTTGTCAAACATGTACCAACCTGTGTCCGGCGTTTACAGGGCCGCCAGCAGTGGCAGTTTTAACAGGTGGATCATCACTGCTATGCTCTCTGAACGCAGCGATGATATAGAGCCGGGGAATGATGACGCAGGACAGATCGGCATCCATAATTTCCAGACGGATGTGACGGTGAAGAGTTATTGGGCAGTAAATGATATGTGGATCAACCTTTATGCCGTTGCCTTGGCAGCTAACAGCGCGTTGGTGGAATTGGAGCAATTTGGTAAGAACATACCCGCATCGGATGCCGCCAATACAAAGCTCCTCGCCCGATATCAGGCGGAAGTGCGGTTTTTCAGAGCGCTGGCCCATTTTTATATCTGCAGGCAATACGGCTCCGTACCCATACTTGGGTTGGAGAGCAACAATGCGTCGACGCTGGCCAGCTCAAAAAAGAGCAGCGTTGAAGAGGTAAAAAAATATGTGATGAGTGAAATGGATACCTGCATTGCCAATCTGGAAGACACCAGGCCAAACCAGGCAACGCATATCGGAGGTGTAACCAAATACACCGCATTGATGTTAAAAGCCAAAGCAGCGATGGACCTTGCGGGCAATGACAACGGAAGTCCCAACTGGGATGTGGCGTTGGATTGTACCAACCAGATCATCAACAGTAACAAGTTCACTTTATTTAATGATTTTTACCAGTTATGGAAACAACCAGGCAAGCTTTCCGATGAGGCTATCCTGGAATTCCAATATTCGGATTTTGGCAACCCATCAGGCGATATCGTAACATCAGGCGCAAACCCCGGTGAAACATGGGCGAATTTTTTCCTTTTCCAGGCTCCCGAAAACTCGTTCGGAGGCGTGATCAAAGGACCGGGCTGGATGGTCCCTACTCAAAAAGCAGTTGACTTCCTGACAGCGCGCAGTGATAACATCCGATTAAAAACGGCCATACAGTATTGCGGCATAAATGGCGATATCAACACTTTCGTTGTCACACCCGATGGCGACAAAGTTTCCGGCAATGCCGGAAAGAAAAAGTATTTTAATGGCAAAGCATATTTCCCTACATCACAAATGACCGCGGGCAGGGTGGACTATTATGGTGCCAATAACAATATCCATATGCTCCGCTATGCAGAGGTGTTGTTGATGAATGCCGAGGCAAAAATTCGTAAGGGACAAAACGGAGACGCCCAGATCAATGAGGTGCGTAACCGGGTAGGCCTTGGACCACTGTCGAATGCCACCATAGATCAATTGCTGGACGAACGTCATGCAGAGCTGATCTGTGAGTGGTGGGGCGAACGCTATAATGATCTGCTAAGGACCGATCAGGCAGCCACCGTATTGGCGCCGGGTTTTATAAAGGGCAAAAGCGAATACATCCCCATTCCGCAAGCCCAGGAAGATGTAAATACAAATCTTAAATAGTATATTATCTCATTATGTATTCAGTATCTCTTTTACGTTGGGCCGTCCTTCTAAGTAGTGGGCTTATCCTGTCTTGTTCGATGATTAAAAATAATGGGGCTGTCCCGGAAGACCGGCCCCTGGAAATTAAGGACAAGACCGTCTTTTTCGATGACTTTTCCGGCAGGGAGCTGGACAGGAGCAAATGGAATGTAGAGATCACGGGCAATACGAACAATAAAGAACAGCAGGCCTATGTAGATTCTTCGGCAACTATCTATATAGCGCATGGAGCCGACGCCGAAGGAGCCGCTAACGGAGCCCTTGTCCTGCAGCCCAGATTTGCCCCAGGTTTTAAAACGCCGGAGGGGAGATCATTCGATTTTATCTCGGGACGGATCAATACGCAGAAAAAAGTGCAGTTCACCTATGGCGAGGCTTCTGCAAGGATCCGCCTTACAGAAGGAGAAGGCCTCTGGCCAGCCTGGTGGATGCTTGGAGACGGACAATGGCCCGATGCCGGGGAGATCGATGTGATGGAATATATTGGAGAACATGACTGGGCCAGCGCAGCCGTCCATGGTCCCGGCTACAGTGGCGAAACGCCATTTGTAAACAGGCTCTATTTCCCCGGCAGGAATGATGTCACCCATTGGCATGTATATGCTGTGAATTGGACGCCGGACAGTCTGGTATTCAAATATGACGGCGTCCCTATGTTCAGAGTTACGCGCAGGATGGCGGAGCATTATGGTAAATGGGCCTTTGATAACGGACAATTCCTCATCCTGAACTTTGCCCTGGGAGGCGCGTATCCTGTAAAGATCAACGGAGTGAAGGAACCCTACTATGGACTTCCCGCTCCTACCGTGGAAGCGATCAAACAAGGTCGAAGCCGGCTTATGGTGGATTGGGTTAAAGTGGTGAAAAAAGCATCCTGAAGGAAAATCAACTCGCTGCATCCACTTAAAAGCGGATAGGTGACACAATTGAAAATGGCTTACAAATCAATGATTTGTAAGCCATTTTCAATTTTAAGAAGGCCAGATCCGCTCCCCTGTAGCCGTTTGGCGTAATTTTTGACTTTCAAGGATTTACACAAACGTAATTTAACTATTTAATAAGCCCAAAAGACCTAAATTTGCGGGTGATAATAGAGCATTCTTATTTTATAATATCGTATGGCAATTTTACTTTTTTTTCTCTGTCACTGGTTCCTGTCCCTATTCTCCCAGACATTTTTTCTGCATAGATACTCGTCCCATAAAATGTTCAAAATGAACAAGTTTTGGGAGAAATTCTTTTATTTTTTCACCTTTATTACCCAAGGTTCCTCTTTTCTTAATCCAAGGGCCTATGCCATCCTTCACCGGATGCATCATGCCTACAGCGATACGGAAAAAGACCCCCATTCCCCCCATTTCTTTAAAGATGTATGGTCGATGACCATTCAGACCAAGAATATATACATGGACTATCTCCTCCATAAGAAAGAACCTGAACCCGCTTTTCGGGGCAATTATCCTACCTGGCCCCTGATCGACCGGATCAGCGACCTTTGGATCACCCGCCTTGCCTTTGCCCTGGGTTATGTCGCCTTTTATGCTGCTTTCGCCACCCAGTGGTGGATGTATCTGCTGTTGCCCGTTCACTTTTTTATGGGTCCGATCCATGGAGCTGCCGTTAACTGGTGCGGTCACAAATATGGCTATTCCAATTATGATAACGACGATCATAGCAAAAACAGCATTCCAATCGATCTGCTGATGATGGGAGAGCTTTTCCAGAATAATCACCACAAACGCCCTAACGATGCAAATTTTGCCAAAAAATGGTTTGAATTCGATCCGACCTGGGTGCTCATCAAAGCCATGAACGCCGTTCACATTATCCGGTTGAGAAAAAATTATTCCGCTGACACCTATGCACCGGCAACCACCCTGGTAACGAAAGAACCTGAAGAAGTGCTGAACGATTGATCATTGGTGAATGAAGGGGTCTGTCGCTTATTGGTCTTCTTGCCTGCCTGAATGTGTTATATTAAATGTGGTACATTTCTTTACTTGAGAAAAACAGGATACCGGACTTTTTACTCCGGCAAGGCATTCGAAAGCTATTGAAACAACGGCTGAAGGATGAGGACAAAGGCGCCCCGGTAGCTCAACAGACCCATTTTGCCTCCCTGATCGAATTACTCAAGGCCTCTCCCATTGCCATCAATACCCGGGAAGCCAATGAGCAGCATTTTGAATTACCCACCTCTTTTTACCAGTTCTGCCTGGGGAAGCATCTCAAATACTCTTCCGGATACTGGAATCCGGGAGTAACCGATCTGGACCAGGCCGAAGCAGACATGCTGGAATTGACCTGTCAGCGGGCTGAATTAAAGGACGGTCAACAAGTTCTGGAACTGGGTTGTGGTTGGGGTTCGTTATCCCTCTTTATGGCTGCCCGTTATCCCAATAGCCGTTTCACCGTAGTTTCCAATTCGCGAACGCAGAAAGAATTTATTGACAGCAGGATTCCCGAACGGGGATTGACTAATCTCCGGGTGATCACCGCCGATATGAACGATCTGGGGGATTTGGCCGGTCTCCACCATAGCCCGGAGAAGGGATCATTCGACCGGATCGTGTCTGTAGAAATGTTCGAACACATGCGCAATTATCAACTACTGATGGAATTATGCGCCTCTTTTTTAAAACCCGAAGGCAAATTATTCGTGCATATTTTCACCCACCGTCAATTTGTTTACCTGTTTGAAGAGAAGGACGGAACCGATTGGATGAGCCGGTATTTTTTCACCGGAGGGATCATGCCCAGCAATGATCTGCTCCTTCATTTTTCGGATCATCTTTCCATAGAAAAACAATGGTCTGTGAATGGGACACATTACGGCCGTACGGCCGGGGCCTGGCTACAAAATATGGACAGGCATAAACCAGAAATCATACCGCTGTTCGAACGGGTATACGGACGACCGGAAGCCTTGAAATGGTGGGTGCATTGGCGGATATTCTTTATGGCCTGCACAGAATTATGGAATTACGGGCAGGGAAACGAATGGATGGTCAGCCATTATTTGTTCCGCAAACCCCAGGATTTCAGGCCTTCTTTTCTTTAAACCGGGTGAAGAACACAAAGGCAAACATGCAAAGCACGAAACCGCAGACCCCATTAAGACGCAGACCACGATCGTTGCCCGGGTCCTTTCCATAAATAGTGAGGAATGCAAATAAAGCGATGCCCAGGGTCTGGCCCATCTTTACAAAAAAATATTTAACGGCAAAGAACATACCTTCCCGGTTCTCCCCGGTATGCTGTGCATCCAACTGGGCGATCTCGGCCAGGATAGCGTTGGGAAGGATTCCCAGGGAAGCCAGGGGAAAGGAAGCGCAAATGATCAGGGTATAAATCTGTACATTGGGCGATGCGGGAAATTTGCCCAGGAAATAAATGGCTATGAAGATCAGGCTCAGCAGAGCGAAAGAAAAAAGGACGATGGGCTTTTTGCCCCATCGGGCGGCCAGCCAGTTGATAAGGGGATAAAAGACGAGGGAAACCAGTACCATCACGCCCATCAGCATACCTCCTTCCGATTCCGGCAAACGCAGCAAAACCGTGACAAAAAACAGGAGACCGCTGGAGATGATGCTCAGGGCCATGTAATAGGAGAAATCGGAGATCAGGTAATATTTAAAATTGGTATTGCCGAAGGTTTTGCGGATGGCAGGCCAGAGCGGAAGATGAGAAGGTTTGCTATCCGAATATTTTTTTTCATCGATCCAAAGGACCGGGATAAGCATGATCAGGGCAGCCAGGGTACATAAACCAGCTATCGTGATCTGGACGGCTGTATTGCGGTCGGAGATCTGAAAGCCCGACTGCACCCAGTCTGCAAAATTATTGACCAGGGCCGAAACGATGATCCCCAATACAAAACCGACCTGCTGGAAAGAAGACAGCTTTACCTTGTCTTTGGCAGAATGCGTCATTTCCGGTAACAAAGCATTATAGGGAATGATATAGGTTGTCGCCGATACGAAGAACAGGATAAGGGTGAGGGTCAGCCACCAGGCATTCCGGAGGCTTTCTCCTTTGACCAGCGGATGAAAGCTGAGAAAACAAAACAGGGCAGCCGGAAGGATCGCGATCCGCATGAAAGGGATACGCCTCCCTTTCGGATTGGTGCTTTTATCGCTTCGGGAAGCGATGAACGGATCGAAAAAGGCATCCACCAAACGGCCGGAAGCGGCAATGAGGGACATGATATTCAGTACCCCGAGGATCAGCAGTTGTGGCACCAGGGGAATCAATCCGGCATTGGAGGGAGGAAGATAATAATAGGGGAGCATTACGATCACGATGTTGGTCAGCATACTCCACCCCATCATTCCGGCAGCATAGACAAGTTCTTTACTAAACGGCAATTTTTCCCTTGGCATACTGCAAGATGCAAATAAAAAAGCATATTTGACGGTGACCAGCGTTGTTGGCGCCCTTAGTTCGAAACCGGGAAAGCTGTCTGTCCCGGCAACTGATAACTGATCCCTTTATCCAGCAGATAGATCCGGTCGGCAATGGCCGTTAGCGAATCTTTATGGGAAATGATCAGGATACCGGCCTTTTGGCGGTAATGTTGTAAAACGGTAATAACGAATTGTTCGGTTAGTGCATCCATGGAAGCGGTGGGCTCATCCAGCAGTAACAATTGAGGATTGCCGTAAAGGCATCGGGCCAGAGCCAGCAATTGTTTCTGCCCACCGGACAAGGATACTCCGCCCTCCCCCAATAAAGTGGTATAGGATTGCGGGAAAGTTTCGAAGAAACGATCGAATCCATAATGATGACAGAAATGACGGACCTTCTCCACATTCTCCAAACCCGGGTCCAGACAGATATTAGCCAGTAAGGTTCCGCTGAATACCACGATATCCTGGGGAACTACGCCGATCATTTTCCGCCAGGCAACCGGATGGATCGTTTTTAATTCCAAACCATTTGCCAGGACAACGCCACCCTCATAGGGATAAAACTTCTGCAGGACCTGCAGCAGTGTGCTTTTTCCCTGGCCGCTTTCGCCGGATAAAGCGATGATCTCGCCCATTTTTAATTCCAGGGCGACTTCTTTCAATAACAATTTTTTACCAGGGAACCGGAACCCCAGTTTGCCGATTGATAATTTTTCAAAGATCAGCGGTGTTTCCTCTTCTGTGGTCTTTTCCATTCTATCTTTTTTTTCCGGTACCGGTTCGAATTCAGGCTCCAGCATCGTGAATTCATACATCCTGTCCAGCGCAACGGCGGCTTCCTGGACCTGAAGATTGGTGAGTGCTACTACGATGGCAGTTTGCATGAATATGCCTGCCAGTTGAAGGATAGCGATCATTTGCCCGGTTAGCAAAGAACCATTCCAGGTGTCCATCGCCGCCCATCCGATAATGACGATTAGAAAAAGGGCTGTAATTATTTCCAGCAAGATGGAAAACCGGATCCTGATCTTTCCGAGTTGCATGACCGAGTTTTGAAAGGATAAGAAAAAATTGCCGGCGATGCCGGCAAAAAGGGTTTGCCTGTTCATCACCTTGATGGTATGTATACCCCGTATACTGTCTACATAATTGCTTTCGTTCTGCGCATGAGCGATCATGACGGACCGCTGGCCGCTGATAATATCGCCTTCGAAATATTTTACGATCCCGAAAATGAGAGGAAGGGTAAATAAAGAAAAAACGGCAATCGGCCAGGAGTAAAGGAACAGTATCCCGAGGGTGACCAGCAGGGTTAATGATTGAATGGCCATATCGCCCAGTATATAACTGGCCGCCTGCTGAATACGCAGGGTATCATTGAGACGGGAGGTCAGATCTCCTGTCTTGCGGTGATCGAAGAAAAATTTATTCAGGTTGAGGATCGAACGAAAAAAGCTGCCGGTGAGCCGGATATTAAAAGTGTATCCCTGCCGGACCAAAAAATGCTGACGCAGATAAGAGAACCCGCTCTTCATCAGTAATAATATCCCCAGCAAACTCAAGCCAAGGACCAGATCGCGGGTATGCCTGCCCGGAAGGATCTGATCCAGCAATTTTTGGGTAAAGATGGCCGTGGACAGGTTGAGTACCGCGCAAATTGCCCCCAGTCCAAGGGCTACATACAATAAATGAATATCTTCTTTGAGGGTTTGCCAAAGCCAGCGAATCTTTTTTTGCCGCTGCCGTTGCCAATGTTCCAGTTTCTCTCCGGGTTCCAATAATAAGACAGTCTGGGAAGTCCAGATCTTTACCAGTTCTTCCTCATCGAGGTATACGAGCCCCCTGGCCGGATCCCCGATCAAAAGACGGTCGTTTGTCTTTTCTTTTACCGCCCTTTCACCAGCTTTTTCGGCCTTTTCTGCTTTTTCTGCCTTTTCGGGGAAATAAACGACATAGTGTAAAAAGGCGCCTTCCAGGGTTACGTGCAGGATACAGGGATGCTGCACTTCACGGAGATCTGCGATGCTTCCCGCACGGGCTCCCTGTGCGTTAAACCCCGCCTGGCTGGCCGCCTGGTGCAGTCCGAGGAGTGTTGTGCCCTGCATGCCGGCTCCGCTCCATTCACGCAATTTTTCAAGGGATATGTCCGCATCGTAATAACCCAGGATATTACGAAGACAGGTGACCCCGCAATCATATTGATCGTGCTGTAGTTTAAACGTATTGGGTTTGAGCTTTTTCATCAGTGGAGTTTATGCTCAGGTATGCGGATTGAAACTGATCGTAACAAAAACGAGCACGACCAGCCAACAGAAAAGCCCCAATCCATAACTTCCCAGCACCAATACCAGGTTATCCCGAAGGGTCTTGCCGAGAAAAAAACGCAGGCCTGCCGCAAGAAAAAGACAATAGATCACCAGGAAAAGATCGAAGGTTTGCAAGGGCATGATCAGCCAATCAGGGACAGCCCATGCTTTTACCAGGCTGAAAACAGATAAAGGCGCAAAAGCCTGAAATTGAGCCAGACTTTCCACCTGGGTGGAAAAGGCCAGGAGCAATAATTTTAACAGGGTGCTGGCCGCAAAGGCCGCCTCCGCAAAAACGACTATTTTAAAAATGACGTTAAAGGGTAATTTCCTTGAAGTAAGCAGCAGGCCGGTAAGCAGACAAAAGGAAACAAGGGTCATTTTTACCAGCAGGATCATGGGAACCATCAGATAACTTAAGAAACCCATGGAATGCTGGAAGGACAGAAATGCGCTTAATTTTTCAGCGCCAACCCTCCCTCCCAGGGAGTTGTAATAGACTTCATCCGTAAGCACCTGGGATTGAAGATACCAGTTGTAGAAGAGGTAGATAAAACAAATACCTGAAAAAACCAGCCAGGTATTGATCGCATAGATCGGCTGTTCGTTAGACAATGTTCTTTCTTGTCTGCCAGCGAGGTCAGTCATGAAGATATATTATAGGATATCAAATAATCAGGAAAAAAACAGGATGACAATTGCCGGGAACAATCATCATCCTGCATTAACATTATAAACTGATTCCGAGCGAGTTTAAGCCGGGCAGGGTTAAATTGAATCCAACACCAGCCGCCAGGCCGAGACCCAAAAGACCGCCTAAACCCAAAGAGGCCAAAAGGGCATTGATAGGCAGGTTGATGGAAATGATGCCGGCAAGACCGCCCTGAATGTTTTCCATTGCTGTTAAGTCCAAGCTTTTCATATTTTATAGTTTTAATAGCATCGCAAGATCGCGATGTAGGGTAAAATTGTCCACAATGGCCCGACTATCCTATCCCCTTTGCCTATATAATATGTTTAATGAGAATAATTTATAGTTGACAGTTTTTTATGTTTTCTACGGCAATCACTTGATAATCCATAAAAAAGGAGTTTGAAAAATCCAATCCGGTCATTTTATCGTATGTACTGACGGTTATAAATTATACACTCTTTCCCAGAATTGGCCTTTGGTTAGTAGCGCCCGGTATACCCTTACCAGCATGGTCGCGTTGTTGATACTATCCATATTCATGTTAAACCTAATCAGATCCCACATGACAGGCCAAAAACTCAGGATTTTAAGGGAATTCCGCAACTATTCACAAGAGTACATCGCAGACAAACTCGGCATTACCCAAAATGCCTATTCCCGCATTGAAACCAATCAGACAAAGATCTCTACAGAAAGACTAGGAAAACTTGCCATAATTCTAAATATTCCTCCCGTTGAGCTGTTATCCGACAAGGAGCCGGTCATTCACTTTGTTGACCCCTACGCTGCCCCAGCCACTTCCACCCAGGCCAGGAATGAACAACTGGAGGAGAAAGAGGAGTATTGGAAACAGATGTTCGAAATCACCCGGCAGCTCCATAAACAAGCGGTCAGCAGCAAGGATGAAAAGATCGCCTATCTGGAAGACGAAATTCATACACTCCGTAAAGAAAGAGATCAGATCATCCATCTTGTAGAGAAATTAACCACAGGCCCGGTCTCCTTTTCTTTCGCCGCCAGTTGATTGGATTTAATTTGGAAAGCCGGTAGTTTGCATCTAATTTGCCGGGGTACCTGAACCTTTTGCAACCGCAAAAGCGTCTGTGGGTTAATCCAAAGATGATCCTTCCAAAAAAAATATTATCCCGTCAGACAGAAATCACCAGCGATTTTCTGAAAGAGGTCGACAAACACCTGGAGGATATCCTGGCAGGGAAAGCGGATAAAATGTACCATATCAAGGATTTTGCCTCCCGGCTGTCTATCCACCCCGTTCATCTGAGCAATACGATCAAATTGACCACCGGACACTCCCCCTTCTATTTTTTTGAAGAGAAACTGATGGCAGAAGCCAAACGGTTACTGCTGGACAAACGGGTCACAATCGCAGATATAGCCGATAAGCTGACCTTCGATACTTCCAATTTCACGAAGTTCTTTAAACGTTTTGAAGGGGTTACGCCTTCCGCGTACCGAATATATACTGCCGTGAATGCCTCAGGCACAAAGATGGAAGCAAAAGACCTTATGAAAGCCAACCTTTCCCTATAAACAGCATCCACATGACCAGTCAACGTTTTTTCAGCCTTTTGTTCCTGCTCCTGTACACAACGATCGCCGCCCGTTCCCAGCAAACGGAAAAGACTGCTGCATTTACAGTTGTTCCTCTCGGAGTCAAAGGCGGTCTGGATGAAAGTAATCTTTCCGCCTATATGGTTGCTCCGGAAGGAAGTGCTGATTTCATTTGTCTGGACGCAGGCACTTTATATGCGGGAATCCGCAAAGCCGTGAATTCGGGCATCTTTCAAACCAGTGTCAGCGAGGTGTTGCAAAACAATATCAAGGCCTACTTTATTTCCCATCCGCATCTTGACCACGTGGCCGGTCTGATTCTCAATTCCCCGGATGACAAGGCCAAAACGATCTATGGACTGCCGTCCTGCCTGGATGTACTGAAAGACAAATACTTTACCTGGGAAAGCTGGGCCAATTTCGGAGACGCCGGAGAGAAACCCTTCTTACATAAATACCATTATGCACCGCTGACGCCCGGTTTGGAAACGGCCATCGATCATACGGCCTTAATGGTGACCGCTTTTCCCCTGAGTCATGGCAATCCCTATCAAAGTACTGCTTTTTTGGTCAGCAGTGCCGGGGTCAGCCTGTTGTACCTCGGTGATACAGGTGCTGATTCCATCGAACATTCCGACAAACTCGGGTTGTTGTGGAAGGCGATCAGTCCGCTGATAAAAGGGGGTACCTTAAAAGCCATTTTTATTGAAGTATCTTTTCCCGACAGCCAACCCGATAAATTATTATTCGGTCATCTTACTCCGCGTTTGCTGTTAAAAGAAATGACCGGGCTGGGCGGGTTGACCGGTATGTCCCTTCTGCGGGGATTGCCTGTAGTCATTACTCACCGGAAACCTTCCGGCGACCAGGAGACGATTATCCGAAATGAACTGGAGAAGGAGAATACGCTGGGTTTGCGGCTTGTTTACCCGGAACAGGGTAAGGCGCTGCATTTTTAATAAAAACAGTCGATCAGCCGGTCATCATGGTCTTCGTCGCTATCTTCACTTTCATAGGTCCTTTCGGTACCTTCAAAGGCACTGGCTGACCCAACGGAAATGAAACTATCATCCCCGGAAATTATCTTTTTTGGATCTTCTTTTTGTTCAACCGGCTGTTCTCCGGACTCTTCTTTTGAGGCAGGAACTCTTTCACCGAAACCGGTTTCAGCCGCAGAGAAGGATGCATTTCCAGTATAGATACCCTCTCCTCCTTCACCAAGATTGATCTCCACTCCTAAGCCTGTTTCATTTTCAGACAAAGGATTATTCGTTACAAAAGATGAATTTGCGGTTGAACCCTCCTTTTTAGAAACGTTCATTTGCAGCATCCCACCCCCCATTGAATCCATTGATCGTTTCATAATTGTTGATTTAGGTTCTTCCGAATATGATTACCCTTGTTATGAAGTTATTGAAAATCCGGGATTTTTCCCTGGAGATTTTCGAAAAGTTGGAAGATTTATCAGGGGAGGAACGGGTGGAATTAAGTAGACGATTTTATGCGATTTGACCGCAGGCACCAATAAAAAAAGACCGTCCGGATTACCCCGGACGATTTATTATCAAATTATTAAAGATTATTTAGTTTGATTTTTTAGAGGCAAGACTTTTCCTGGCTTTTTTAACAAAATCAAGAGGGACATTGGCAAGAGCAGCGATTTTGGAATCATCAAAATCAGTACTTGCCAAAAGGTTACCTACAAAAAGGGTGTCCTTTTTATTTTCAGCTTCCTTTGTCTTTATTTCGCCTTCTTTCATGGCTTCCTTTCTGGCCTCTTCAGCCTTTATTTCTGCCAATTGTTCAAGAATTCCCATGGTATTTTTTTTACCGGTTATCTGGTCGATTCCTTTTCTAAAGGTAACATTCATTTCCGAGTTTTTAAATAATAGATAATTGTTAAGAAAAATTAGAACAGCTTCAATTTTAGGTTTATCAAATAAGCCTTTCGAATATAACAGTCTGGCAATCAATAATTTTTGCTCCAGCAATTTCTCCTCTATTTCCTTTTCCGGTCCTTTCAGTAAAGCCTTTTTTGCTACCAACATCGCCAATGCAAAAGGATTATCGCTTGCCGATAACAATTCATCCGGATAATCGAGTACCGAAATGGTGTTGTAGCGATAATGAAAATGTGTCCCATAAGAATCATACTTATACCCATTATGCATTTTATCATTTTTTGTACCTGAAAAAATCGCTATTGCAGATACAGGTTGCCGTAAACGATCGTATATGCGGTAAAAATATTTAAACATCCGCTCGGAAAAAAGCTTGTCATTATACCCTTGTACCTCCACGTGTAAAAATAGCCAACCTTCTTTTCCTCCTTTCATATAAACCTTTACCAATTTATCGATATGCCGGGTATCTGATTTTTTATCCGGTTCCGGATATAATTCTCCCAGCTCTTTATCTAAAAAAACAAAGCCCCGCTTCATATTAAATAACTTATCCGCATTAGGAAAAACAAAGCGTAAAAAGTCCTCAAAAACTACCTCTAATAACCCTTTCCAGAGAATATCATTCTTTCGTTTAAAAGGCAATTCGCCTTTTTGTTCTAAAACAATTTCGTTCTTTTGTTCCATCGATATAAAATAAGATTGTTATAAAAATTTTTGTCATTAAGAGCGCTAACTGAATATTTTTTCTCATAAGTAAATAATTAAATAGCCCTTCCGGTAACCCGTTGAGCCGGTTAAAAAATAGTGTTTGCATGGCGATCCCAGACAGCATTTAGCTGTAGAGCATTTTACAAAAGAATGATAATAAGGATTAGAATTATTAACGTGGTGGCGCGAAGGATGAAGTCAAAAGTAAACGATTGGATAATACGCTCCAAACTATTTTTTCAACAATTATTTTTTAAAGGGGTATTGGAAATACCAAATCTTTACTTTTACTTTGTATTTCAAAGTGCTTTTAATTACATTTAATCTGAAAAGGTAAACCGCACATGAATTCATGTGGAAGGAAGCTTTTTGGCCTTTGGACCCCGGATAGACCGAAATGGGAGCCGGGTAGTTTTTTGCGTAAATACTTTGTATTTCAAAGCACTTTTAAATATTGATTATTAAACAAGCAACTACTATGAACCGCGTTTCCTTTTTCTATGTATTGACCAGGGACAGGGTCTGGTGCATCGGGCTGGCCCTGATCGTCCTTTCTCTGTTCATCTTTTGTTATCCCTTCTTTATGCCCAATGCCCCTACTGATGGGACGGGTTTGTTCCTCCTCAATTATGTATGCGCCGTCTCCTATTTCATTTTTATTTGGGTAAAAGGCTGCCTGAAACATGGCAATAAAACATTGGGGCCGATTTTTCTTTTTCTTATTCTCTTCCTGATCAGTGCCTACGCCCTCAACCGGGAAATGACGGTATTCGAAATATCCACGACATGGTTCGCCACTCTTTTGGTGCTCTGCTGTCTGAACTATCTCTGGATCCCCGTTTTTTTCCGGCTGCCCTCCTTTGTCAAACACCTGGTTTGTTTTGGCGCCGGGGTCTCCCTGATCGTATTCCTGTATCTGACCCTTTATCTATGTCCGATGTACGGTATCGCCGCCTTAGGGGCCATTTTCCTGGGGATTTCCCTGCACACCTTCGTTCCACTTCTTTTCGTTATTTATACGATCCTTTTTATCTGCAGGGAAGGGAGCAAAAGAAAAAGTTTATACAGCAGCTTTTTTACCGGTGCAGGATTAATCGTGGTGATCGTTTTTGTATTCGTTACCCGCTGGTCGCTCATCATCCATGATATGAACCGCAGCTATGACCAGGCCTCAGATGCGAAGGCGACAGGTCTGCCCGCCTGGGTCCTGACGGCACAACGCATACCACATGGCATGATAACCGAAAAGATCCTCAAAACCGGATTGGTATATAGCCAATATATCGGTGACTGGGATTTATTCAGGATGCCGACCCGCAATTTTGGGGAAGAAAAAAAACACGACCCACTGGTTATGATCGCTAGTATGGTAGCAGGAAAGCCGGAGCTCACGGAAGAACAACGTATCAACGTATTGGAATCGCTATATGACTCCCGTCACCAGGCACAGGAAAGACTTTGGTCGGGAGACGATCTGCGAACGGAAAAAGTGAGAACAAAGGTGGAACTCTGGCCCAGCCTTCATATCGCCTATACTGAAAAAACGATCACCATTCAGAATCTTTCCGACAAACGCGTTTGGCGCAATCAACAGGAAGCGATCTATACCTTTCATTTGCCGGAAGGATCCGTCGTCAGTTCCTTATCGCTATTGATCGATGGTAAAGAACAACCAGGTCTGCTGACTTCGAAAGGAAAAGCGGATTCTGCCTATAAACGGATCGTCGGCTATGAACGCCGCGATCCCTCTGTGGTGCATTGGCAGGAAGGGAATACCGTTTCGGTCCGGGTATTCCCGGTGATCGCCGGAGAAAGCCGCCAGTTTAAGATCGGCGTCACCACCCCCCTACAGAAAAAGAACGAAGAATTAGTATATGAAAATATTTATTTCGACGGGCCTCCGTCTGCTTCGGCCCGGGAGGACGTGGTTATCCGCTGCGAAAAACCGCTTACCCATTTATCCCTGCCTTCTTTCTTTTCATCCGGCAATGATCAAATGATCTACCGCGAGGGAGATTATAAACCGGATTGGAGCCTCCGTTTTCATGACGAAGGGCAGGAAATACGGTCTTTTGATTTTGCCGGGAAAACCTATACGCTCCAATCCTATCAAAAGCAATGGGAGCCCATGTCTCTGAACAAAGTTTACCTGGATCTTAATAATAGCTGGACCAGGCAGGAATTCGAGTCTGTGCTTGCCGCGGTAAAGGACAAAAAGGTTTTTGTCTACCGGACCGAAACCAATTCCTTTCCTGAAACAATTTCCTTTCCTGAAACCCGGGATACTACCAGTACTTCAACGGCATGGACCTGGGACAACGAACCCCATATCGTTGCCCTTACGCCGACCAATCAGATACAACTTTTTGAGGAGCTCTCCCATAACCAATTCAGTCTTTTTCCCCTGTTTGCCATTACCGATCCGGCGACTTCCCTGTTGATCAGCAAAAGTCCGGCCTCTTCTCCTTCTGTTACCGATCTGAAGAACAGCCCCTTTGCGGTAAAACTGCAGCATCATTTTTCCAGGACAGAAAAGATCAGGCTGTATTGCCTGGGAGAGGATCTATCCCCTTACCTGAAGGCCTTAAAAGAATACCGGGCTTTTGCCTATGAACAAGGCGACACGGCCCATCTGAAGGACCTGATCGCCAAAGGGCAATTCGTTCGTGCTATAGAGAACGACAATCAAATTGTAATGGATAAAGCAGGTTTGTGTATTTCGCGAAATGACACAGCGCAAACAAACCATTCGATCCGGTCTTTGAACTCAGGCCAACAAGGAAGCCTGGCCCCGGACCACCTGATGCGACTTTTCGCTTATAATCATATCCTGGAAAGAATGGGACCGGTCTTGGGTGGTATGTCCCCTGTGGAAACTACAGTGGTGAAAAACGAAGATGAAATGGTTAATGAAGCTCAGCAAGCCTATGTGGTATCTCCCGTTTCCAGCCTGGTTGTCCTGGAAAAAAAGGAAGACTATGATCGATTCAATATCCAGGATAATAAAAACAGCCTGCATAACGCCAGTCTGCATTCCAATGGCTCGGCACCGGAACCCGGGCAATGGATGCTCATCCTGATCGTTCTGGCAGCCCTCTGGTATATTCGATGGACGCCTGCTTCTGCTAAACATAAAATGCCGAATTAATGCAAAGCCCCTTATCCCTAAATACCCATGACCGGTTTCTTTCCGCCAGGAAAGGAAGCCGGTCTTCTTTTGAAGAAGCTAAGCATGGAACATCTGAAGAAGCTAAGAACGCAACAAAGGAAGAACCTTGCAGCCTTAAAGAAACCATCGATCGATCCTGGGGCCGCGGTCCTCTTTGGCGGCGATGGCCGGTAAGTTGCCGACTGCTTTGTCTGCTCTACTTTGTTCTTACGCTAACTGCTTTCCGGCAATATATCGATTGGAGATCTGTTAATTTTATTCTTGGTCCACTTGCCGTTTTTCTTTTTCCTGCCAACCGGGAACGCTCCGCCTATCCCTACCGTTATGCCTTTGCTGCTGCCGTTTTTTTTCTGCTCTTCCTGCTGCTGCCTGTAAAAACTTTTCTGTATATGGCGATGGCTGCCTCTATCTTCTTTTTCCGGGAAAGTTTTTATGGAAAGATCGACCGGTGTATTGTATTTGCCGTGCTCCTTTCCTCTCCCATCATGGATTATTTTGTCAACCTGTTCAGTTTCCCTATCCGTCTACAACTGACCACCCTGGCGGGCAGCCTCTTGCAGCACTGCGGCATACCGGTCGTTGCGGAAGGCAATCTGCTCATCTACCAGGGAAATGAATTTACGATAGACCCTGCCTGCATGGGACTGCATATGCTGATCGCTTCCCTGCTGGCGGGTATACTCCTGATCCGGCATTACCAGGCAAAATCCCATCGCATTCTGGGAACCCTACCTATCCTCTTATTGTTGCTGGGCATTACCGTATTGAATATTTTTGCGAATCTTGTACGCATCATTTGTCTTACGGTTTTCTGCATCCTTCCGGAAAATCCTATGCATTCCCTTTCAGGAATCATCTGTCTGATCCTCTATGTACTGATCCCGATGATCCCGGTCTGCCGGGCCCTGGCGAAACGTTTGGGAAAGCCGGATAAAAAAAACCGCAAATTCAGTGGCAGAGAAAAGATCATGGGCAAACCCTACCGCATCCTTTCGATCAACCTGTTGATAGCCTGTTCCATGTTAACGGGAGTCATAATAAGTTTGGTAAAGGATCACCGGCAGCAAGTGGCTGCGACTACTTTGACCGGAGGGTCATTGGTTGGAGGGTCATTGCCTGGAGGGTCAGGATATTCAGTTGAGCGGCTGGCCGGTCAAACACTTAAACTAACCAATGGGCTATCCCTGATTTATGTAAAACCGATCCCGGATTTTTATTATACCGATCATTTGCCTACCATTTGCTGGCAGGGAGGCGGGTATGATTTTCACCAGGTAAAAGAAGAAATAATCGGCGGGCAAATGGTCTATTCGGGGTTGCTGAATAAAAATAAAGAGATCCTTTATACGGCCTGGTGGTATGATAATGGGCAACTCCGTACAAGGGCGCAACTGGAATGGCGATGGGATGTCCTGCGGGGCGGAGCAAAATATTCCCTGATTAATGTCACCAGTGCCTGCCGGAGCGATCTGGAAAAAGAAATCGCCAGGATCTTAACAACCGGCGATCTGCGTCAATACATCAGAGAGGGTCAATAATTGGTAGAATTGGCTTAAATTAGCGTCATGCCGGAAAGAAAAACAAGTTCCACTAATTACCGTAACCAGTCCTTCCTGGAAGACAAGTGTTCTCTGAACGAGTTACTGGACCTGGTCAGCAAAAGATGGTTCACCGAAGTCCTGTTTTGTATCGAGGAAAGCAATAACCGGTTTACGCTCATTAAAGACAATCTGAAATTTATCAGCGATACCGTTCTCTCCGACCGTCTTAAACTCCTGGAAAAATATAAACTGATCACCCGCACCGATTTCGAAGGAACTCCACCCCGCGTTGAATATGCCATTACCGGCAAAGGTATTGAGCTTTCCGGTCTGCTGGACAAGATGTGTGCGTTCAGCGAAAGCATCATCCCCTTAAGAATGGTGGAAAATCATTAGGGTTTGAGGTTCATTTCCTTCATCCAATAAATACAACGACCGAACCATTCTTCAAAAGACGGCCCGGTCAGAAAACCATGTTCTCCTTTGCTATAGATATGCATACCGGCCGGAATTTTATTTCTGCGCAGGGCTTCATAAAATTGAATGCTGTTACTAACGGGGACCACACTATCTGCTCCGGAATGAACCAGGAAGGCCGGAGGCGTATCTGCTTTTACCTGATATTCGTTCGAGAAATATAAAATCTGTTCCGGCGAAGGAGACTGTCCGAGAAGATTAAACCGGGATCCCCGATGCCCGATGCTATCCGTAAAACTGATCACCGGATTGATCAGGAGCATAAAATCGGGGCGAAGACTACGATTTTTTTGGGTCTCACCTTCATTGGATTTTGCCTGGGATTCCTCTTTATCAATAACAGGCTTATAAAAATGCGTGCCTACTGTCGAAGCCAGATGCCCGCCCGCCGAGAATCCCATAACCCCAATCCGATCCTGGTTGATCCCCCATTCAGCGGCCCTGCCCCGCACGATCCTGATCGCCTGCTGCGCATCCTGTAAAGGCCCGATACCCGGGTCGACCATAATACTGCTATCCGGCAATCTGTATTTGACGACAAAGGCAGCAATGCCCAATTTGACAAATTCCCTGGCTACATCACTGCCTTCCCGTTTGGTCAGCAACACGCCATACCCGCCTCCCGGAAAGATGATAACCGCCGTACCATTCGCCTTGCCTTTCGGCGGCAGGAAAATAGATAAGGTTGGCCTGGATACATGTGATACCACGGTATCCACTACAAGATCCTTCTTTGCGGTTTCCCTGTCGATATTCTGTTTCGCATTTGGTATGCGCCCAGGATAGAGCGGTATCTGCTGCTGGGCCCGAACAGTGGCCGAACCAAAAAGGAAAAGGAGACAAAGAAGCCCCTTAACTTTATTAAAATATGCTGAATTATTTTTCAAAGTTTATTTCGATAGTCTATTCACAACAATTTATCAGGGATTGATTTATTACCAATCGACTTGTTACCGATCGACATATTACAGATCGGTTAACTACAGATTGATTTATTACAGATCGATTTTCTGAGCCCCGCCAGTCAGGGTTATTTCTTTTCCCTGCCAAACGAATCGTCCGCTGACGCCTTCCGGAAGCACGACTTCTCCTTCGATCCCGGAGTTACCGGAAGTAAGTCCGGAGCTGTTAGGTTTCCGCTTTAACGTTACGCTGATCGTTCCTGCAGGATGCGGCATCACACCTTTTACTTCCGTTAATTCGCCCAGAGCCGGCTGGATCAGTACCTTGCTGAATCCCGGTGCATCGGGCATGATGCCGCAAATGGTAGCCAGGAAATCATAATTCGGGCTGGAACTCCAGGCATGGCAATCGGATCTTGTCGGTTCGGGTTTTTCCGCGAAAGTCGTGAGACCGATCTTCAGCATATCCCTCCATGGTGTCAGCTGTGAATAATACAGGTCTGCCATACCTGCTTTTTTCAAGGCACGCACGAGGTAGAACCGGTAAAAAAAAGTGACCTGGTTCATCGACGTATCGTCCAGAATCTTTTGCATGACTGCCCTGGACTGATTATCGGGAACGGCGCTGCTGAGTATGCCCAGGATGCTGGCATGCTGACTGAAAGCAATTTTGTCAGGCGTATCCCCCATTTCTCCTTTGCCGGTATCGAAGCAACGTTGATAGGTCCCTTCATTCAGTGTTCCGGCCAAGGTACGATAATAACCGGCTTCGTATGGTTTATGGAAATTGTCGAAAAGATCGGCTGCCTGTTGAAGGGTGTAGGCAAATTGTAAGGTGGCAATGGATGAGTTTCCATCTTCCGTTCCTTCGGCTTCTCCCATTGCTTTGAACTTCGTACTCCAATCTACAAAATTCCACCACTTTAACGGGCCCAGCATATTCTTACCCTTATCGATATTTTTTTCATACCAGGACAACACGCCTTGAATGGACGGCAGGAATTGCACTATAAAGGCCCTGTCCTCCTTATGCATCCAGTAATCATAGACCATAGAGACCCAGAATAAAGAGAACGGAGGGATAACCTGCAGACGATTGCTGGGGTACCTTCCCTGCGTCAGTCCTTCCGGTACTCTGGAATGATAAAAGTCCAGCAATGCTTTGCGCATCAACCGGTCGTCACCCGTCATATATAAGGAGATCAAAGACTGAATACGGGTATCGCCTTCATATTGCAGTTGTTCATAATAAGGACAGTCAAAATAATTTTCCCCGGCACAGAGCTGCGCCGTTCTCCACCCTACATCCCAGATTTGTTTCAACGAAGGGTCGTTGCTGGTAAAGGATGCACTGACCTGGAAGGGATAACCGGTATGCATCCCGTATACATCATCAAGAGTCAGCGGCTGGCTGCCTGTGGTTATATCCAATTGCAAATAACGAAATCCCCGGAACCATAAGGGACGGAACAATCTTTTGTTGCCTCCATCCGGTTCGAAGAGATCAAAATTCCCTTTGATCTCCATCCCGTTTATTTCATTGCGATTCCCTTTCTCTCCTGCTGCATTAAATAAGGCCTCCGCATAAGTAAGTTTGATTTTAGCGCCCTTTCCACCACTGGTCATCAGTTCAGGATAGGCCACGGTATTCACCCCCTGATCCAGCAATATGGTGACCGTGGCCCTGGCAGGAATTGTCAGCGGATGACCGCCCCTTAGAAAATCATCTTTTGCCGTCACCCCTTTACTACGACGCACAGTCGATATTCGCTGTTGGTATTCCGGGAATAAAGGAATGTTCCGCGGGGCCAGGGTCCAGATATTGTCGGTACCGTTACCCGAGGTTACCGCAGCGGCAACTGAAGCAGCCTGCTGCCATCCTTTATCGATATAACCCGGCAGTTCCCAGCCCCAGGGAAAGGCGTTTCCCTTTACCTGGTCTCCCGGACCGATCACCATATATGTATGTAACCTGGAGCCATTGTCTATCGAACAGGGTTGGTAAGCACTGTCACGTAATACCTTCCAGCTTTTGTCCGTATTGATCATCTGCTCGCCCATTCCATCGCCTTGCAACAGAAATCCGGTTTGATTCGTAACCTGGGCAACGGCTGCCAATTCGGCCATGTTCCAGACTAACGCAGCTATCGTATTTTTTCCGGCCTTTAAAAATGGAGCCAGATCGACCGTTTCAAAAAACCAATTGTAGAGATCTCCTCTTGCAGGACCGTTACAAACAGCTTCTCCGTTTACGAACAACCGATAGCGGTTATCTGCCGATACATGCACGATAAATTTTCCCGGTTTGGCTGACAGATCTATGGTTTTCCGGAAATGATAAACGCCATAACTCCGTTGCCCGGACCCGGGGTAACCGATCCAGGCGGCGGGCCAATATCCTTTTAACAAAGCCGGGTTAATGCTGAGTACGGGCGCCTGGTGATCTGAAGCATTCTGAGCATTCAGGAACGGAGCGGTTAGCAGCAATGATAAAAACAAGACAAAGTTCATTTTCATATCTGTGGTCGTTAGGTAGTTATGGGTAGCTGGAACCCTTGTTCCGGAAATACTTAAACCCGCAAAAAAACCTTCTTTTTGTACATAAAATATAAAAAGAGCCATTTGATGAACACATAACAAATAGCCATTGCCACGATATTGAAGGGATCCCCTACCAGTTGGCCGACCCATTGAAAGAAACCATTGGTCGCATATTCCCAATCGATAAAATGTCCCGACATATAAATAAGAATGGAATTCATACCGATCACGGAAAAGAAGAAAGCCCATTTTTTATACCCCTTCACATCGATGACATAATAAAAAAGGGCCAGCAGCATCAGGCTCCATCCGCCCACGTTCAATACAAAGGAACTGGACCACAAATTTTTGTTGATCGGAAAAACGATATTCCAGAGATGCGCCAGACCCCAGGATACGACACCTGCGATAAACAGATACAACGCTTTTTTTGCCCCGCCGAGTGGGCTGTTCTTTAATAAATTTCCCGCCATTATCCCCAGCAGGCCTGTTCCGATAGCCGGAATGGTGGATACCAATCCTTCGGGATCATGGATTCCCAGGTAGAGTTTGCCCGGCATGATGCTCCGGTCAAGGTAAGAAGCAAAATTGCCTTCCATGGTCAGATCTCCATGCGCAAAACCGGGAGCCGAATTAAATACCAATAATAACCAGTACCCGATCAGCAAGGCACAGAACCAGATGATCTGGCCCCTTTGTTTGGTATAGAGATAGATGATATTGGCAAACATATAAGCAAGCCCTATACGGCCAAGTACGCTGCCGAAACGAACTTCGGCCAATGGCCGGAAATGCAGCCCGTTATTGTAAATCAGCCCTAATAAAACCAGGGTCAGTCCTCGTCTGATCACCCTGATCAGCAATTGATTTCTGGGTGTTCCTTTTTCCAATTCCCGTCCAACAGAATAGGGGGTCGCCACTCCTGCCATGAACAGAAAAAGTGGGAAGATCAGGTCATAAAAATGAAACCCATTCCAGGCGGGATGGGTAAACTCTTCGGCAATGGCGCCCCAAAAGGGAGAACCAGTGGCCTTGGCCAGGCTATGAAAAATCTCTTCTGCTCCCATGATCCAGAACATGTCGAATCCACGAAGCGCGTCAAGGGAATAAAGTCGTTGGGAAGGATTTAGTTGGGACATAAGCAGTTTAAGGGGGTTACCAGTGAGTTGTTTAAGGGTTTATCTTCTCTTTCTTAAGGTTTTACCTGCAATTTTTAAGGTATGAATATAAGCAAATTAGTAGACTGATAAAATAAAATCACCCTTTTTTCAACAGAACGGTAAGTATCCTGGGAATTTCACGACGGTCGTCGTCATCGAAATATTCGTCCATATCCACCAGGGTCAATCCGTGCTGTTCCGGTATGCGGATGAAGTCGGACAAATTGTGATCGAAACAAGCCAGGACCTGACGCCCTTCTTCCGTATCGAACCTGGCCTTGGTCCCTGTATATTGTTTGAATGGGTGTAACTCACCGATATATACTTTACCGCCAGGTTTCAAGGCCTTGGCGACCTCTTCGAATACGGGTTCCAGGTTATCGATATGTTCCAAAACCAGGCTGAAGGTGATCAGATCGACCTCTTCCTTTACAAAAGTCCAGGGTTTGGTGATATCGGCTTGTTGGAACAGTATCTTTTCCGACTGGATCTTTTCCCTGGCCTTTTCCAGCATTTCTTCGGAAAGGTCGACGGCCGTTACTTTCTGCGCCTTTTGAATCAGCCATTCGGTGTTTTTTCCGGTCCCGCAGCCAATTTCCAGGCAGGTTTCAAAAGGAATATCCGCAAGGACCTTCCGCAAGGCCAGCCCTTCCAGATCCCTTGTCCGGTTGCCGTTCGTATCGTATTGCGCTGCCCATTTGTTGTATGCCTCCCTGGTGTCCATAGTTTGTTTTTTTTTGCTTTTTATAATAGGATTGGATGATGTCCAAAATTAAGGGAATTTTCAGGGAAACGATTGGTTAATGCTTCACTATGAAAGGATTATAGGTGAAAAATGAATAACTGTATATTTTACTGACGAATTTAGAAGAAAAAAAATAATACCCTATCCAGGCAACCCTTTATCCATTAGCCTGGTTTATTCTCCTGTTACCAGGGATCCCGTTATATTTTCCGTAGCCGCTTACCTCTTCATTATATAATCATCTTTCTTACTCAGGCCAAGCGTCGATATCCGCCCTTTGGACACCAGACTTATGTCTGCTAAACCCAGATCAGTAGAGAAAAAGAACGATTCTTCTCATCAAACGATTCTTTTCATCATTTTAAATCCAGGAAAAATGTCACCAACACTACCAAAAAAGCTATCCTTGTCTACAGGACGCATTATCATTTTTTTGTTTGTTCTTTCAGGTCTTATAGCAGGTCCGGCTTGCAGAAAGACGGAAATTCCCCGCTTCTTATTAAATGGTTATGAACAAACCAATCTTGTCTCCGACATACCCGGCTATGGAGCTGCCTTTGTCGATAGCACCCTGGTCAATCCCTGGGGCATCGCAGTAGCTCCCTCCGGCCCGATCTGGATCTCGGACAATGGGACAGGTCTGAGCCCTGTTTATAGTAAAACCGGCGCTACGCTGCGGCCTCCTGTCGTTATTCCCACACCATGGGATTCTGTAGGAGGAACACCGACGGGGATTGTATTTAACGCGACCACCGACTTTGCCTTCTGGGTTAATAAAGTAAAAATGGCCAGCCGGTTTATTTTCGCCACCGAAGACGGCACCATTGCCGCCTGGGGAGGAGGTAACAAAGCCACGATCGTAGCGGACCAATCCAAATGGAATGCCGTATATAAAGGTCTGGCTATGGCGAGTGACGGCTCCGCCAATTTTCTGTATGCGGCCAATTTCCATGCTGGTACCATCGATGTATTCGATAAGAACTTTACAAAAGTGCCGACAACCGGATTTCACGATCCGAATCTGCCCTGGGGCTTTGCGCCATTTAATATCCGCAATATCGGGGGCTGGTTATATGTGACTTATGCCAAACAGAATGCCGAAAAACATGACGACGTGGCCGGGGCAGGAAACGGGTTTGTGAATATATTCAAACCTAACGGCACCTGGGTCAAACGATTCGCTTCCCGCGGCGCCCTGAATTCACCCTGGGGGATCATTAGGTCCACCGTTGCTTTTTGCAAGGAGACGGAACATGCCATCCTGATCGGAAATTTCGGAGACGGTCATATAAATGTATATGATGACGACGGAAAATGGGTAGGTCCACTAAAAGATGACGGAAGGGCAATCTGGATCGACGGTTTATGGGCATTGGAAAACAATGTGCCGGCGACCGACTCCACCCAGGTATACTTTACAGCAGGCCCTGGCCATGAAAAACATGGAGTTTTCGGATACCTGCAACGGAGATAGAAAAACGGAAATAGTTTTAGGGGTAAATTGAGATAGATACACCGGCCCTCCAAATTTTTGAAAAAAGATTTGGAAGGGCCGGATTTTTTACTGACCTTAGTGTACTAGATAACTAGTACACTATATCTGAATCTTAAATCTCTATTATGGTCACTATCCGGGATTTTCATTTTGCCTACCGCCGCAAACCTGTTTTCACAGGGCTTAACCTGGATCTTGAGCCAGGCTATATATATGGATTGTTGGGAAAAAATGGTACCGGTAAATCCACTTTATTGAGAAATTTAGCAGGATTTCTTTTTCCGCAAAAGGGAGATTTGAGCGTATTTGGATTTATTCCCGGGAAACGTCAACCGGCTTTTTTGCAGCAGGTATTTCTTGTCCCGGAGGAGTTTTATTTGCCGGCCATTTCCATTGAAAGTTGGGTGAACTACCATTCCCCTTTTTATAAACGCTTCGATAGGGCTTTGTTCGACCGTACCATGCAGGAGTTCAGTATGCCTGCCGGGGGAAAGCTTGATGAAATGAGTTACGGTCAGCAAAAAAAGACCCTGATCAGTTTTGCCCTGGCCACCAACGCTTCCCTGTTGTTGATGGATGAACCTACCAATGGCCTGGACATTCTCAGCAAAAGCCAGTTCCGTAAGATTATTGCCGGCGCTCTGGATGAAAATAAATGTATGGTGATCAGTACCCACCAGGTAAAGGACCTGGAAAATCTGATCGACCGGGTCATGGTCATCGATGAAGGAAAGATACTTTTCGATCAGACGATGCGCAGTATCTCCCAAAAATTAAATTTTAAATTTTCTTTTGATCCGCAGGAGTCTGTTCATGCCTTATACAAGGAGAATTCCCTGAAAGGCAATGCGCTGATCCTGGTTAATACGGAAGGAGAAGAAACACAGCCAGACCTGGAAATGCTGTATAAAGCCATCGTCCTGAATGGAAAAGAAGTTAATGAGGTATTCCTGGCAAAGTAAGAACCTTAAAAAATTATGAACCAGATGACTGAGAACGCATTTTTTAATCCTGCCCGCTTCCGGATGCTAATCAACCTTCATTGGATGGAGAATCGAAAAAAGTATCTACTGGGATTACTGGCCATTGGGGGCCTGATATTCGCCTGGTATGCATTTATGCTGACTATGGACGATCGCGACCCTTTTAATTTTTTTGTACAGTTCGCCACGTATTATTGCGGCCTGTATTTCGTAGGCTGTTTGTATGCCAGCACTCTCTTTTCCCCCTTAGGCTCCAAAGCACAGGGTACTCATTTTCTTTCCGTTCCCGCTTCTCATTTTGAGAAATTATTATGCGCCATTTTTTTCGGAGTTTTTCTTTTTTTTATCGCCTATACGCTGATCTTTTACCTGGTGGATATTCCGATGGTACACCTCGCCAACCGGATCAATTTACAACGTCACGGTTTGTTACCCGGAAACACCGAGGGCCTGGGTGCCATGGAAGTATACAATATGTTCACGGATAGCGGACTGCCCGTTCCGGAAATTCATTATCATATTTTTTCTCTTGGTTTTTTCGCGGTTCAGGCGACTTTTATCCTGGGCTCCGTTTATTTTACCCGATATGGGTTCATTAAAACCATTGTAGCTGTTTTGTTTTTCTTTTCGCTCGAAGTGATCTTATACGTAAAGGTGGTGTTGGATTGTATCGTTCCGGAAGGATGGCACCAGGACGGGCCCTTGAGATGGATGAAATATAACACAACCCCCGGGGCGGGAAGTATTGTCCTGCTACCCCATTGGTTCGAAAGTACCCTTATATTCCTGCTACAGTTCGGGCTTCCTTTTATATTTTGGTTCATCACTTATTTCCGGTTGAAAGAGAAAGAATTGTAGGGCTTAAACTTGTCATTATGCAGTTCAGAGAATCACAGGCTATATACTTGCAGATCGCGGATTATGTGTGCGAGAAGATCCTTCTCCAGGAATGGAAGGCGGGTGAACGGATCCCATCTGTCCGGGAACTGGCGATCCAATTGGAGGTAAATCCCAATACCGTCATGCGCACCTATGAATTCCTGCAGCAGCAGGCAATCATATTTAACCAACGCGGAATTGGTTTTTTTACGGCAGATGATGCGGTAAAGCAGGTTACCCGATACCGGAAGGAATCCTTCCTCGAAAAAGAACTGCCTCCTATTTTCAGAAGTCTCATCCTGCTGGGAATGGATCCCGATGAGCTGAAACCCAGGTTCGAAAAATATAAAAAACAATTTTTCCCTTGAAAAATACCAGTTGTATATGAAACCGAGCAATAAACTTTTACTGGCTTTTTATCTTTTTGTCCTTGGTTCCATTGGGATCATCAGCCTTACCTTATATGCCAACTATAAAAATGGCAATATACTTTCGGGGAAGAGCCTGCGGGAAGAACAATTCACCACGGTCCGGATGCCTGCCCCACAATTTATTTCCGTCAGGGGGCTCTTCCAGGTTCACCTGTTGCCATCCGATTCTTTTTATCTTGAATTCGAAAAAGAGGACGGCAGGATGAAAAAAGGTAAGCGCGTGGTGGTCCTGAAACATGACGACCAGCAGGAGGCTACCCATCAGGATTACCGGATGAACGGCGATACCCTGGAAATAGGATGGACCAACGATCTGAAAATTAATCTTCCCTCAGACGATCCCCAATATAAATGGGCCATCCCGGTAATCAATATACACGCTAACCGGATAAATACTATTCTATTGGAAAATGGACAGATTATCCTGGAGGGAGGCAAAAGGGAATCAACGCCTCTGTTCCCTGCCAATCTGTTCATCCGGAATGGTGTCCTTTGGATCGGGGAAAACTATGAGAATGGTAACGATTTTATTCCCCAAAATACTTTTTATGACTCCTTATCCATTAAAGCAGAAAACAGCGCCATTCTACTGAACAAATACAGTTTCATCAGCGGTCTTCATATTCAATTGGATGGAAAGTCCGCCCTTTACGACCATGGGGCAGAAATTCAACAACCGGATATCGATTGCCGTAAGGAATCAAGGATCAACTTACGACCGGCTAATCTAAAAAAACTGCAATTGACCGTTCGAAATTAACCAATCAATAATACTGTCCGAATAAAATAGCAGTCGCTGACGAATGTACATCGCCGGACTGAAACCTATTGCCCGGCAAGCAGGCAGTTATCGCCTGAACGGTATTACGTTCTTTCAAAAGAAATATAATTACAAACAGCCTAATCATAATTCAATGCAACTAGTCATCGACTCTTTATCAAAAACTTATCCCAACGGCGTTCGTGCCCTGAGGAACATTTCCCTTACCCTCACCAACGGGATGTTCGGTCTCCTGGGACCCAATGGCGCCGGAAAATCGTCCTTAATGCGAACCATCGCTACCCTCCAGGAAGCAGACAGCGGCAAAATTTTCCTGGATGACCTTGATGTATTACACAACAAAACCAAAGTTCGTCAACTGCTGGGCTATCTCCCCCAGGAATTCGGTGTATATCCGAAAATATCGGCGCAACAAATGCTGGACCATATCGCCCGTTTAAAAGGTATTGAAAGCTCAGGGGAACGTAAAGAACTGATAGGTGAACTATTAAATAGTGTGAACCTGTATAAAGACAAAAATAAAAATATGGGAGGGTTTTCAGGAGGAATGAAACAACGGTTCGGTATAGCCCAGGCCCTGATCGGCAGCCCCAGACTGATCATCGTCGATGAACCTACTGCCGGTCTTGACCCTGCGGAACGAAACCGGTTCTATAACCTGCTCAGTCACCTGGGTGAAAATACGATCGTGATCCTGTCCACACATATTGTGGAGGATGTCAGCACCCTTTGTTCCCGGTTTGCCATTATTTACCAGGGAGAGGTATTGTATAAAGGAGAGCCTGATGCGGCTATCGCAGGATTGGAAGGAAAAATATTCAGCAAAATGATACCCAAGGATTCCCTTGCCCGGTACCGGAAAAATTACCCGATCATTTCCACCCAGCTTAAATCCGGCAACCTGCATATCCGCATTGCTCAGGATTCGGCTCCTGGTAATGAATTCCTGCCGGCGGCGGCAAACCTCGAGGATGTCTATTTCAGCAATATCCTTTCCCATGAAACAAAGGGAAAGGAATACAGCGGAGCAAAATGACCATTTTCGGGGTCCGATACAATAATCCCATCTAAATAATCTTCCCTTCTAAATAATCTTTTATGTTCTTTCAGATCTTTCTGTTCGAAATAAAATACAGGCTCCGGCGGCCTGCCTTTTACCTGTATTTCTTTTTTATTTTTATATTCAGCCTGATTTCCTTTGCCAATGGAGCCTTACCGTTACAGGAAAAAGAGTTCATCAATGCTCCTGGCGTAATGATCCTATTTTCATCCATGCTAAGCCTTTTTCTAATGTTGGTCAGCTCGGCCATTATGGGCACTCCCCTATTCCGCGACATCGAATATAATACCCGGGAATATTATCTGTCCTATCCTATTACAAAGGCCGGTTATTTCTGGGGACGATACCTGGGTTCATTTTTATTTGTCCTGCTAACCGGAGCTGGGATTTATCTGGGTGCCTGGCTGGGCACAACACTGGGGCCTGCACTGGGCTGGACGGAGGCCCGACGCTATGGGCCGAATCCGGCTATTAATTACCTGTATCCTTTTCTTACGATCATGCTCCCCAATATATTTTTTACCTCCTCTTTATTTTTTGGCCTGGTGGCTATTTTTCGAAATGTAAAAGTGATCTACAGCAGCGGCATGTTCCTTTTCCTGGGATATATCATCGCCAATTTTTTTTTACATAATATCCACAATCCTACAGTGATCTGGCTCAGCGATCCCTTTGCCATCAATGGATTGAGAATGGAAACGGGCGGGTATTCTGCGGATCAATTAAACAGCTCCTTCTTTCCATTTCGGGGATTGTTCCTGCAAAACAGGCTGCTCTGGATCGCCTTAGGGGGAATAGGCCTCCTGTTCACCTATCTGCGGTTCAGTTTTGAAAAATTCTTTAGCGGCAGACAGCGGAAACCGACAAGACAAAAGGAGGAAAGGCAAGAAAAGGCAGAATTACCTGGTGGGCAGGAGTTTCCGGCCGGACAGGAAAAGAACAGCACAACATTATTGCCCCAGAATTTTACCGGGAATTATTTCCGGAAAAATCTCGCAGGGCTAACCAGGATTGAAATCCTGAATATTGTCCGGGATAATTATTTCTGGATCATCTTATCCGGCGGGCTGATCTTTCTTTCTTTTGTATTTTGGCATGGGCCTGGCCGCGATGGGGTGGGCGATTTTCCCCGTACGGCTTTTTTCATGGATGTATTCAGCAATGATTTTATTTTCTTCATTTTTCTAATAATAATGTTTTACACGGGAGAAACGGTTCACCGTGAAAAACTAACGGGTTATGCCTTTATCAATGATGCACTTCCTCCTCCGACCTGGATGCTGAATGGCGCCAAGTTATTAAGCTTATGCGGGCTTGCTTTTTTTCTCTCACTTACCCCCATGTTGATCGGCATCGGCGTACAGCTCCTGCGGGGATACACCCAGTTTAATTTTCCCTTGTATTTTACTACCCTGTTTGCCGTTAGTTACCCCAAACTCCTGGAAATGGTTTTCTTTTGTTATGCCCTCCATATCGTCGTCAATAACAAATTCGCTGCCCATGGAATCGGCATCATCATCTATGTTATAATTTTTCTTGTCCTGAATTTTAATTATTTCACCTATACCCTGTTCCTCTACTCCTTTACGCCTCCCTTCGCGCTTTCAGATATGGATGGTATCGGTCATATGCTGGTTCCGGTTGCCTGGTTCAACGGATACTGGTTATTAGCCGGAGCCTTCCTGGTGGTAACCGGATCTCTTTATTACGCAAGGGGAACAGCATCTTCGTTTAAGGAAAGAACGAACCTGGCTGTGGAAAGATTCCGCGGGCCAACCCGCATAGGCGCACTGACCCTGTTCGCGGCCTTCCTTGCCATTGGCGGCTTTATTTATTATAATGTCAGTTATCTGCATGAATATCTTTCCCCCAGCGAAAAAACAGAGCGGGCCGTGCTCGCCGAAAAACAATTAAAACAGTATGCCGGATTGCCTTTACCAACTGTTACCCGCATGCGTCTGGAAACCGACCTGTACCCGGATGGGCAAAAGGCTGAGACACATGCCTGGCTGACCCTGCTGAATAAGCATGATCAGCCGGTCGATAGTCTGCTGCTGGATGGCGATCATGTGGCGGAATATACGTTTCGATATAACAGTCAGGACCTGTCGTATACCCTTCCGCTTTATTATCCAAGGGGGAAGTTCAACCTGTTCAGACCCAGGAAAGAAGCAGGCGAATACCGGCTCTACCGGTTCCCACAACCACTGATGCCCGGCGACACGGCGCTGGTCGAAGTTTATGCGCGGGCAGGCAGTTCCGGATTTCAAAATAGTTTGTATGCCGCCAACCTGCTCCGGAACGGAACCATTTTTACCGGTGGATTACCCGGCATGGGTTATGATGAGGATGATGAATTAAGTGATAATGAAAAACGAAAAGAAAATGGACTGCCGGAAAAGGTCCCAAGGCCCATTCCGCATAATGACCGGCAAGGCTCACACAGCCTGTCCATTGGAAATGAGACACCTCTTCTGAATCTGGATATCACCGTTAGCACCGCTGGTGACCAGACGGCGCTGGCTCCCGGAACACTGGTTAAACAATGGAAAAAAGGCGGCAGAAATTATTTTCATTATGTACAGGACAAGGATATCACGATCGATAAACAGGTGACCTATTGGCCTTTTGCCATGCTCTCCGGGAGATACGCGGTTTGGAAAGATACGGTGATGCTGGAAAAAGAAGATTTGTCCGGAGAACAGATACCTGGAAAACAGCATTTCACGAAACGATCCGTCGCGATTGAGATCTGGTATGACCCTGCCCACGGGGCAAATGTTCCGCGTTTGGCCGCAGCATACAAGGAAGGATTACATTTTTATTCCAGGGTATTTGGCCCCAGTCCTGAAAAACAATTCCGTCTCATCGAAGGGTCTGTTTACGGACCCGGGGACGCTTCTTTTCCCAATATCACCATTTTTTCGGAACGTTTTTACTGGAATGCTGACATTAGGGAGCCGGATAAATTCGATTATGGCTATTATGCAGCAGCAGAGCACCTGGCCAGGCAATGGTGGGGATTCCAGGTCGCTCCCAATAATACGGTCGGCTCCCTGGTCATTTCAGAAGGATTGGCGAAATATGCAGCCATGCTGATGGAAAAGAAGTTCAAAGAAGGGGACAGGGTTCTGAGGATGGAAAAAGATGGCTACAATTGGGGAAGACGGAATAATCTTTTTAAGGAGAATGACCTTCTCCATGCCGACCGCTACAGCGAATGGAATCAAAAAACCGGCGTCGTACTATACGGTCTTCAGGACCTGATCGGAGAAGACAGCCTCAACGCCGCTTTGCGGGAATTCCTTTCAGTTTATGCTTTCCGGAAAGAAGGCCCTTATGCCGGAAGCGAAGATCTCTACAGGGTATTGCAACGCCATGTTCCGGATTCTTTCCGCTATTATCTGACCGATACCTGGGAAAAAGTCTGCTTCTATGATAATAAAATAGTGGCAGCTTCCGTGAGCCCGCTGAAAGGAAAAGACGAATACAAAGTAAGCCTTACCGTCCGGATCGGAAAAACCTATGCGGATAGTTCCGGAAATGAACGGACAGCTCCGGTGATCCATGATTATATGGCTATCGGCCTATACACGGTAGAACAGGAAGGTCGGGGCCCTTCACATGAGATCTATCTGAAAAAACATTGGTTTCATTCAGGCATCCAGACTATCGAACTCATCGTACATGGTAAGCCTGACAGGGTCGCCATCGATCCGGAAGAAATGTTATTGGATAGAAATATGGCCGACAATCAGAAAGACCTGTAGGAATATGCTGGAATAATCCGAAGAATCTTAAGAATCTGTAAAAGGTTAATGATCCTGCTGTTAATGATTTTGGCGGTAATGTTCCAGTAAGGGATCGCCGCCAAAATCATGTTTAAGATCACGAATTACGGTATGCACATGGTTGGCATTGTTCTGAATATTATCGTATTCGATGATAATGGTTGGTCCCTGGATCCTGTAATAATAAGGTTTGCCCAATTCATGCTTCGTATAACCGGCCCAGGTAAACCAGAGGTTTTCCAGACCTGCGGTTTGTATTTCTTTCAGCATATCGTCGGCAAATAATTTTGTATACCGGTGCACATATATACTAATGAGCTGAAGCAGCAACTGCTGATTTGGAGGCGAAAGCTCTTTATACCGGATCCCCGTAGGATGATCGATCATGGCTTTCCGGTCCGTGCCGGTGATTATTTCGCCGGGAGCCACCGAATCGATAATGGCTTTTTTTAATTCTTCTTTGGAGAGCGCCCGGATCAATTCGAATCCCCGGTCCGTTTCTTCTTTTAACAACTCCTCGCCCTTTTGGGGGCCATTGAGCACTATGCCCGGGTTGGAGCCGAGAAAACTTGGCGTACCGGCCACCAGTTGATTCTTATCGGCGCAGAAATGAAAGGCGACATGATGTCCCTCAAATCGCCATCCCCAGATGGTTCCCGCACCAGGTATGCCGAAAATGCTGACAAAATATTTACCCGGGTCACGAAAATGATCTTCGGGTTTACGATGTTCCATTTCCTTCAGGATAATATCCAGCTGCATGATGCCTTTCACTTTTTTTACCGTTGGTTCGCTGAGACAGGTTCTTAACAAATCCATCACCGCCTCCTGCTGAACCGTATTCAGCTCATTCATGGAGATTCCTTTCCGGTTGTCCAGGGGCACAAAATTGAACCGGTAACGTTCTGCGTCATCGAATGGAAAAGTAGTTTGTATACGTTGTGCTGAGTCGAGAAGCTTTAGAAAGGTATTTGCCTTACCAGCCAGATCCTGAGCCTGCAAGCCAGGAGCAGCAAAAAGAAAAAACAGCGAAAAGGTTATGGACAGGGCGACATTAATTTTTTGAAGCTTCATATTGCAGGCGTTAAGGGACTTAAAGATAAGGGGAAAGGAGAGATTAGGTAGAAACAGGGTTTGTTCAAACAGAGGAAAATGTTAAAAAAACCATGCCAGCCCCCTAAAAGATTTGGCGATAATAAAAACATTCGTATATTTGCTAACGGTGTTATAAAAAGTAACATCATTATCAAATGGGCATTACAGATCGGAAATTAAGGCAGAAAGAAGAGGTTCGGGCGAGTATCCTGGACTCGGCCTGGGAAACGGTGGTCACCGAAGGGTGGCAGTCGCTTTCAATCCGGAAGATTGCCGATGCGATTGAATATAGTGTACCGGTCATTTATGCCCATTTTGAAAACAAAGATGCTATCCTATTGGAATTCAACAGGAAAGGCTTCAGGTTAATGATTGAAAAATTAAAAGAGGCCAAGGCGGGACAGCCCAAACCAGAAGATCAGATCAGGGCCATGGGAAGGGCCTATTGGGATTTTGCTTTTTCCAATAAAGAATATTACCAGTTGATGTTCGGCCTGGGAATACCTACCTGTGAATCGGTAAGGAGGATCCCGGAAATGGCCGATCTCAATACCGTGATCACCGGAAGCATAGTGGCTATGATCCCGGAAGGTAAAGAGGCTCCATTCGACCCGTTCCTTAAATATCAATCTTTCTGGTCTACCATGCATGGCCTGGTTTCGATCAATATGTTGGGCAAACCCGGTCAGCACACCGGCCTGGCCGAAAAGGTGCTGGAAGATGTGCTCTGTAGTTTTATACAGGGAGTATTAAGCAGCGGAAACCGAGGCTAGGTTAAATCAGGTTTAAAGGGTTTCCTTTTTTTTGCCCCTACCCCTAACAGTGTTATAATTAATAATAACGCTAGGATTTATACTAGTACTAACAAAAACAATAAAAACAATTAAATGAGCAACATACTGGAAGCGCTGAATTGGCGCTATGCTACCAAAAGAATGAATGGCAAAAAAGTGCCGCAGGGGAAAGTGGATATCATTTTAGAAGCAGCCAGGCTGGCTCCTACTGCCGTCGGTCTCCAGCCTTTTAATATTATCGTGGTTACGGACCCGGAATGGTTAGCTAAGATAAAAGGGGTCGCCAATAATCAACCACAGATCACCGAGGCTTCGCATTTACTCATTTTTGCCGCCTGGGATAATATTACCGATCCGCAGATAGACGATTTTTTCGACCATCTGATCAAAGAACGGAATATACCGGCCGAAAGCATGGAAGCCTACCGGAGCAAGGTGAAGGGTGTCTTTTCATCCAAAACCCAGGAAGAACGTTTCCAATCTGCCGCCAGGCAAACTTATATCGCCTTTGGGACGGCCATCGCCGCCGCTGCCACCGAAGAAGTGGATGCGACCCCAATGGAAGGGTTTAACAATACAGAATTGGATCAATTATTGGGATTACCTGAAAAAGGTTTACGCAGCGTAACTTTATTACCGCTGGGTTACCGGGATTCAACGAATGACTGGTTAGCCAGACAGAAAAAAGTTCGCCGTTCAAAAGAGAATTTGGTCATTGAATTGACCAATCATAAAAACAGCCATTTTGCCAATTAAACCGTATAGGATAATAAATCCGTATGGGTCGAATTTCGTACTGTATTCATGAAATATGTATCTGTGAAATATGTAAACATAAAATGCACCCGTGAAGGCTATCCATCAAAAAATCAATAAATCAACCAAAAAAAAACAAATGAAATCCCAGATTCACGAACACCAAAAAACATCAATTATGTCAGTGAGTAAAAAGATCGTTTTTCTTTCAGCAGCATTTCTTCTTTTAGCGACAGCAGGATTTTCCCAGGGTTGGACGGCGGACAAAAACCACTCCCAGCTGAATTTCTCCATCGGGCACATGGGAATTTCTGAAATTGCCGGTTCTTTCACCTCCTTTGATGCCAAGATCACTTCTTCCAAAGACGATCTGAGCGATGCGGTAGTCGAATTGACAGCTGATGTCAACAGCATCAATACCCAGAATGAAAAAAGGAACGAACATTTAAAAAGCCCTGATTTTTTCGATGCAGCCAAATATGGCACGCTTACTTTCAAAAGCACCTCTTTTAAGAAATTGAGCGGCAAAAACTACCAGGTGACCGGTGATCTGACTCTTCATGGTGTTACCAAACCAGTCGTATTGAACGCCGTTTTTAATGGTACGGTAGTAAACCCGATGAGCAAAAAAACCGTGGGAGGCTTCAAAGTCACCGGCACGATCAAACGTACGGATTTCGGTATTGCAACCGGCTTCCCCGCAACTATGCTCAGCGATGAAGTGGCGCTGAACGCCAACGCAGAATTTATTAAAGACTAAGCATTTATCACAGACCTACAGCCTATTGGAATGATAAAAAATCTCCCGGGAGATCCTTCCCACTTAAGGAGCGGATCCCGGGAGATTTTTCCAACCATTCCTATTTATTACTTACGTTTTTTATTATTACAGCATTTTTAATCGTTAAAGCAGAGTTATGAAGAAGTTAGTGTATCCTGTAGCAGCCGTATTGATCCTGACTGCCAGTGCCTTTACCTTTATTGCCGCCCAGAACTGGCAGATTGCAGATGGTTATTCGATCAATTTCAGCAGCAATGATGCTTCGGGAATCTTCAAGGGTTTTAAAGGAGATCTTTCCTTCGACGAACAGAATCCCGCTGCCTCGAAATTCGATATTACGATCGATGCCGCGTCCATCAATACCGGTAACGGTCTGCAGAATAAACACGCCAAAAGCGACGAATGGTTCGATGTAACCAAGTATCCAACCATTCATTATGTCTCCCAAAAGTTCGTCAAGGCAGGCAATGCATACCAGGTGACCGGCGATCTCGAAGTTCATGGGGTTAAGAAATCAGTAACCATTCCCTTCACTTTCCAGAAAACTCCTAAAGGAGCCGTATTTACGGGCTCCTTCACGGTGAACCGGAATGATTTTAAACTGGGTAAACCTGGCGGAGATGTTGCCGAGCAGATCAAAATCGACATATCGGTACCTGTTATAAAAAAATAAAAAGCACCTCATGTTTAAAAAAGCATTGTTTTTGGGAATCGTATCCGGAATATTGGCGGCAGTCGCTGCCCTGATCTATAACAAGGTCTATCATTCCGCTAACGAAGCAGACTTTTCAAAAGTAGTCAACCCGGTAATGATCTTTGCCTCCAGTATTTTTGGTACGATCCTGGCTGCTGTTGGTTTTTGGGCCCTTGATAAATGGCTGAAAGAAAAAGGAGAGATCGTTTTTAATCTCCTTTTCACCATACTGAGTTTTGCGACTATCCTTGCTCCTATTGCAGCAAAACTGCCCCTCACCCAGGAAACCCCGGAATTATTCCCCGGCCTCGCCATCCCCATGCATTTTTTCCCGGCCCTGGCCTGGTTCACTTTAAAACCGATATTCATCCGGAGATCATGATATTCATCCGGAGATCGTCGTGAATTTATCCTGTATAACACTGCGGCAAAATACTATCTGGTTCCGTAAAAATACGCAGAAAAAAAATTCGTTTATCCGGGTACGGTAGATTTGGATCTTTACAAAGTATTTATTTGCTTTGCGATTCAATATCTTAATGAAAACCCCGTACCATGAAACTATCGTATTGGATCTTTTGTATATGTATGAGCCTGGTTGTCGCCTGTAAAAAAAGCGATACTTCGCCGCCCTCCACTCCGGACGGACTGGCCAAGACCATAAGTTCCCAGCTCGCAAAAACAGACAGTTTAGATTCTTTCAACAGTTTTTTCGGCCAGGTCACTTTAAGCAGCGATGAGATCTCTGGCGGCATCACCGTCTTTGCGCTGCCCAACAGCGCCTTCGGGAGTGGAACACCCCCACCCGGGGCCTATTTCCCGGACTCTTCCCTGTTAAAGGATTATATCGTAAAAGGGATCCTGAAATCATCGGATCTTACCGATAACAAGGTACTTACCACCCTCAGCGGAAAAACACTGACCATAACCGTAAATGGAGATACAACCCGTGTGAACGGTGTGGTCATTCAAACGACGATTTTCCTTTCCGGGGATGGATATGCCGTGTATATAGCCAGGCAACTTTTCAGGGCCGTTGGTCCCATCGTCATTTCGGTTTGGGATGCCACGCAATGGACTTCAGTCAAACCTAAAGGCGATCCGGCCGCACAGGCGACGGTCTCCCTGTACTTTACACAAGCCGATTATGCGGCAGGTAAACCTGCAGCCTATACAGCCGTTACCGGATCAGACGGAAAAGCGGTATTCTCTATCGTCGGCGCGGGTCATTATTATGCGGTTGCCTCCAAAGGTGCCATCAACTCTGTACTGAACCAATATTCCGGGCTATATGAAGGAACCTACCTGGGTTATGCAAGCGCCGGTCCGCAACTTAACGGCACGGGAGGTTTCGTCTATAAAGATGTAAATGCAGACGAGATTATCAACCGCGATGATATTACCGCCCTTCCTTTCGAAAATTTTACGGCCGTCAAAGGTGAGCCGGTAGCGCTGGATCTTTCCATGGGTAATGCATTTGAACCGCTGAAAACCCAGGAAGATGTCCAAACCCTGCTGAATTCCGTATATTCCGGGATCAGACCTGTCTATGAAAATCTTTTGCTCATCGATGGAATGATGAGTGACGACGCCATATGCGAAACCAGTAATTCCTATTGCGTCTACGATAATTTTACCCATACCGGGCTTTCTCCGGAACTGGATAAAATATGGAGCAATGCTTATTTTACGAATATTCCCAGGTTGAATCATCTGCTGCGGGATATTCCCACCCTTAACCTGTCTGCCGGTCAGAAAAATGACCTTATCGCACAGGCAAAAGTATTGCGGGGTTTTATCTACCTGGAATTACTGACTTATTTCGGGGATATTCCCGTCCAGATCGATCTGGCGGGTAGTTTTATTCCCAATATCAGTAAAAGTCCGTCTTCCGTTATTTATGATTCGATCACCAATGATCTTGGCGCCGGGTTATCGGGGTTGCCCCTGACAAGGACCGGAGATAAACAGGTGCTTACCAAATATGCGGCCCTGGGTCTTTTGGCAAAAGCGGCGCTTTGGAAAAAGGATTATACAAAAGCAAGGGATTATAGCGATCAGATCATAGATGCCGCGGTATTTACCTTGTCTCCTGTCAATTCCTGGCTCAATGAGGAGGTCACTCCTGAAACCATCTGGTCGCCTGTATTCTCACAGATCGGGAGTACGACAAGCTGGTATTATAATGCAACCGCTTTTCCCAATACTACGGTTACCCTATGTCCTGTCCTGCGTTTGGGGGAAATTACCCTGATCAATGCAGAAGCCAGGATCAATTTAGCCGATTTCAACAATGCAGCGATATTGGTCAACACGATCCGGACCCGCAACGGTCTTGGTACAGCATCCTTCACGTCTGTCAGCAATGCCTATACGGTTTTTTCCGAAACCTGGCAAAAGGAGATGTACAGACAGGGAGACCGGTTCAGCAGCCTGATCAGATGGGGAACCGTAGCACCTGTATTAGGGTCTAAAGGTTTTGTCCCCGGCAAGAATAATCTGTTACCCGTTCCTCAATCAATGCTCAATATCTATCCGAATATTATCCAGAATCCCGGATATTAAATTGTTGGTTTATGGCAAGGGTGGGCAATTTTGTCCACCCTTTTTCAATTTTACCCCTTCTTCCTCCCCAGTACTCCCTTTAAAAAATCCTGGCACGAATTTTTTAACCTAGGGTTTGGCAACCATAAGCCTGGAAGCAATTAATTTTACACCATGAACAAAAGGGTCCTTATATTGGATGATGATCTGGATATACTCCAGATTTGCACGATCGTACTGAGGAAAAAAGGGTTTGATGTCTCTACGCTGAATAACTCCAATCAGGTACAGCAACATGTCCGGAATTACAAACCGGATGTTATCCTTATGGATAACTGGATACCCGGACCCGGCGGGATCGAGGCCACCCGGGCGTTGAAAGCGGATCCGGAACTCAGGGATATTCCGGTGATCTTTTTCAGCGCCAACAGCAATGCCGTTCAGTTAGCCCGGGAAGCCATGGCAGACTATTTCCTGCAAAAACCTTTCGATATTATTGAACTGGAAGCTATCGTACAACAGGCGATCAGTCGTGCCGCTACCGTAAAATAAGGGACACAAAACAATATAAACGGCGGCTATCTCTGGCCAATATCAGAATTATATTCTTAAAATTTGATTTTTTTAGTATTTAATTCTTTTTTTTGCTAAGTTTGCGGTACTAAGAAAGCAAACCAGCTAATTATGCCCATCCCCGCTACTGCCCCTACGATACAGGCAGTTAAAACAAAACGTATTGAATCCATCGATCTTTTAAGAGGTATTGTCATGATCATTATGGCTCTCGATCATGTACGGGATTATTTTCACGGGAGTGCCTATCTTTTCGATCCCACAGATCTTTCCCAAACCAGCCCGCCCATTTTCTTTACCCGCTGGATAACTCATTTTTGCGCACCCGTATTTATGTTGCTGGCAGGAGTTTCGGCCTTTTTATATGGCGCCAAACGGAGCAGAAAAGAATTATCCTTCTTCCTGTTGACCAGGGGAGTTTGGCTATTACTGGCAGAGCTGTTCCTCATCACCCTGGGCTGGTCATTCAACCCTCATTACCCGGTTTATATCCTGCAGGTGATCTGGGCCTTCGGAATAAGTATGATCGTCCTTTCCGCCCTGATCTACCTCGACCGGCGCCTGATCCTTTTTATAGGGATCTTACTGGTAGGCGCTCATAATTTATTGGACCAGGTGCATGTACCCGGAACCCAATTTTCCCATTTTCTCTGGGCAGCCCTGCATGAACAAAGCCCTTATAGTTTTGGCCCGGTTGCGGTATTCATGGGTTATCCCATAATTCCCTGGATCGGTATCATCGCCCTCGGGTATTGTCTTGGAGGCATTTATACGGCCGGCTATGATCCGGTCCGGAGAAAAAAGAATCTTATATCGCTCGGTCTTGGATCCATCGCCCTTTTCATCCTTTTACGATCCGGCAATTTTTATGGCGATCACGCGCATTGGTCCGTACAAAAGAACGGACTCTATTCGTCGATGTCCTTTTTAAATACCACCAAGTATCCACCCTCCCTTTTATATGTATTAATGACCCTGGGGCCTTCTCTCCTGTTCCTGGCCTTTGCCGAAAAACCCCTGAATGCCCTGACTCAAAAGATCACTGTTTTTGGCAGGGTGCCCATGTTCTTTTACATCCTCCATATTTATTTTATTCACCTGCTTGCCATTTTTGGAGCGACACTCACGGATCATAAATGGACCGATATGATTCTGACGGGCTGGGTAACCGCCAATCCCCAATTGAGAGGATACGGGTTTTCTTTAGCGATCGTATACCTGATCTGGATCGGCGTGATGCTGGTTTTATATCCGTTGTGCAGAAGTTTCGATCGGTATAAAAGAGCCAATCAGGCCAGACAAAAATGGTTAAGTTATTTTTGAAGATTATCTTTTCATAAATCAGAAGGCCAGGCCTAACCGGCTGATAAAACCAGGAATTTCCATAGCAGGAAGGATATGATCGACGGTTGTCCTGGCAATGGCCTGTTCCGGCATATAGGATACATCTGCCGAAGCGGGATCCTGGACGATGGTCATTCCACCCATTATTTTTGCATACTCCAATCCCTCCGCGCCATCGGCATTGCCGCCGGAAAGCAGGATACAGGCCAGTCCCTCCCCATAGGCGTCTGCAGCGGAACGGAAAGTGACATCGATGCTCGGTCTGCTGTAATTCACCCGCTCGGAATAATCCAGCGAGAAGCTATGCTCTTTTTCAATCAGCACATGATAATCTGCCGGACAGATATAGATGGTACCAGCCGTGACGGCATCCTTTTCTTCCACTTCTTTTATGATCGCCTTTGTTTTGGAAGCGAGCAATTCTTCCAAACTGGATTCGAAGGCGCTGTTCCGGTGCAGGACGACCAGCATGGGAATAGGAAAGTTCGCGGGTATAACCGACAATATATTGAGCAAAACCTGCAGGCTGCCTGCAGACCCTCCGATGACGATCAATTTAATCTGCTTCATGGATGACTTTCCTCCAAATTTTTTCTTTACCGACCTGCCTGTACCGCCCGGCGATAGGGGAAAACCGGAGAGACTCCTTTGATCCCAGGGCGAGATAACCGAACTTTTCCAGGCTGTAATCAAAGAGATTAAAGACCTTGGCCTGTAATTCCTTTTCGAAATAGATCAGGGTATTACGGCAAAGGATCAGTTGAAATTCTGAAAAGGAATAATCCGAAACGAGATTATGCGTCGAAAAGATCATCTTCCTGCTTAGATCGGCATTGAATTTTGCCAGTTGATAGTTAGCCGTATAGTAGGAAGAAAAATCCCTGACTCCCCCGGATTGGATATAATTCCCGGAATATTTTTGCATCTGGCTGATGGGAAAGATCCCTTTGCGGGCCTTTTCGATGACCAGGGGATTGATATCCGTGCCATACAACAAAGATTTATGCAAAAGACCCGCTTCTTTTAATAAGATCGCCATCGAATACACTTCCTCCCCTGTCGAGCAACCGGCATGCCAGATCCGGATAAACGGATAGGTAGCCAGCACCGGAAGTACCGTACTCCGTAACGTACGGTAAAAAGAGGGATCCCGCATCATTTCGGTTACGTTCACCGTGATCTCTTCTACAAAACGGCGGAAATAAAAAGCATCGTTCTGCAAACGATATCTGAATTCTGCAAAACCGGGAAATTTATCCACCGAAAAAAGACGTTGTATCCTGCGCTGGAGGGAGGCCTTGGAATAGCCGGTAAAATCATACCCATACAAGGTGAACAGATCATTCAGCAATATTTCCAGCTCCTCTTCTTGTATGACGGATATTTCCATGCAGGTATTTATTATTTTTCATAGAGCCATATACGCAATAAGGATATCATCTGATCGATGTCCACCGGTTTGGATATATAATCCGATGCGCCTGCCTGAATACATTTTTCCCGGTCACCCGCCATGGCTTTGGCCGTCACCGCTATTATGGGCAAATCCCTGAAACGCGGATCCTTCCGGATACGGGCAATGGTATCATAACCATCCAATTCGGGCATCATCATGTCCATCAAAATGATGTCGACCGGGATGGCAACATTCTCTATTACTGCTAGCGCCTCTTTTCCATCCATGGCCGAAAGCACTTTCATTTTATGATTTTCCAATGCCCTGGTGAGTGAAAAGATATTGCGAACATCATCATCCGCTACCAGGACGGTCTTGTTTTTCAGCGCCTCGTCCAATCCACCCAATTTCCCCAATGCATTTCCGGGTTTCTTTTCCTTGCCTTCATCCACCAAATGCAGGAAAAGGGAAACTTCATCCAATATCCGCTGATAGGAATGAGCGGTTTTTACCACAATGGAATCGGCGTATTGTTTGATCTGGCCTTCTTCTCCTTTTGAAATGTTCTTACCCGTGAAAACGATAATCGGAATGGCCGCCAGGGCAGGATCCTGCTTTAGGGAATTCAGGGTCTCATAGGCTTTCATATCCGGCGCTCCCATGTTCAGGATAACACAATCCACTCCTGTTCCTTTTAAAGACTCCACGCTTTTTTCCAGGCTCTGGCTTACCTCCGCCCGAAAATCATGCGTGGCCAGGAAATATGCCAGTGCCTGCGCATGTTTGGCATTGTCCTCCACGATCAGCACTTTCCTTGCCCCCCGGTTAAGCGCAACCTCTATTTTTTTAAATAAAAGGTCCATATCTTCCGGGCCAACCGGTTTGCGCATAAAATCAATGGCCCCTTTCAGCAGGCTTTCATTTTTTACTTCGAAGGAAGAAATGATATGGACAGGGATCTTCCTGGTTTCCTGATCCCGTTTCAATTCATCCATGACCTCCCATCCATTTTTAACCGGCAGCTGGATATCTAAAAGGATCCCCAGGGGTTTGTACAACTTTGCCAGGGTAAGCGCAAGATCTCCCCTGACCGAAACAATCCCTTTATATCCTTTTTTCCGGGTAAAGTCGAGAAGGGCCCGTGCAAAATGAGGATCGTCCTCAACGATCAGCAATATTTTATCTTCCGGAACCAGGCTGTTCCGGTCATCGGGAATATCCGCCGGGATCTGCGTCAAGGTTAACAGCGGGCGATCCGTTTCCTGCCCCCATCCCGAATGGTTCGCTCCGGATGGGGGCAGGCCCTGCTGTACTGTTCCGTGTAATTGTACCAGCTCGCCTCCGATAAAACCGGCACTTGCAAGCGGCTCCTCCAGGGCAGGATCCAGCTTGAATTGAGGGATGGTCAGCCTGAATTGAGATCCTTCGCCAGGAACACTGGTCAAGGTTATATCCCCTCCAAGCAGCTTAGCCAGTTCACGGCTGATGGAAAGCCCCAGACCCGTACCTCCGTATTTCCTGCGGGTAGAGCCGTCCGCCTGCTGAAAGGCCTCGAAGATCAACTGGTGTTTGTTTTCAGGGATACCGATACCGGAGTCGGTTACCGTAAAATCCAGATAATTTTTTCGTTCCGGCGAGGGAGATATGCTTAGCGTAATGGTTCCTTTCGGCGTAAATTTAAACGCATTGGATAATAAATTCTTAAGGATCTGCTCCAATCTCATCTTATCCGTCTCCAGCTGGACAGGTGTTCCCTGATGGGTAAGGATCTGTAGTTCCAGATTTTTGTCTTTGGCCATGGGTTGGAAAAGACTTCGCATATCATCGGCAATTCCCTCCACCCTTACCAGGCTATGTTCCAATGGCAGTTTTCCGGATTCGATCCGGGAAAGATCAAGGATCTCGTCTATAAGAGACAGTAGCCCATGACCCGAATTCTGAATGACCCGCGCGTACTCAACCTGGTCTGTAGACAGATTTTGCGTGGAATTTTCGGTCAGTAATCTCGACAATAAAAGAATGGAATTAAGCGGGGTTCGTAATTCATGGGACATATTGGCCATGAATTCCGATTTATATTTGGTGCTGACGGTCAGTTCCTCGGCCTTTTTCTGAATATCCAGGTTGCGCAAAAGGATCAACTGATTCTTTTCTTCAAGGGAACGGCTTCTTTCTTCCAGCTCCTGATTGGTCTGCATCAATTCCTCCTGCTGCACCTTCAGTTCTTCTTCGGATACCTGCAATTTTTCTGCCTGGGTTTCCAGTTCCATGTTCAGGTTTTCCATTTCACTGTGCTGGACCTGTAATTCCTCGGTCTGAGCCTGCGTCTCTTCCAGTAATTCCTGCAAACGGGAACGGGTCTCGATGCTGTTGACCGCCATACCGATATTCTCGCTTATGCAGGCAAAAAATTCAAGATCACGATCGGTATAGGATTCCAGCGTTCCCAGTTCGATTACTCCTTTGACCATTTTCTCGAAGAAAAAAGGAAAGGCAATTACTGTTTTGGGCAGGATCGCACCCGAAGCCAGGCTGATCACCCATCCGGCCGGATCTATATCCTTTACCTGGATCGTGCTCCCATCCCTGGCCACCTGGCCTGCCAGCCCCTGACCATAACGCAGGGTCTCCCGGCGGCCTTCTGCAGCCAATGCATACCCTCCGTGGAGACGAAGCGTTTCTCCATCCGTTATATATAAAGCCCCCAGCTGGCTGCGGCTGTAGCCGGCAATAAACGCAATGACATCCGAGACCAAAACCTGCATATTCGTTTCACCCACCATTTCTTCATTCAGCCCGGCGATGCCAGTCTGCAGCCACTCCTTATCGGATAATTGCAGAAAGGAATCTTCCAGTGATTCCGCCATTTTATTCAGGGAACCCGACAAATTGCCCAGCCCGTCTTTTTGCTCATCCGAGACACGGGTCTGGTAATCCCCTTCCGATATTTTGTCCGCGATCTCCCGGATGATATCTATGCGCCGCGAGATTTCGGCATCCTTTTTTTCTAATTCATTATACAAACCCGCTCTTTCCAGGTAATCCCCAAATACCCTCCGGTAGAAAAAGATCGTGATCAGGATGGAGAGAAAAGCGGCAACAAGAATTAATATGGGGGTGTATTCTGAGAATTTCTCCACCCGGGCCATTCGCTGGGCCAGCAGCCGCTGTTCTTCTGCCTGCATTTTTTGCACCAGTTCGCGGGCCTGGTCCATATATTCCCTGCCTCTTTTCAGATCGGACAGGTTATAAATATTGTCGGACCGTTTTTGCTCGATGATCTCCTGAAGGACGCTCAACCGCTGGCCAATAATGCGCTTAAGGTCTGCGCTGTTCACTTGCTGCACCGGATTGTCCATCGTCATGGCCTGGACACGTTCGGAAATGGTCAGCGCCCGATCCTGTGCACCGTTAAAAGGCTGAAGGAAGGTAGTATCACCGGTCAGCAGAAACCCCCGTTGTCCCGTTTCGGCATCCTTTAGTGTGGAAAGGGCGCTCTCCAGCTGGATGATCACAGAGTCGGTATGCGACACCCAGCGGGAACCCTCCAGCAAATTGTGGATGCTGCTGTAAGCGGCTACAGAACTAATGATCAGGATCAATAACGATAATCCGAAACCTATCTGCAGGTTGCGTAATAACCGGGGTTGACTCGTATTATTCATCGGACTATGCTTGTTTGTTATTATTTCGTTGAATTTTCTTTTCAGGACAGGCTATTCAGGACAGCTTATTCAGGACAGGCTGTTCGGGACAGGGCTGTTCAGAAGACCCGTCATAAACCGGTATGGAAAAAAAGAAGGCCGAACCATTTTCGGGCTCGCTCTCTACCCCAAATTCCCCGTCGTGCCTGCGGATGATCTCGGCGCAAATATATAAACCGATCCCAAGCCCCTGGAAACGGTTCGAGGCCTGTTCCACCCGGTAAAATTTACTGAAGATATTGGATTGAAATTCTTTCGGTATGCCGATCCCGAAATCTTTTACCTGGACGAAGATCCGGTTGCCTTCCCTCCTGGAGACCGTGATATGTACCTCTTTTTGGTCAGGAGAGTATTTTATGGCATTCGTCAGATAGTTGATGACGACCTGCTCGATACGCATTTCATCCCCGAATAAACAAATGTCTGTCACCTGACCTTTCCTGATAATCTGATAGTCAGGATAAGTCTGCCGGATGGTTTCTACCGCCCCGGACAACATGGTTTCGAAATTAAAGGTCTTTTTGTTGAATTTCAGTTTGCCGCTCTCGATCTTGGAGAGATCCAACAGGTCAACGATCAGATTGTCCAGCTTGCGAATCTGCACCAGGGCCCTTGCCACATAGGTCTTGGTAGGATCCGTTTCGTCCAGGGACCGGTCCAGCAACTGCACATAAGCTTTAATGGTAGTGAGCGGGGTTTTCAACTCATGGCTGGCGATACTGATGAATTCATCCTTTTTTTTCACGGCATCCTGCAATTCCATCTCCACCTTTTTCCGGAATTCTATCTCTGACCGCAAACTGTTATGGATCTCGATCAATTCCCGGTTCTGTTCATAAAGCCGGTAGAAGGTTTTTACTTTAAGCAAAAGAATATCCTGGTCGATGGGTTTGGTGATATAATCCATTCCCCCGGAACTATATCCTTTGGTAATGAATTTTTTGTCCGTATTGGCTGCAGAAAGGAAAATAATGGGAATATCCTTGGCCTTGCTATAGCCGCTGATCGCCTCGGCCACCTCGAAACCATCCATTCCCGGCATCTGCACATCGAGTATAATAAGGGCATAAGACTGCTTCAGGATTTTCTTCAGCGCTTCTTCCCCGCTCAAAGCCGTATCCGTAGGAAAGGAGTTCAGTTCCAGGATAGTCTTGAGTGAAAAAATATTTTCAGGCTTGTCGTCAACGATCAATATCATACTGGGAATTTATGAGAGATACCGGAGGGAACAAATGTAAGCGATAATATAGATTTTTTAGTGTGAATAGTTGGGGAAGTATTTCCACAATTTTTGAAAGAAACGGTCTTGCCTGCCCGGTCATTTTAAAGAGTATTGTGCGGGATCTTCAGGTAATCCGCCGGTTTTGGAGGTTTTAAAGCCCTTGCCGGATAAAAAATCCTGGTTTGGATTAATAATTGAATCTATGGCTTTGTTACCGTTATGTAAACCATAAGCCATTATGCATACCAGCCTTAACCCATATCAAAAAGCAAAAGTAAAAGTCACCCAGAAAAGGAGTGACCTGAAAGGTTTTTTTTACGCCGCCGGAGATATGGTCGCCTTTGCAGGCCGGTTCTTCCGGGAAGCCATCAAGCCTCCCTATGAATGGAGAGAGATCCTTTATCAATGTTACCTGGTTGGTTATAAATCAACTTTTCTCATCGGTCTTACAGGTTTTATCATGGGATTGGTCATGACCATCCAGAGCCGTCCGTCTATGGCAACTTTTGGCGCTGTTTCCATGTTACCGGGCATGGTAGCCGTATCCGTGGTTAGAGAGATCGGGCCGGTCATTACTGCCCTGATCTGCTGCGGAAATATCGGATCCAGGATGGGAGCGGAATTAGGCTCCATGAAAGTGACCGAGCAGATCGACGCCATGGAGGTCTCCGCCGTTAATCCATACCGTTATCTGGTCGTTACGCGGGTGCTGGCAACGACGCTGATGATCCCCCTGCTGACCATTTTCGCGGATGTGATCTCTCTGATCGGAGGATATGTAGCGATGAATATCCATGACACCACGACCATCCGCCGCTTTTTTGTATCGGCCCTGGCTCATCTGGAATTCATCGACATCTTTCCTGCGATCATCAAAACTTTTTTCTTCGGTTTTGTGGTGGGTATTATTGGCTGTTATAAAGGCTATCATGCCCGAAGAGGAACTGAAAGCGTGGGCATAGCCGCTAACTCAGCGGTCGTAGCTGCATCACTCGCCGTCTTTATCATCGATCTGCTGGCCGCCCAGATCACCGACATTTTATAATTCACGTATGGTACAGGATATAGAAATAAAAGAATATAACGAAGACTTGAAGGAAGAGCACCATGAATCTTTTGAGGGACCTGTCGTTTGTATCAAGGGGCTGCAGAAATCTTTTAAAGACCATGAGGTGCTGAAAGGGATCGATCTGGTGGTCAATAAAGGAGAGAACCTGGTGGTTCTGGGAAAATCCGGGTCCGGCAAATCCGTTCTGATAAAATGCCTGGTCAGACTGGAATGGCCGGATTCCGGAGAATTGAAGGTATTCGGTAAAGATATTTCCACCCTCAATTACCATGACCTGAATGAAATGAGATTGCGGACTGGTTTTCTTTTCCAGAATGCCGCCCTTTACGATTCAATGACTGTCCGGGAAAATCTTGCCTTTCCGCTCAAACAACATAAAAAGAAAATGCCCAAGGAAAAACGGGATGCCCTTATACAGGAAACGCTCGACAATGTCGGCCTGGCGGAGGCTATCGACCAGATGCCTTCCAAATTGTCCGGAGGGCAGAACAAACGCATCGGTCTGGCCAGGACATTGATCCTTCATCCGGAACTGATGTTGTACGACGAACCCACTACCGGGCTGGATACCGCCACTTCCAAAGAGATCAGCGAACTGATGATGTCTACCAAAAAAAAATATAATATTTCTTCCATTACGATAACGCACGATATGGCCTGCGCAAAGATGACGGCCGATCGAATTATTATGTTGAAAGAAGGACAGATCGTCGCCGAAGGTTCCTATGAAGAACTGGAAAAATCGGAAGACGAATGGATCAAATCATTTTTTCCTTAAAAAATTTACTGCCATGCCAAAAGAAAAAAATTATAAATGGAAATTGGGAATGTTCGCCGTGGTCGCTCTGATCGTAGCCGTTGCCGGAATTTATTATATCGGTAAACAAAAAAACAAATTCGGCTCCGTCATCCATGTCAATGCGATGTTCAATTCCGTGGCCGGTCTGAAGATCGGCAGCAATGTTCGTCTTGGCGGGATCAATATCGGAACCGTAGATGGGATTGCCCTGGTCAATGATACCACTGTTCAGGTACAGATGATCATTCAGAAACCTATCCAGAAATTCATAAAAAAAGACGCCAGGGCCAATATTGGCTCAGAAGGGTTGATGGGGGATAAAGTGGTCGTTATCTCTCCGGGAACTCCTACACAGACAATGGTAGCGGAAGGCGATTCACTTGGCTCCCGTCAACCCATTGAAACCGATGCGATCATGGCCAGCCTGAAGACTTCAGCGGACAACGCCGCCCTGATCACCTCCAACCTGGCGGAGATCTCCGATCGAATCGTGCATGGAAAAGGCGCCCTGGGCAAACTGCTTCATGACACCACGCTTTCCACGAACCTCAGTTCGACCATGAAGAATCTCAAAAAGAGTTCAGAGGGCCTGAATGAAAATATGGAGGCAGCCAAACACAGTTTCTTATTACGTGGTTATTTTAAAAAGAAAGATAAAGAAAAACAGAAAAAAATAGAAGAACAGAAGAAAAAAGAGGAAGAGGATAATAAGAATGCGGATCAGGGGAATAAAAAGGATAAGAATTAATCGGACACTGGTTGTACTAAAAGTGAACAGTCCAATTGGTGACCCAGGAATAAAAAATTGATTACCAGCATAATACAAAACCGGCATTTCCTTGGCAGGGTTAAAGATCTACCGGTATTGTTATTATTCAACCAATCAATTTTTGACACATGTTCCGGAATTATTTCAAAATCAGTTGGCGCAATCTTTTTAAGACCAAAGCGCTCTCTTTTATCAATATTTTCGGTCTGGCCACAGGAATGGCTTTCGCCTTCCTTATCGGTCTCTGGATACAGCAGGAAACCAGCTTCGATAATTTCCATCAACATGAGGACCGGCTGGCCATGGTGATGAAAAATACCATTTTCAATAATCAACGTAATACCCAGGAATCCTCTCCGCTGCCACTCCACGACGAATTGAAAAACAATTACCCGGAGGTAAAAAATGCCTCCCGTCTGAGCTGGAACTCCAGCCACAGCCTGATGACCACTACCAATAAGTTCAGCCGGGCCGGCAGATATGTCGATCCTGATTTTTTAGAAATGTTTACGTTCCCCCTGGTAAAAGGCAATACGGCCACCGCATTAAAAGATCCCAATTCCATAGTACTTACCGAATCCCTCGCCAACGTTTTATTCGGAACCGCCGATCCTATTGGCAAAACCGTCCGGCTGGATAATCAGTATGAACTCCAGGTAACCGGTCTGATAAAAGATGTACCTAAGAACTCCACCCTGGATTTTGATTTTCTGGCTCCTTACCAGTTTGTAATCGATCACGACAACTGGGTCAAAGGCAACAAAACAAATTGGTCGAATAATTTCCTGATGAATGTCGTAGAATTAAAGGAGGGTGTTTCGATGGAAGCCTTTTCCAAAAAGATAATGAACCTGAACATGGAAAAAGACCCTACCCTCAAAAATCAAACACTTTTCCTGCACCCCTTGAGTAAATGGCATCTTCATAATGATTTTAAGAACGGAGAATATGCGGGCGGGAAAATAACCTATGTCCGGCTATTTGGCATCATCGGCATTTTTGTACTCCTGATCGCATGCATCAATTTTATGAATCTGTCCACGGCCCGTTCAGAGACCAGAATGAAAGAAGTTGGGATTCGCAAAACACTTGGTTCAAGAAGGATCGATCTGATCTTCCAGTTCCTGGGAGAATCGCTGCTGACCGCTTGTTTGGCTTTTATTCTTTCTCTTGGTTTAATTAAACTTTTATTACCTCAGTTGGCCGATCTGGGGTTTGAAAATATTAGGGTCGATCTGACGAAGATATCTCTTTTGGGGGCGGCATTATTGTTTTGCCTGATTACAGGATTGATCGCCGGAAGTTATCCGGCCTTGTATCTTTCCTCCTTCCTCCCTGTACGGATATTAAAAGGATTAAACAAACAGGGAAAGGGGGCTGTTTCTTTTCGCAAGGTTTTGGTCGTTTCACAGTTCAGTATTTCCATTGGTCTGATCATCTGCACCTTTATCGTTTTTCAACAGATCAACCATGCCAGGGAGCGTTCTATCGGTTATAATCCTAAGCGGCTGCTTTCCGTTGCCGCAAGCAACGACCTGGTAAAACATTATGATGCATTAAAACAGGATCTGCTGAACACAGGAGGTATCGAATCGGTGGCAACAGCCTCGCAGCCGATGACTGCCACCTATAATATCTGGAGTGATTTTTCCTGGGAAGGGAAAGACCCGCATGCAGATATCGCATTGGATGCCATCATGGCGGAATGGGATTTTGGCAATACCGTAGGTTTGAAACTCAAACAGGGGCGTTTTTTCTCCAAAGCGTATAAGACCGATTCCAATGCCGTGATCCTAAATGAAACCGCGCTGAAATTGATCGGTTATAAAAACCCGATTGGCAAAACAATGAAATCAGCAACAAACCCGCTTACCATCATTGGAATCGTGGAAGATGTGGTACTAACCGATCCATTCAAAACAGTTTCGCCGCTGGCTATCATTTTTAACCGCTATAATAATGTAAATAATATATTCCTGCGCTTTAAATCAACCGCCGACCTTTCCAAAACCCTGACGGCTATTCAACCTGTCTTTGACAAATACAATCCTTCCCTGCCCTTCGAATATCATTTTGCAGACGAGGATTTCGATAAAAAGTTCACTACGGAAAAGCAGGTCGGCAAATTAGCAGGCATTTTTGCCGGAATGGCGATCTTTATTTCCAGTCTTGGGCTTTTCGGTCTCGCCATGTTCATGGCGGAAAGAAGAAACAAGGAAATTGGTATCCGGAAAGTCCTGGGTGCTTCAATCGCCAATTTGGTGATGCTGTTGTCAAAAGAATTTGTCCTGCTTGTCGGCGTCTCCTGTCTGATTGCTTCTCCCCTCGCCTACTGGTTGATGAAAGGCTGGCTGGACAAGTATGATTACCGGATCGATTTCAGCTGGTCCGTGTTTGTCCTGGCAGGTCTGGGCGCGGTTGCCATTGCCCTGGTAACAGTCAGTTCCCAGGCCATCAAAGCAGCGATCGCCAATCCGGTGAAGAGTTTGCGATCGGAATGAGATTTTTACATATACCGTAGCCACCAGTATTTATGCATCGCTTTATAATGGCCAAACCAGGCACAGGGTTTATATAATAAAGCTACGACGGCTATCCATACCGGATAAACCGCCCATAGCGGAATCCCGCTCTCTTTCCCCTTCGGTCTGCCGAATGTCCCTGAAGAAAAATTAAGGTCAGCCCAATGAAAACCCTGGCAAAAAAGGATCAGGAGCAATATGGTATGAATGATATAAAAGTGAACGATAAAATAAAATAAGGGTACTTTCCCGTAAACACGGACAATAGCGGTGATCCTGTTATTCACCCCTTCCGTAAAAGCCAGGATCAGAAAAAGTATTCCCAACGTAACCAAAGAATATAAGAGGGATGGAGGATACTTGGTGATATTCATGAAGGAAAGGAAGGTATAGATCATCGTTTTTTGGGATGACCAGGGTACAGGGTCACCATAAAAATTGAGGAATCGTAAAAACACAAACAGCAGCAAGGATGCTATTGCCAACCTTAGGAAGACTCTTTTTCGCGGGGTTTCCTGCCAATCAAAGAATTTACCGGTGGCGAACCCCACCATCATAATCCCCAGCCAAGGAACTGGCGGATAACCGATCATAAAAATGCGGCCGCCAGATACGGGAAATCCTATGGGGCTGTAAAAGGGTGACAAAAAAGCCTTCAGGACCGAGCCTTCCCCAAATGAGATCAGGGGCAGGAGGTTGTGACAAAAAATAATCAACAGGCCAATAAGGCCGATGGTTTTAGCGGACCATTTCATGAACAGGGAAAGAAGGATAAATCCAACCCCGATCGCTGCGATTACCTCGAAAAGCAGGTTATGGAAACCCAGGTCAAAAAACAAACCAACGTTCACGATGGAAAATTCAAGCAGGACAAGCCAAAGTCCCCGTTTGAATAAAAAAATCCTGCTTTGCCGGACATCGTTTTTACGGGTAAAGGATAAATACGCTGATGTGCCGGCCAGAAAAACAAATATCGGAGCACATAAATGGGTAATCCATCTGGTAAAAAATAACAGGGGGGTCGTAGTCGCCAGATTGGTGGGGCTCTGGTCTATTGCGTTCGCATGCAGAAGATCACGGACATGGTCCAGGGTCATAATGACCATAACAAGCCCCCGGGCAATATCGATAGCATAAAATCTTTTACCCGATTCCCGGGTTATCATAGATTGTTGCATTTCCCTGGATTCCTGAATTATCATAGGTGGTTGTATTTTCTTAGATTCATGAATTTCATAGATACCTTCCATTTCAATTTCAATATAGTGTTTTATTGGTGTTTTCTTAAGCGACTGCCTGCAATAACAAAAGCAATTCCGCTAAAGGCCAGGGCTGAAAAGGCGCTGGTCACTTCGTTCCCCTTATCCGTAAAGGGATGAGCGATTGCCCCGGGAATATGCAGGAAGATAAACCAAAGAAGGATCATCAGCCCCAGCAGAGTCGCAGTCAGCCTGTCTTTGATCTTCAGTATGATGGTAATGCCTGATCCAATCAGGGCGAAGGCGGCAAAATAAGTCCAGAAGATATGAGCCGGAATCCAGGCAGGGATCATGGTTGAGATAGGCTTTGTATAATACAAATGATCGATGCCAAAGCTGATCATGGTTATCGAAAAGAATATCCTGCCAAAGGGAATGAGTTTTTCCAGGAACCGGATAAAAAGAGGTTTTTTTTGGGTATTTCCGTTTTCGCAGGTATATGTCCCTGCGATAACAAAACCGCCACCTGACAAAGCCAGTTCTTTTTCAGCCTCCCCCCATTCTCCCAAATGTTTATAATAAGGATCAACGAATAGTTCATAGGGAATATAATAAAAACAAAAAATAGCCAGGAGTACGGTTCCGAGAACAAGCGAAACAGTTCTCACCTTTACCGCAAAAACTATCGCGGCACCGGATGCCAGGAAAGCGGCACCGGAAAACCAGGCCCAAAACCCCAATGCGGGAAGCCAGGTATGCCCGGGTGGTAAAACCATGGGGTGAAAATCAGCGTAAAAGCATTGCTGAAACCCAACGGCTGCGATGGCAATTCCATAGAATATCCTGCCAGTTCCGATCAATTTTTCCATGTACTTGTATAGTTGATACTTCCAGGCAATTTCGGAAATACGGAAGATGGGGCAAATTCCCAGGTTGTTCTTATTGGAACAAACCTGAACAAACTGCTACAGATCGGCTCTTTTAAAATATCTTTGCCTCATATAAAGTTTAATACCCATATGCACGCCGACTTGGATTTTCTTGCCCATGCTAAAAACAAGATCGAGGAAAAGCTCGGCTGGGGTAAGAGCGTCGAATGGGCAAACCAGGATTTCATCGCCTTAAGTAAAAAAATCCAGCAGGAAACCGGCGCTTCGGTTAGCCACATAACCCTTAAACGGATCTGGGGAAAGGTTAAATACGAAGGCCTGCCCCAAATGTATACGCTCAATACACTGGTGCAATTTATCGGCTATGAAAGCTGGCGGGAATTTAAGGTAAAAAATGCCGGCGATTACCAGCAGGGTGCCCTACTCCCGGAAATGCCGGCTGAAGGTATTGGGCCGGTTGAAAATCGTAAGGAGGCCAGGGGGAAATCCAGGATAGTAAAACAACTGATTTTTGTCTTTCTGCTGATTTGCCTGGCTGCAGCCGCCATGTGGTTAATTCCTTCCATAAAAAAGAAGATCCCCCCTGGTAATTACGCTTTCAGCAGCAAAAGAATCCTAACGGCCGGTATACCCAATTCCGTGGTTTTTAATTTTGATGCTACCAAGGCGCCATCCGATTCCGTGGTCCTTCAGCAATCCTGGGATAACAGGCTGCGGACCAAAATTTCCAAAGACCAGCATCAGCATACCCTGATCTATTATTACCCTGGTTTTTTTAACCCCAAATTGGTGGTCAATGACCAGATTGTTAAAGAGTTGGATCTTCTGATCCGGTCCGATGGATGGGTTACAGCCATGGCCGCTTCACCTGTGCCTGTCTATTTTAACAAAAAGGATGTAGTTTCCAACGGGAAAATGTCTTTACCCATCGAAAAAATCAAAGCGCAGAATGTCCCGCTGACGCCCCAGGCGCCCCTGCTGTCCTATTGTAATGTACCTGATCTGGGAGAAATATATACCGACGACTTTGTCTTTGAAACTTTTTTGAGAAATGACTACCGGGAAGGGTCATCCGTATGCCAAATGAGCAATATCTATCTGCTGTGTGAGGGTACCGCTGTCGGCATTCCGCTATGCGCCAAAGGATGCGAATCTGCCATCAATTTCTTTTTTACAGATTATAAGATCTCTGGAAAAGAAAAGGACCTGTCCGCTTTCGGCGTAGATTTTAACAACTTTGTCAAAGTGAGGGTCGAATCGGCCAACGGAAAGGCCAGCATATTTTTGAATGGCAAATTTGTGCTTCAGGCAGATCATATTACCCGATCAAAAATTATCGGGATAGATTTTGTATTCCAGGGAACCGGATCAGTGGACTATGTCAGATTATCGAATAAGAAAGTATCCTTTGATGATGAGTTCTGATTTTCAAGCTTATTTTTTTAGGCTGATTCTCTCAGGCTGATTACCGGGTTGGCTCTTGCCGTTTGGAAAGTCCGGTAAGAAATCGTAAGAAAAGTGATCAATACCGCCGATCCTACGGACAAGACAAATATCAACCAACCAACGGCCGATCTGTAAGCAAAATCCTGTAGCCACCGGTGCATTCCCCACCAGGCAAGCGGACAGGCAATAATGGCCGCAAGGATCACCAACTTCAGAAAATCTTTGGCGAGCAAAACAACCAACTGTCCAACAGTCGCTCCCAGCACTTTGCGTATCCCGATCTCTTTTATCCGTTGTTCCGCAGCATAGGTCGCGAGTCCGAACAAACCCAGGCAGGCTAAAAAAATGGCGAAAAAAGCAAAGGATAAAAAAAGTTTACCGGTTCGCCGATCGGATTGATATAACTTATTGAAATCATCATCCATAAAGGAATAAATAAAAGGCTGGCCGCCTGCCGTTCCCGTCGATTGGTAAAGCCCTTTGATCTTCGGTAGCAACCCTTGGATTTTATCCTGATTAATCTTAAAAGAAATAGCCCTTGTGTTTTCCGCCAGATGAAATACGATCGGTTCAATTTTATCGCGGGGAGTTCCTCCGTTAAAATCTTTGACCACTCCCACAATCGGGTATCTTACTACCTGATCAGGTCCGGTATAAATCGATTCATGAAGAGGATCCTTATATCCTAATATACGGGCAGCTGTCTCATTGATCAGCACACAGGAAGAATCTGTCGGCAAGGAAGGGGAAAAATTTCTTCCTTCAAGAATTTTCATCCCGAGCGTGGGAATATAGTCGGCATCTATTTTCCAGCTTCCCAGCAAATAGGTTTGATCCGCTACTGCCGAAGCATTCTTAAAATAACCCCTGGATCCATCATAAACCCGGCCAGGCAGAAATTCGGTCATCGTACCGCCTGTAATACCGGGTAATTTCTCTACTTCCTTCTTGAACAATCTGGCCTGCGGGCCAAGACCGCTTGTGTTCTTTATCGTAAGTACCTGATCCCGGTTAAAACCTAAGTCCTTGTTCCGGATATAATTAAGCTGGTTGTATATACCCAGTGTACAGATGATTAGAAAAATGGCCGTGGCAAACTGAAAAACAACCAGGCAATTTCGTAACCAATTGTTCGTAAATCCGGTAGCCAACCGCCCTTTTAATACGAGAACGGGTTGAAAAGCAGAAAGAAAGAAGGCCGGGTAAGTTCCAGCCAATAACCCAACCAACAAAGCAGCCGGTAATAAACCAAAGAGTATGCCCCTTTTACCCAGTACCATCAGGGTCATCTGTTTGCCGGAGAGTTGATTAAAATAAGGTAGCAGGACAAGGGCTATCAGTACGGCCAGCAACATGGCGGCAAAACTGGTCAGCAAGGACTCCGCCAGGAACCGGCAGATCAGGTCCCGACGTGAAGAACCCAGGATCTTCCTCACGCCCACCTCCCGGGAACGACCGACACTTCTGGCTGTAGACAGATTGACAAAATTGAAACAGGCGATCAGTAAGATCAGAACCGCGATGACCAGGAATATATAAACGCTTTGAAGACTCCCGTTGGATTCGAACTCTCCTTTAAAATTGGAATGTAAATGAATATCAGTCAGGGGCATGACATAAAATCTATAATAATCACCGTTCTTAGCCAGATCGGCCAGGCTGCTATGCATCTCGTTCTGTAATTGAGGCCCGACATATTTTATTACCGTCGCCGTCAGCATTTTATCCAGGTCCCTGGTAGTAATACCGGGTTTTGTCAGCAGGTAGGTTGAAGAGAAAAAATTTACCCATTGCAGCCCCCCCTTGAAAGTATATTCGGACATAGACCGTATAAAATGAAAATGGAAATGGGATTGAGCCGGCATTTCCCGGATGACCCCGGTGATCTTATAAATAGTGGAATCACCGGTTACCAGGATTTTACCAAGGACGTCCAGGCTATTGAAATACTTTTTAGCGATGTTCTCCGAAATTACCATAGAATATGGCTCCAGCAGGGCGGTATTCTGATCTCCCACGATCAGGGGTATCGTAAATACTTCGAAAAAAGAAGGATCGGTAAAGACCGCATTCGATTCCATTATTTTTTCACTGCCCGACCGAATAGTCAATTCGCCCACTCCCATGTACCGGATGCGAACAGCCTTTTCAATCTGCGGGTAATCCTTGGCTAAAGCAGGAGCCAGTGGTGATGGGCCGTAAATCGTAGTGAGGGAATTGCCATTGATATGTATATCGGATACTACCCGGAAGATCCTGCCGGCCTTTTCATTATAACGGTCATAACTGTATTCATCGGTGATGAATAAGGTGATCAACAGGCAAACAGCCAGTCCTAGTCCAAGGCCAAATATATTTATGCCTGTTGTGCTCCCTTCTTTCTTAAGATGCCGCAGGGCCGGTTTGATGTAGTTGCTGAACATGATATGGATCAGGATATAAAGCTTTAGTTTGTTTTGCAAAAGAAGACGCAGAAAGAAGATGTTTCCATATCAGGTTTAAACATTTTTTCCGAATATTGCTGAGGGGGAAGAGTTTACCGGGTTCAGGACATCAGATTTCCGGCAATTATTTTTCTATGAACACTATTTATCTTTTTGGCGGCCTTGGAACAGATGAAAGGGTTTTCAAGGATATTAACCTAAGTGGGTTCAGGACCGTGTTTATTCAATGGATACCTCCGTTGGCCGGTGAAAGTATTGAAAATTATTGCAGAAGGCTGAGTCAAAAGATCGACACCCCGGACCCTGTTTTAATCGGGCTTTCTTTTGGAGGAATGGTCGCTGTAGAGATATCGAAACTTATAGAGACCCAAAAGGTAATTCTGATTGCTTCGGCTAAAACGAAGTTCGAGATTCCATTTTATTACCGGATAGCCCGTTCCCTCCGGCTTCATAAATTAGTATCTGCTGCATTTTTAAAACAACCGACTTTCTTTAGTAACTGGTTTTTCGGAACCGCAGGCCGGGAAGATAAAAAAGTACTGGCCACTATTTTAAGAGATACTGATGCGGCTTTTTTGAAATGGGCCATCGATATTATTGTCGGCTGGAAAAACGTGACCATTCCCGGAAAGATTATCCATATTCATGGAACAAAGGACCTGGTATTACCCTATCGGTTTGTACGACCTGATATTACCATTGCTAAGGGCGGACATTTAATGACCTTGAATAAAGCGAGGGAGATAACAGAGGTTTTGAGAGGGTTACTGAAGGAATAACATGCATGAAACCTATAGCGTTATACATGATTTAGTAAAAACGAGGCGTCAATTCCCAGCTTTTGATGGGCAGCTTTCAGGAAGGCTATATCAGGCATTCTCTTGCCAGTAAGTATTTGTGACAACTTCGGTTCACTAAGCCCCATCAGCTTAGCTAATTCCTTTTGTTTTAGCTTTTTTTCATACATTTTAAGTTCAATCATTCCTTCAATGGTAGAAGGCGGAGGTATAGTATAAATACTTTTTTCGTAAGCTTGCGCAGAAAGGGCCATATTTCGTAATTTATCACTTTCGGCTTTTGATAAATTAGCTTCCCCTTTATTCATAATTGCGAGAATCTCGCTCATTGCTTTTTTATATTGAGCTTCTGTTTTTAATGTTTTCATGATTACCGTTTTTTATATTTAATCGTAGAGGCATCAATCTTATCGTATTCTGAATGAGTACCGACAAACAGGATATAAACTGTTCTGATGCCAAACGCAATTAATGCTATAAGTCTATAGTTATTACCTTTAATATTAAAAACATATCGATCATTACCGACCGCATCAACGGAATTAAACACAGTTCTCAACTCATTGAAATTAGCAAAATCAGCTTTTTCAATAATTGTATACCAGATATTTAAAGCATCCTTAATATCATAGTGTTTATCACTAAACTCTCTGATCGTCTTATAACTTATAACTACCATTGGCTTCGCTTTCGTTAAGCAAATGTAGTCATTTTATTTCATAAAATGAAATAAAATTTCAATTTATGAAATATCTTAATTGGATTGTTTAGAAAACCCTATTTCACCTCAAAATCAAAGGACTTCACCCCTGCTTTACCGTCTTCGGTAATTCCCTGAATGACGACACGGTATTTTCCGGGAAGATCGGAAGTGTAGAAACTGTAGTCCTTCTTCCCCTGGTTATCGGTATGAATGTCGGGGGACCAGAAAAGGAGATTGCGAAAATCGGGCACACGGCTGGCGGCATCCTGATCCGTCGCATATACCGGAGAATAAAATTCACGGGGCAATTGCAGCCCTTCATAATCGATAAGTAGCGAACGGGCATCCAGTTCGAGCCCTTCATAGTCTCCTTTATAGGTGGTAAAGCTCAATATACCGCTAAACGTCGATGGACCAAGGATGTACTGACGGGGTATCACTTCCAGCCTGTTTACTTTTAAGGGATCGTATGAAAAGATCTTATCGTCCATCACCTGGATCCCATCCAGCAGGACCAGGGTGTTATTATCTTCAAAAAATTGTTTCAATGGTTCATTCAGCATCAATACATGCAAGTGCCCATGCCATCTGTTCACATTGACCTCCCGTACATATTCGCGCAATACTTCTTCCATGGTCGTAAACCGGACATAATCGTCCAGTTTGTATGTATAATCAGGTTTACCATAAAACCGAAAACTATCTATTGCCGGAATTCTGTATTTCTTGAGACTGTCACCCGCATATACGTTTTGCACCTGCATACCAAGGCTATTCTCCTGCAATATATTATGTAATGTCTCCCGTAAACCGAACACAGGCAGGGTATCCTTGGTATATTGCTCAGAGAAGGGACTGAAAATTTCGATCTTATAGTTATTAACCTTTTCTGTATTGGTCTGTACGGCAATTCCGCCGGCCCCGTAAAAGTCTTTTATATCAAACACGAATTTACCTTTTTGATCCGTACGCGAGGTTCGAAACTGATATTGGATACCAGGAGTCGATAAAAAGACGATGACCCCTTTGGCAGGTTCACCCGTAGCAGAATTGGTAAGCCGTCCTGTAATCAACTGGCCCCGGTGTTCGGGCGGCGTCAATGATGACAAATTCGATGGGCTATGAAAAATATCTTCCCAACGAAATCTTCGCCATCCATGCGTCAACATCAAATTATCCAACATCTCCGTGGCCTGCTCTCCGTCACCGGACAGATAGGATTCCGCAGATTCGATCTTTCCCTTAAGATCGGAACCCAGCCATAAATAGGTAAAGATGTCTGTGCCTTCCGTGGATATCGATTGGAGGGAATCACACCGGTAAACGGCCATAGACAAACTGGCGGGAACAAACTGCCCGCCCTCTCCTTTCGCCGATAAAGACAGCTGCACTTTTTTCCGGGTGCCATATACCATGGTTTCGGTGCCAGCCTCGATGAACAAGTCTTTTTGCGGACGAACACCATATAAACGTTCACAAACAGGTTTGCCTGCACTGTTGAATAAAGTGATCTGATTCACCCCCTCTCCCAGCAAGGTTTTATCCACCAATACCAAGGCCGAGTCTCCCGTTAAAGCCGTTCTCCCGGCCAGATGAAGCACTCCTCCTGACCGTACGAAAAGAGAAACATCCCCGGAAGCGAGGTCATTGCTGGCATAAATATGTACTCCCAGTTGTGCATTTTCCATTTCCCGCACCTGCAGGGCAAAACCACTTCCATAGGCCGCCGGTATTTCCATTACCAACGACTTTCCATCGGGAAATAATACGATGGCTTTATAGGAATGCCCTGATTCAGGCTTAAAACTAAAATTCCCAATCCCGGAAAACAAAGGCTGGAATGTAGTCAGTGTATCCATTTTTTCATTCACCACCCAACCCCTTCCCACTGTTCCTTTTCCATAGGTATCGGTCATCTGAAAGGCTACCTTGGACCTGATCCCATTCACCAGATTACCTCCTTCGGGAAAAAAACCAATATGCCAGGAAGGTCGGATAGAATCCGATAGTAATTCAACCGGCAGATTCTTAAACGTATTGACAATGGTAACCATCTGTTCAAAAAAACAATCAACACCCTGGTTCTTCATCCAGTTTGTATAAGCCCTGAGTTTGTATTGCCCTGAATTTAGTGTAGGGGGCAAATAAAAAGAACCTTTACCCTCTCCCTTTTCCAATAAGACCTTTCCCTGCATGGCCGGTTTATCTCCGCTACCCAGCAGTTCCAGGTAAGCCACTGTGCTAAGATCCAAGGGTGTATGGATAAAGCCTTCCACGCAATAAATCTTGTACCACAAGATTTCGCCGGCCAGGTATAAAGGTTTGTCCACATGAACAAATATTTTTTCCTGCATCGCTCTGGCACGGTATTCCCTGAATGAAGCGGGCAATGCTCCCAACTGAACCTGATCCCCTTGTGCAAAAGAAGCTGGCATAGCGCTCATGGAAAACAACAGCAGGCAAAAACCCGAAAACAGGGAAGGACGTAATGACCGGGCCCTCCGAAAGATCTCGTGATAAATACAGAATAATATAAGTCTGATAAGTCTTTTGTTCATGTCGGTATGTTGGTCCGGTGGAATTTTGCCCCGGTAGTAAACTTTAATTTTGATCATGGCCAGTAATAGGGCCTTTTATTACTCCCTGTCAGGGTACAATCCACACAGGATCCATAGGCCATATTATAGCCTGGGGGTCTGAAGTTCATGTCAATCAGGTCATATCCGCTACTAATATAAAAGCCTACGCTATCCGATGGAACTACTCTGCTTTTGCAGTCCACCGTATAACCCCAGTTCGGAACATCGCCGGAAGAAATGAAGATCCTTTTGGTGGCAGCAGAACCGGCACTGATATATCCGATGACCAATTCGGCGGAATCCGTGAGGCAGTGCAAATTTCCTTTCGTGCCCGTTGGCATGATCCCGAATATGGATCCTATCTGCTCGGTATTCTTCAGCATTTCCTGCCACCAGGCGTAAGCATCCTGCGTCAGCGGGTATTGTTTAACCAGGAGACTGTATTTGACACTGATCTGCTGGGAACCTGCCGGTACCTTTAACAAAGGTTCCCGGTAGATCTCATCTTGGGCGAGCCGCGCCGACGACGCGATTATTATGTTGCTGGAAGAGAATGATTTCCAGCAATCGAATATAGTATTGGGATTCAGATTGACAATCTGCCCGTTCTGTATGGTTAAACTGGCAAAAAAGGTAGAATTAAATTCCCAGGTCTCTTCATAACTCCATCGGTAATAACGGGTGGCATTTTGCGGATCATGTGTATTAGCATAGATCTGCACACCGTCATTACCCCGGATCCAGTTAACGCTGTCGATGGGCGGCGAATTCCGAATGTCCACATAATCGGAAACATATTCTTTTTGAGCGGAAGTACGGATATGAAGCCGGTATTGAACTCCGGTTTGCAAAGGAAGATAAGGGATCTGGTAATTACCGTTACCGGTCTGATATAAGGGAAATGAGGTATTGTCCTTTCCCTCCACCTGCACATCCGCATTGTTTTCAGGGGTTACATAGGAAGTATCACTCAGTTGAAAGGTGTGACTGAGTCTGATATTGGTCGTATCGGTTCCTCCCTGGATAAATCCTTCCACGACAAGATAGGACCTGTCGGTGGAGACGGCAGGTGGCGCATAGGATTGTTTGCAACCGGTCGAAAGGCGGCCCAGGCTTATGGAAACAAGCAGGAGAATGACAAATATGCTGACACCTGTTTTTTTCATCAGAACCTGATATTATAGTTTACAAAAGGAATGGCGCTTCCAAAAATGGATAGTTTATATCCGTTCACTCCGCCATTTTCGGAGATAAAATACACGTTGTATGGATTCTTCCTTCCTGTCAGATTATAGACACCGATCGTCCAGGAATTATGGGTAAACTGATGTACTTTATGATTGCCGTCGATATTCATGGAAAAGTCAGTGCGGAAATAATCCGGTATCCGGTATTGATTCCTGTCGGAATACAAAACCCGTTGCGAACCTCCGTAATAATACCGGGCAATGGGCAGGGTAATGGGACGTCCGGTATAATACAGCATATTCAGAGACAGGCTGAACCGGTGATTGATCTTTAAATTGCCCACCATGGTAACGTCATTGGGTATGTCAAAATCAGCCGGGTAATATTCTCCCCGGTTCACTTTTTCACCTGCATTCGGATCCGTTGTACGCAGTAAGGTCCGGGACCAGGTATAACTTATCCAGCCATTCAGTTTGCCGGCCGATTTTTTAACCATCAATTCTACTCCGTATGCCTTACCTCCGGAGTTCAATACATCGGTTTCGATGTGATGGTTCAGGATCAGGGTGGCACCGGACCGGTAGTCCAGATAGTTCTTCAATCTTTTATAATATACTTCTATCGAGGTTTCGATGGTATTCGACTTCAGGTTCTTGTAGAATCCCAGGGAGACCTGATCCCCCAACTGGGGTTTGATGTTAGGATCGCTCAGTTTCCAGATATCCGTCGGTGCCATTGCCGTCGTGTTGGATAAGACATGGGTGTATTGCCGCAGCGAGTTATAACCCGCCTTTACGGAAAAACTGGTGGTTAAGGCATAACGCATGGACAGGCGGTATTCCGGCCCCTTGTAGGTATTAATAACCTTTCCGCTGGCATAGTCCCTGGTATCCACCAGGTTCGAACCGGTGACCGGTAATCCGGGTGCATAAATATTCACGGAATGAGGTCCCAGGTAATTATACAGGGAATAACGCAGGCCGGCCACGATGGATAATTTAGGGCTTACCGTAAAACGGTCCGACAGGTATACAGCGCTTTCCAGGGCCTGCTCGGCAGGAACCACATCGGGAACGACCAGCGATTGCCCTTTATCGGGTTGATAAGACCCCGGATGAAGGGTATACCGTATAGCACTAAGGCCAAAATCCAGCGTATGTTTGGAATGGAGATACCAGACGAAGTCGGCCTTGCCGTTCGCCTGACTGATATCGAAAGCCAGCCGGTAGGCATTCACCGGGTTGGCATCGCTGCCGATATTGTACCGGTATTTGTCGAATCCTACCGTATAAACACTGTTCAGCTTATTGCTGAATATATGTTTCCATTTCACCGAGATGTTCTGGTTACCGTATTTATAGGTGGTATCGTTATTCAGATTGAACTTGTCGTTGCTGAGGTAACCGGTAAAATACAAATTATTTTTCCGGTTGATCTCGTGACTGATGGACAGATTAAGATCGTTAAATGACCCGCGGCTATGTTTGTACTCATCGGGAAGCAGGTTCAATAACCAATTCGCATAGGTCGTCCGTCCCCCCAGGATAAAAGAGGTCTTATCTTTTGCCAATGGCCCTTCAAGAGTGAGCCGGCTCGTTAGAAAACCAACACCTGCCGTTCCGTGAAATTCTTTTTTATTCCCTTCCCGGCTGGTAATGTCCAGCACAGACGAAACCCGCCCTCCGAATTTTGCGGGGATACTGCTCTTGTATAATTCGATATCCTTCACTACATCCGGATTGAACGCAGAGAACATCCCGAAAAAATGAGAAGGATTATAGATCGTGGCATCATTGAAGAGGATCAGGTTCTGGTCTGCTGCCCCTCCCCGGACGTTCAGCCCCGTACTGGCCTCCCCGACTGTCTTCACTCCAGGCAGCGTCAGCACTACCCGGAGAATATCCGCCTCGCCCATAACGGAAGGTACCTGTTTGATGGTCTGTATGCTGAGTTTTTCAACGCCCAACTGGACCCTGTTGATATTTGCCGTCTTCTGGGAAGACACGACCACTTCTCGTAACGTAATAACCTGTTCCCGCAGATCCATATCCAGTTTCCCATCAGAATACAGCATTACCTGAAATTTGGTATCCCTCATCCCGATGGCCTGTACCGTTAAATTATGATGGCCTCTGGGTAGGGTCAGGGAAAAATAACCATATTGGTCGGACAACCTCGTCATCACCGGCCCATCTGCCGTAATGGCCGCTCCTGCCACGGGTTCTCCGGTACGTGTATTGCGGACGTAGCCGTTGACAATGGCATTGCCGGAAGCAAGGGTATTGGTCCTGATCCCTATATCGTACAATTTGTTCTCTATAATGGTAGACTGTCTTCCTTTTTTATCCGCACCGAAACTAACCTGTGTCCCCCTTGCCAGGGCGCTGTCCCTGGCGGCAAGGCCCTTTCCGAAAAAGCCTTCCGGCAATTCGGCCTGGATGATCCAACCTTTGCTGAGAAAAACATGCCCATTGCCGTCGATGGCAAAATGATAGGTAGTATTCCGGAAAAGACTTTCCAAAACTGCATCCAGCGGCTGCTCCTGCACGTTGACCGTAATCAGTAAACTATCGAATTGTGCGGGATCATAATAAAAACGGAGCCCGGTCTGGCCTTCGATCACCCGTACAAATTCGCCGATCTTTAACTGCTGGAAACGGCCGCTGATGAGGGGTGATTTTTTTTGCTGGGCTGCAGCAGTATAACCACATGAAATGAAGATCATCCCAAAAAGGAAAGGTATTAACGTATTCACCGGGAAGGATAAGGTTCTCATTTTATTGGAAGGTTCTCATGTTACTTGGATAATTGGTTATAATAACCGGTAATGGATACGATAGCATTCTCCCGGTCCTTTCTGAACTTTATCTTGTTTGCCCGGATGAATTGTTTCACCTCCTTTTTTTTGTCGGCCATTAAGGCCAGCAAACTGCGTTGATTGCTGATTTCGGTGGTGACACTATCCTTTACCACATAAAAATAATCTTTGGGGACGATGGTATGGATAAGCGTCATCCCTTCTATCGATTCTTCGATCTTTTTCGTTCTTTTGGCCTTAAGGGTAAGCCTGCCCTGGCTCATCAGGTCAATATATCCGGATCCCGTATTTATAAAATGATGGCCCATCAGAAAAAATTCGCGGACATTCCGGTTAATCAGGCCGATCAGATAACCGCCTTCATTCAACAGTATCGGCTGGTCCAGTACCAGATCATACATCAGGGGCATATCCCTGTACTGAATTCCTTCGTAGATAATGGTACCCTCCACCAGGCTGTCGATCTGAAAATAGGCATGACCGCGTGTCGCGGGGTCGTAGGAGATATTGGCAATGCCATTATAGACAGAAGATTGCTCTCCCAGAAAGTTATGATAGATAGTTAGTGCGTATTCCTTTGCCTGTTGAACAGTACTGTCCTGACTTCGGAAGCCCTGGCTTTGGACGGAGAAGGAAAACAAAAGACTGCAGAAAGTCAGGATAAGACAGGTTTTGGTCGGGAATGGCATGAAATCCTATTAAATGATCACTAAAATAAGGAATTAATGATCATCTAATACGATTAAAGAGAATTTTAATACCCTGCCATTCCTCAGCAGATATTATTATTATTTGGATTCTACCTACCGCGTGTCCGGTCGAGTTCGATGAGTGCCGATATATAATCATAGATCGCTTCCAGGTAATTGGACTGCGCGGTTGTCAAAGCCAGCTCCGCATCGGTCAATTCCAGGCGGGAAGCAACTCCATTAGCATAACGATATTGTGTTATATCATAACTAAGACTGGCAGCCTCCTTGACGGTGATCCGGGTTTGTATACGGGACGCGGCTTCCAGGGTATTGGCCACCGATTGTCTCACGTAGGCGCGTAGTTGTTCACCGGCATTGTCCAGCCGGGTACCCGATTGCTGACGGGTCAGCTTTGCCTGCCGGATCCGGGCCTGGTTACTGAATCCGGTAAAAATCGGAACGGCTACCTGCGCGCCCACATAGGGAGTGGAAGGATAAGCTGCATCGAAATAATTGAACCTCCCTGCCTGCGTCTGAACCTGGTATTGCCCCACCAGGGAAACGGAGGGTTTGCGGGCAGCGGCAGCCAGAAGGATCTGCTGATCGTCGATCCCGGTCTGGATAGCCAGTGCCTGAAGATCAGGTCTGTTCTTTACTGCTTCTGCATAGACCTCATCTTCGGAAGGAATGGGCACTTCGCGGGAAAGAACCAGGGAATCACTTAATAATATTTCCTGTGTAGAGTCAAACCCGATCAAGGTCTTCAATTGCAGGCGTCCAACTTCGATGCTGTAGGAAAGTTTCAGCAAATCCGGCTCCAGATTTTTTACAGAAGTAAACGCTCTTAAGGTATCTACCCGAAGCGCCCTACCCTGGGCCAGCAGGGATTTTGCATCATTAAGGGCTTTTTGGTTCCGGTTGAGGCTTTCCCGCTGCAGACGGATGCGCTCGCCCAGCACCAGTACCTGCAAATAAGTCTGCCTGACCTCAGCTTCCACTGCCGATCGTTTATCACGCAGCAGCGCGCGTTCCTGCTGTTCTGCTTTTTCAGAACGCCTCAGCGTAGGCCGGGCAACAGGATTGAACAGGGATTGGGTGACCCAAAAGGATGCAGTGAATTGATCCTTCCCTCCGAATCGTCCGTATGGCACTTTATCTCCGTTGCTTCCTGCGCCATTACTGCCTAAACCGAAAAAAGGAGGTAATAAAAAATAATGACTGACCTGCCCGGTGAGCCCTGCAGCCGGAAGGCTAAGGCTCTGGGCCACTGTCTTTTCCAGTTCCGAACGCGTCACGCTCAGACCGGCGATCTGAATGTCCCTGTTATGGGCCATTGCCAGCGACAGGGCTTCCTCCAGGGATAATCGTGCCGTTCCGGTGCCGGACGCAGAAAGTGCGGTCGCGGATTTTGATCCTTCCCTTGTGAAGGTTGCTCCTCCCTTTGTTGAATTTGCTCCGTCATTTTGAATGCCCGGTGTCTGAGCATTGGCAAAATAGGAAACCAAACACATAGCCAGGAAAAAAAGGATCGTATATATAAATGGTTTGGTGATGTTAATGTTCATGATCTTCAATTAAAATAGGTGATAAAGGGTAAGGTTTAAAGGCATGGTATCAGATGGAATCAGGCGTGGTACTATATCACGGCGTTGCTTAATTCAGGGTGACCGGATGAACCCCCTGATCCCTGGTGAACCGGCGTTCCCGGGCTCTTCGCCCGGTGCGGGCGGGAGAAATAGGAATATACGGCGGGGATCACATAAAGGGTCAGTATACCGGCAAAGATCAATCCACCCACTACTACGATACCCAGCGAAGTCCGGCTTCCGGAAGAAGTTCCCAGGGAAAGGGCAATAGGAAGGGTACCAAAGATCATGGCGAGGGTGGTCATAAGAATAGGTCGGAACCGGGAGGTGGCTGCAGAAATCGCAGCCTCGCGCACGCTCATTCCTTCTTCCTTTCGCTGGTTGGCAAACTCCACGATCAGGATCCCGTTCTTGGTGATCAGCCCGATCAGCATGATGATACCGATCTCACTGAATATATTGATCGATTGCCCCGTAAGCCAAAGACTGAGTAAAGCGCCCGTAACGGCCATGGGTACTGTCAGCAGGATAATAAAGGGATCGATAAGGCTTTCGAATTGTGCGGCCAGTACCAGGTAAATCAGGATGACGGCGAAGATGAAGGCAAACACCAGGCTGGAGCTGCTCTCCGAAAAATCCCTGCTCTGCCCGGCCATATCCGTCCGGAAGCTTTTGGGCAGGGTGCTTTTGGCAATCCCGTCGATCTCTTTGATCGCCTCTCCTAAACTTACGCCGGGAGCTGGTGTGGCTGAAATGGTCGCACTGTAGGACTGGTTGTAACGATAAATAGCAGGCGGACTGACGGATTCGCTCATTTTAACCAGGTTGTCCAGGGAGACCATTTCCCCGCCTCCGGAACGGAGGAAGAGGGACCGGAGATCTGTGGGAGCCGAACGTTCCTGTCTTTCCAATTGCCCGATCACTTCATATTGGCGGTCATTATAAATATAATACCCATAACGCCTTCCACTAAGTGCCAGTTGCAGTATACGTCCGATCTCCTGGGTGGATACACCCAATTGTGCGGCCCGTTGTCTGTCGATGCTGATACCGATCTCAGGACGGTTGACTTTAAAATCAGGATCGGGAAAACTGAGTTTTTTACTTTGATAGACCTGGCCCATCAATTTGGGCATGATCTCTTCCAGGGATTTCAGATCAGGCGCCTGCACGATATATTGTAAGGGCTGGCTGCTTGAAAAACCACCGATCGTAGGGATCTGGATAGGTATACAAATGACATTCCGGAACCTTCCCGAAGCCGCCACCAGTTTCTGATATACCTGAGTCTGGGTCATTCCGCTTTTCCTGTCTTTCGGGTCCTTGAGGAAAACCCACTGAAAGCCGCTATTGACGGGTTGCACGAGGGTGCCGATGGAAGCCGCGATTCCTGCATAGGTCCTGTTCTCATTCAAATCAGGAATGGAATCGACTACAAAATTGGCGACTTCCTTCATGGTTTCTTCCATACTTTCATAAGAAGTGCCTTCGGGTGCTATAACCGCTAATCCGACCATAGAGCGGTCTTCCAGCGGGGCCAGTTCGGAAGGCAGGACAGGCAGCAAACGCCAGGCAATGCCGAGGGAGATCAGCAGGACGGCAAAACCCAGCCAGCGTTTGGTAAAGAAGGCCTTTAAGGATCTTTCATAGGCCCTGTTCAAACCAACGAACCAGGGCTCCGTTTTCCGGTATAACCAGCCATGTGAGGCCCCCGCTTTCAGCAAATAAGCGCTCATCATCGGAGACAGGGTCAGCGCCACGAAGGCGGAAACCAATACGCTCCCCGAAACAACGATGGCAAATTCCTTAAACAACCGCCCGGTTATCCCGCCCAGAAAAAGGATCGGCAGGAATACCGCAGCAAGGGTGACAGTGGTCGAGATAACTGCGAAGTAGATCTCATCGGCCCCTTTACGCGCTGCCTCCAGCGGAGTATACCCCTGCTCTACCTTACTATAGATATTTTCCAGCACGACGATGGCATCGTCTACCACCAATCCGATCGCCAGGACCAATCCCAGCAAGGTCAGTACATTGATGGAGAAGTTACCGATATACATAATAAAAAACGCCGAGATGATGCTGACCGGGATCGCTACCAGGGGAATGATCGTACTGCGCCAATCTCTTAAAAATATAAAAATGATCAGCGCCACCAGACCGAAAGCCAGCAGCAGCGTATCCTCCACTTCTGCCAGCGAATTACGGACGGGTACGGTGAAATCCTTTCCGAGGGAAATGATAAATTCCTTGGGAGCTGATTTCCTGATATCGTCAAACCGCTTGCGGAATTCCTCCACGATAGCCAGTGAGTTCGATCCTCTTTGTGGCTGAACACCTGTACCCACACCATAACGGGCCGTAGTCCCTTCACTAACGATCATCGCTGTTCGCTCATTTTGGGAGGAAAGGATGGCCGTGCCCACATCCTTGAACCGGACAATGGCGCCGTCCTTCTGGCTGAGGATCATGTTATTGAAATCGTCTTCCGTCACCAGCCTGCCCTGGGTGCGCAGGGTCAGCTCTGTATTCTGTCCTTCGATACGACCGCTGGGCAGATCCACGTTCTCCCTTTGCAGGGCGGACTGGATATCCGACGGAGTCAGATGATAGGCGGCCAGTTTAACGGGATCCATGCGCAGACGCATAGCCCGTTTGCGTCCTGCGTAAGAATCGACCAGGCGGACACCGGGTATGGATTGAAGTCTTTCCTTGATATTGATGTTGACAAAATCGGTTATGTCTTCCAGGCTCTTTGTATCGCTCTGAACGGTAAGAAAGACAAGAAAATCCGGCGGACCCGATTTTTCCACGACAGTGGGCTCGATATCTATCGGCAATTGCTGCCTGGCTTTGGATACTTTATCACGTACATCATTAGCTGCCGCTTCCAGATCGGCGCTCAGGTTGAACTCTACGGTAATAATACTCACCTGCTCCCGGGATACGGAAGACATGGCCCTGATCCCATTGGCTTCCGCCACCGATTCTTCCAGGGGTTTGGTGACCTGGGAAGCAATGATATCGGCACTGGCGCCGGGATATACCGTGGTGATAGTTACGATGGGAGAATCAGTCACCGGATATTCGCGGGTACCCAGATAAGTATACCCCACGATACCAAAAAGAATGAGAAGAACAGACAGCACTCCGGCCAATACAGGCCTGGAAATACTCACTTGGGAAATAGCGCTCATATAATTTGTATTCTAAGATTATGTATTGATCAGGCAAGGCTCCGCAGACCGGGTCCTGTCAGACCCGTTATGACAGTATCCCCATACCTTATTTTAACGTGACGAACTGCACGGCAGATCCGGGTACTAACCGAAGCAGGTTGCTTGTAATAACCGTATCGCCGTTCTTAAGCCCTTTGGACACTTCAACCGCTGTCGGTCCTCGTTGCCCGATTTCGACCGGGGTCAGCTGCACCTGGTTATTTCGGCTCACATATACGCCATAACCACCGGAAGAAGGAATCAGAGCCTGGGAAGCGACCATCAGGGCAGCGTTGGATTCATTAAGTGACAGATGAAGCCTGGCACTCTGTCCGGGAAGTAATATACCTCCGGGATTGGGACTCGAAGCCCTGACCAGCAAGGTACGGGTACTCGCATCCAGCCTGGATTCACGGGCAACTACCGTTGCCTTATAATCCCCTGTTCCGGAAGCTACCGTGAACCGTTGCACGCTACCGGGCACAATGATCCTTGCATATTTTTCAGGGATGGAAAATTCCAGTTTGATCGTGCTGTTGTCTTCCAGGTTGGTCAGGACGGTATTGGTGGATACGATGGCTCCCGGATAAACGTGAATGATACCGATCCGGCCATTAAAGGGGGCCTGGATACGGGTTTTGGCGATCATAACCTTTAAGCCTGCTATTTCGGCCTGCAGCACTTTCAGATTGGTAAATGCCTGGTCGTAATCCTGCTGCACGACAGCTTCGTGTTTGATCAGGTCCTTTAACCGCTGTTCGTTGAGCAAGGCCAGTTTTTCCTGTTGATTGAATTTTTCCAATTGTGCCTGAAGGTCCTGGTCATCCAACTGGAATAAAAGGTCTCCTGTTCTCACAAAAGAACCTTCTTTTACATTCACCCTGACGATCTTCCGGGTCAATTCGCTGGCAATGTCGACCTGTTGGTTAGCCACCAGGGAACCGGTCACTTCCAGTTCCTCGGTCAGGGAGGCCGGGCGAATGATCATTCCGTCTACCGGGGTAGCCAGAGGGGCGGTTTGACCAGAGGGGATAACTTCGGCCGCCTCTTTCACTTTACCATAACAGCCGGACAGGAGGATCATAGAAAATAAACCAAAGATGGCAGTGATAGGGATTTTGTGATGGAAAAAAAGCATTTTCGGGCGATTGGCCCGGAGGATGGGTAATATTGATTGGATGTTCATAAGCTTTGTTATTATATACATGAATGATTTTTTTATTGATTTATTCAAATGTTTCGATAAATAAATGCGTAAATTTGCCCTTCAAAAGGGAATCAGACTACAAATGTATAGAAACATTTAAATACTTCGATAAATAAATGGAAAAAAAATCTCTTTTTTTTCCTCTACTTCTTCAAACCCTGCAGAAAATGAATATACTCGTCGATCACCTGGTTATTCAGCGTGTATTTGATATTTCTCCCCTCTTTTTCGGACAGAATGATCTCGGTCTCGGTCAATTGTTTCAAATGATGGCTGATGGAAGGCTGGGCAAGGTTGATATTATCATATAGATCAACACAATAAAGACAATCGCTCTTTTTTTTGATCTCGCTGAGGATCTTCAGCCTGGTCGGGTCGGACAGGGCTTTGGAAATCTTCTCCGCCCTTTTGGCATCCATTTGTATCATTTGACTGGTTTGCATGCAAGTTACAGTTTTTCTTTTTTTTATCATAAGAGTCTCCCCTTGTTATGGATTAATCTCCTTTACTTAATGGCCGCACAAGCGTAAAATGAGTAAATTGCAGTACCAGATAAACGACTTAAGGATGAACTTCAAGCTGAACCAAATACCGGAAAGAACGGTGAAGCCAAGGACCCATGGGCTCACCATGATCACGGATAAAGGTCTTAGTATCGCCGAAGCCCATAACTTACTTTCCATCGCAACGCCGCATATCGATATTGTGAAACTGGCATTTGGAACTTCATTTGTCACTCCGGGCCTTCAGGAAAAGATCAGGGTCTACCAGGACGCCGGTATGGCTGTTTATTTCGGAGGGCTTCTGCTGGAGGCCTTCCTGATCAGGAACCAATTTCCTGATTATATAGCCATGATCAAAGAATACGGGATCACTTATATGGAAATGTCTGACGGGTCGATAGATATCCCACATGGTGAAAAATGTGGTTACATTGAAAAACTTTCCAAATATGGAATCGTTCTCAGTGAAGTCGGCTCCAAGGATAAAGACCGGCAGCATATTACCCCACCCTATCAATGGATCAAACTGATGCAGACGGAGCTGGATGCAGGGGCCTCCTATATTGTTGCGGAAGCCCGTGAAACCGGGACCGTAGGCATCTACCGCAATTCCGGCGAAGTCCGTGAAGGCCTGATCCAAGAGATCCTTACCAAGGTCCCTCCGGAAAAGATCATCTGGGAAACGCCCTTAAAAGACCAGCAGCTCTACTTCCTGACACTTCTTGGTTCAAATGCCAACCTGGGAAACGTCGCTCCTGCCGATGTCATTTCGCTCGAAGCGATGCGTATCGGTCTGAGAGGCGACTCCTTCCATCTTTTCCTTAACAGGCCTGTTTGAACAGCCGAATAAGTTTTCGCTGCCCATATTTGGCTGCCTGGATTTGGCTGCCTATACTATCAGGATCCGGCCCAGGAGGAAGGATTTTCGTCGCTTGCTGTTACCACTGGATCCTGTAGAGAATATCGGGGAAAAAACCGATCTGGTATACAGGTGCGGCTATGGCTTTCACATGATTATATTGCATCAGAAAGATGTTCTTCCGGGAAGTCACGTTCTGCAGATCAAGATAAAAGGTCTGACTCATTTTCCGCTTCCTGCTGTTAAGCCGGATCCCGAATTTCGTATCCAACCGTAAATAACCGTCCAGACGAATGGAATTATAATGCAGGGTATCGGACACTTCGTAGCCCGAAAGGACAGAGGCAGGAACATCAACAGGAGTGGTATAACGTCCTCCTAAAGCCGACAAACGGGTGTCAAAGGTAAACGCATTACCCCTGGCCCCTCCCAGCTTCCATTCCTTTCCGGCCAGGATATTCACAATGTATTTGTAATTAAAGGCCGTATTACGTGTGATCCCGTCGCTGCCCTTGTATTTAGAATCAAAGACAGAAGTAGTGAACAAAACATAAAATCCCCGGCTAAGGAATTTTTCCACGGTAAGTTCTACTCCTTTATTAGTTCCAGTGCCCTTATTTATCAAACCTATCTTATTGGGAAACCCAAAATCAGCCCCTGTATTCAGCATGGAAAAACCGCTGGCAAACCCATCCACCGGTACATCGGATAAATACTGGTAATAACCTTCAGCCTTTATGCGCCAGTTTGCTGCCAATCTTTTCTCATACCCGGCCACCCAATGACTGGCGCGGGTAAAACCCAATTGCCGGTTGGCGGGATCCTTGTTCCCTGTCCTGAAATCAGTTGCCTGGAAATACACCGGAAGCGGTTGCAACTGGCTGTGCATCCCAAAACTCAGGTATATCGTCTGATCCGCCGGCAACTGGTAGGAGAAGGATAACCGTGGTTCGAGGACGGAACTGCCATTCAGATCGAAATATTGGCCATGCAAACCGCCGGTTACACTTAATCGTTCGCTGAACCGGTATTTGAATTGCCCAAAATACTGGAACAGGAAGGGGGTTCCATCAAAACGACTGATCGTATCGAAGGCAGCCCCTGCCGGTTTGCCCGTCTTGTCCGTTATCAGGGTATTCAGACCCAGCCCTTCCCCGGTAACACCTAACCGATAGGAAAACCGGCTGTTCCATTTTTCATTCAGGAAGGTAGAAAAACGAAAAGTACTGGTCTTGCTGTCTGACCTGTATTGAAGCCACCTGTTCTCATAAGGTGGAACAGGAAGCGGATACTGGTATTGTTCGTATTGATCCACCGTAGAAGCATAGGAAACTACCGTTCGCAGATAGGTCCGGCTATCGAGATCAAGTGTATGGCGAATGCCGAAAAAGGAAAAATTGCTTTTATCATAAGAATCCTGATCTGCCTGGGCATAAAAATCGGAGGAATCCACCTTGCTGCCAGTAAAATCGATATGGCTTCTTCCTCCCATTCCAAAAAAAGAAAATTTCCCTGCCCTGCCCTTGCCTGTGGTCAGATTAAAGACCCAGTCCTGGTATTTGGGAACGGCCTTGGTGCCGATATTGATGCCTATATTATTTGCGATCTGGGCGAAGGAATACCGGTAACTGGCCAGGTAGGCAGCTCCGTTATTTTTATTATTTAATGGCCCTTCCACCGTAGCTTCCAGACCGCTAAAAAGATTTATTTGAAAGGTCTGTTCATGGCGGCTGCTGTTTCCGCTCCTTAAATTGATATCGAAGACGGCGGCAGTTGCATTTCCATACTCAGCCGGAAAGGCCGCCGTAAGAAAATCGGAGGTTTTCAGGGCGTTGGTGTTCAACGCGCTTACGGGCCCGCCCGTGGTTCCCAGCGAAGCATAATGGTTCGGACTGGGCGAGGGACTGCCTTCTATACGCCATAATACTCCTGTCGGGGAATTACCCCTGACGACAATATCGTTTCGGGCATCGCTGTTGGCAGCGACACCGGCATAATTGCTGACGAGTTTGGAGGGATCGTTGCGGCCTCCCGCATACCGCGTCACCTCTTCCAGGCTGAAGGACCGGGCACTACCAGATGTAAATTCATTGGTGACCGCTCCTTTTTTGGTGACTGGTGCGATCACGGTGAATGCATGGAGGGTTACCAGCTTTTGTTCCAGTGACACGTCCAATATGACTTCTTTCCCGGAAGTGACAAGCACTTCCGGCAGAAAAGCTGCCTGGTAGCCGGCAGAACCGATGGAAAACTGATGTCTGCCGAGAGGCACAGCAGGCAATACATACCTGCCGGCTCCATCAGTCAGTACACTTAATTTCGGAAAGATATCGGTTACCTCCACCGTGACCCCGGGTAGGGGTTTCTCCGAGGTTTTGTCGATGACGATTCCCCGGACAATCTGTGTTTGTCCCTCCTTTTGAGCAAAGCCTGTCATTAAAATCAATCCTGTTACTGCGGATAATATCCATTTTTTCATAAAGGGAACCTGTTAATGGTAGTTGTTTTGGTTCTATTATTATAGAGTTCTACGGCGTTGCGGAAGCCAGCCATGTCCGAATGAACGGAATCGGCTTTATCGATAGCAGCTGTGCAATTACCAAAGGTATCCCTGGCCACCTTTCCCAGGGTCTTCCTGGTCACCCTTGATAATTGTCCCTGCCCGTTATTAAATACAAAATAGTCTCCGATGCTGCCTTCCGTACCATTGATCAGCAAGGGCTCGGTGCCATTATAAACCGGCTTGCCGGAAGCATCGCTGCATTTTTGAAGAAAGCCGATTTCACCATCCGTGATTACCCGGAAAAAATCGCCCTTCAGACAGAGATAGCGTATCGAGTCTATCTGTAAAGAACGAAGCTGTTCCCCATCCAATTCTTTTCTTTTTCCTCCAATCGCCGGAACGAAAAGAACAGAAGAATGCGTCCGGATATGCTCCCGGATATACCCGGAAAGAACAGTATTGTCCTTCAGGGTCGCCATACCTTTTTTGAAGCCCTTTGGTATTTGTCGGTTTACCTGACTGATCTGAAGGTTTTCCGGATTGTTCTGTTGAGCCATCTGGCCCGTAGCCCATAAAACTGTCATAACCATCATAAGAAGCGCCAAAGGACCCATAGATAATTGATAATGTTTCATATCGAAAGATTTAAATGCCTTTATTCATAGTAAACTTACACCTCGTGAAAGGCAGAGTCAACCAAAAAGGAATGAATTGCAGATTTTGAGGAGTGAATGGGAGCCTGATATTCGTGAATCCGCAATTGTATCTGTACTTTTAGACATTCCAGGTTTGACCTGATCTTCTTTTTATGAAATGGGACAACAGTAAAATAGGATTCGATCACCGTTGGGTAAGTCTGGGAGGGACGATCCTGCTTTCCTTCCTTATCCCTATTATTTTCTTTGGTGTGCGGTTCAGCCGCCCTCCTTATTTCACCTGGGATATTTTCCTGACCACCCTGGTCATCACCGCCACCATATGGGCCGGAAATTGTTTTATTATGATCTGGGCCCGGACCAGGTATCCAACCTTCGGGGAGGTAAAAAAAAGGCTGATCGTGCAATCCTTTATCATGCTGGCCTTTACCCTGATTGTCAATAACCTGTTGGGATATGTCTTGGACGGAGCCTGCAAGGCCATCGCCAGGGACGCACCCCCCGGGACCAAAATAGCGGGTATTGGCATCAATGCTAATTTCGCAGCCGTATTCTGCACACTGACCATGGTGGCCATCTATGAAAGCATTTATTTCCTGGGTGAACTCCGCAAATCCATCGAAGAAAAAGAAATGTGGAAAAGGGAAAGCCTGCAAGCCCAGCTGAACGCTTTAAAAACACAGGTAAACCCTCATTTTCTGTTCAATAATCTGAATACGCTAACCGCGGTCATCCCGGCAAATCCGGCGCAGGCAATCAATTTTGTCCAACAGTTATCCAAAGTATACCGTCATATCCTGGATGTAAAGAATGATCAAAGCATTCTCCTGAAAGAAGAATTGGATGTACTGAGGGCATATGCTTTTTTATTAAAAACACGTTTTGGTGAAAATCTTGACATATCCATTAAGGTGGCAGATGAAAAACTGCAACAGAAGATCGTTCCCTTGTCTTTACAGATCTTAATGGAGAATGCCATTAAACACAATATCGTCTCCTCCGCAAGACCCTTGCGGATCGACGTCTTTGCGGAGAACGGCAAACTGGTGGTCTGCAATAACCTGCAAAAGAAAAATCAGGTGATTGAATCCACAGGCATCGGATTGGAAAACATACGTAATCGTTACAAATTACTGGGCAACAGACAGGTTGAAGTAGAAGAAGGGCCAATAAATTTTACGGTGTCCATTCCGCTAATCGAGGAATGAAGAGTAAAAAAGCATTAATTACCGTTGAGCATTATTTTTTATGCGTGTAATAATAATAGAAGACGAAATACCGGCCGCCGATCGCCTGACCACGCTGCTGAATAATATCAATATCCAAAACGATATCGAAATTGTCGCCAGACTGGATAGTATCGAATCCTCGGTAAATTTCCTGCCAACCGCCAGCGAAATAGATCTTATTTTTATGGATATCCAATTAGCTGATGGCCTTAGCTTCTATATTTTCCAGAAACTAAATCTGTCCACTCCTGTTATTTTTACCACGGCTTTCGACCAATACACGTTAAAGGCTTTTAAGGTGAACAGTCTCGATTATCTCCTGAAACCCATCGATGAAAACGAATTGGCAAATGCTGTTGAAAAATACCACAGGTGGTACCCCCGGACAAACAAAGGCCTTTCTGAAAAGATCGAAAAGCTGGCCGCAGAAATGAATACGACAGCCCGGTATAAAGAACGTATTCTCATCAAACGGGGAAGGCAGCTCCATTACCTTAAGACAGATGAAACTGCCTATTTTTTCGCTGACGGCAAACTTTGTTATGCCATCGATTTTAACGGCAACCGCTTCCTGGTAGAATATACGCTGAACCAGTTAACCGATTGCCTGGCCCCTAACCGGTTCTACCGGATCAGCAGACATCTTTTTGTCAATATCGATTCGGTCAAAAAAATACATCCCTGGATGGGCGGCAGACTGCAGCTGGAACTTTTGCCTCCTGTGAAAGCCGATACGACAGTTAGCCGGGAAAGAGTAAATGGGTTCAAGGATTGGCTGGGGCAATAGCTGAACGGGCCGGGATATTTTCACTAAATTACGCAGGAAAAGCATCGGGAAATGACAGAAAACGATTCTATGCAGGTGAATATTAATGCAGGAGGGGTGGCGGCCAATACCTTCGACGCTATCGTTATCGGCTCCGGCATCAGCGGAGGCTGGGCCGCCAAGGAATTATGCGACGCAGGATTAAAAACACTGGTCCTGGAGCGAGGACGAAATGTGGAGCATCTGAAAGATTACCCAACGGCCAATATGTCTTCCTGGGATTTCCCACACCGGGGAAAGATGCCCCGATCCTTCACAGAAGATAATCCCCTCATCACTCAGGCTGCAGGTTTCGGAGAGGATACGGCCCATTTTTTTATTAAAGACAAAGAGCATCCCTATGAGCAGGAAAAGCCATTCGAATGGATTCGTGGTTACCAGGTTGGCGGAAAATCGCTGATCTGGGGACGGGCCTGCCCAAGGTGGAGTAAAAATGAATTCATCGCTCCGGCCAGGGACGGCTACGGTATAGAATGGCCGATCAGCTATGATGATATCGCCCCCTGGTATTCTCATGTAGAACTCTTTTCCGGTATCTGCGGAAACCGGGACGGACTGGAATCCATGCCCGACGGGGAATATCTCCCCGCTTTCGATTTCAATTGCCCGGAAAAAGATCTGCAGAAAAAGATCAGTTCCCATTATAAGGACCGCTTCATGATCCAGGGACGCTGGGCGCAACTAACCCAGCCCAAAGAGATTCACCTGCAACAAGGCCGGGGAAAATGCCAGGCCAGGGATCTTTGTATGCGGGGATGTCCTTTCGGCGGCTATTTCAGCTCCGTTTCCTCTACACTGCCCTGGGCAAAAAAAACAGGCCATCTTACTATTCGTCCCTTCTCAGTGGTCCACTCCCTGATCTATGACGAGAAAAAAGGGAAGGCCGTAGGGGTCCGGATCATCGATACGAACACAAAGCAGGAAACGGATTATTTTTCAAAAATTATCTTTGTAAATGCCTCCGCCCTGAACAGTAACCTGATCTTGCTTAATTCCACCTCAGGCCGCTTCCCCAATGGTTTCGGCAATGATAACGGCCTGCTGGGCAAATATGTTTGTTTTCAGAATTACCGGGGATCGGTCGGCGGAAATATCGAAGGGTTTGAGGACAAATATTATTATGGCCGGAGAACGACCGAATGTATGATGCCTAATTTCCGTAACCTGGGGAAGAACGATATGGATTTCGTCGGCACCTATATGGCCTTTATGGGCTGTTACCGGGACCGGGGAATCCATTCCCCCGCACCGCAGGAACAAATCGGCGCAGCCTTTAAAGAAGCTATGACCGAACCCGGATCCTGGCAAATGTATATGTATATCCAGGGAGAGACAGTTCCCAAGGAAAAAAATCATGTCCGTCTGAGCAAGGATCATAAAGATCAATGGGGAATCCCCTTATTAGTCACTTCCGTAGATTATGACGACAATGATGAAAGGCTGCTGCATGATTTTATGACACAAAGCAGTGAAATGCTGGATAAGTGCGGCGTAAAGGGGATCGAACAACACGATAATCACTGGGCTCCGGGAAGGGATATTCATGAGATGGGCGGCTGCCGTATGGGAAAAGATCCCGGGACATCGCTGCTGAATAAATGGAACCAGTTCCATACCTGTAAAAATGTTTTCGTTACGGATGGGGCCTGTATGACCAGTACCGGAAACCAGAGCCCTTCCATCCTTTATATGGCCCTGACCGCAAGGGCAGTGAATTATGCGGTCGGAGAATTAAAAAAAGGAAACCTGTAGATTTTGGCAAAAACACAGAAAGCGGCAATACCAAAAAAGACTGATTATACCATAGTAAAATCAGAAGGGGATATTTTGCTTACGCTGGCCGAACAAACGGCCGGTTTCACCGGAGTGGATTATTTCCGGGAATTGGCCAAATATATCACCTCCACCCTTAACGTACGTTATGCGATCGTTACCGAATGCACCAACGAAGAAAAGACCCGGGTACGCACCCTCGCTTATACAGACCGCCAGGAATTGCTGGAATCGATAGAATATGATCTGGCCGGCACGCCTTGTGAAATCATCATGCGGGGAAAGGGAAATGATTATTTCTGTGCATCCGCCCTGCAAAAACAATTTCCCGATGAGGATACAGGAGGGAACGAGTCCTATATTGGCGTTCCTATTCATCACCCGGGTACCGGTGAAGTGATCGGGCATATAGCCGCCTTCGATCCGGCCCCCATGACCCAGGAACAAAACCAAACGGCGATTCTCAAGATATTTGCAGCCCGGGCCGGAGCGGAGATAGACCGGCTCCATGCCTGGAAAAAACTGGAGATTGCCAATACGGAATTATTATCCCGGTTGAAGGAGATCGAATCCCTGAAGAATCAATTGCAGGCGGAAAATAAATACCTGCAGGAAGAGATCCGGATGAACCATAATTTTGATGAGATCGTCAGCAGAAGCAAAAGCTTTCATAAGGTCTTGCAACAAATCGAACAGGTGGCCTCTACCGACGCTACGGTGTTGATCCTGGGTGAATCGGGAACCGGCAAGGAATTAATGGCCAGGGCGATTCATAATATCAGCAAACGGAGCCGCAAACCCCTCGTCAAAGTCAATTGCGCCACGCTGCCGGCCAATCTGATCGAAAGCGAATTATTCGGCCATGAGAAGGGTGCTTTTACCGGAGCCCTGGACAGAAAGATCGGCCGTTTCGAACTGGCTGACGGGGGATCTATCTTTCTCGATGAGATCGGAGAACTGCCGGTAGAACTGCAATCAAAATTGTTGCGGGTCCTGCAGGAAGGAGAATTCGAAAGACTGGGTAATCCCCGGACCATGCGGGTAAATGTCCGGGTGATCGCCGCCACCAACCGCAACCTGGAACAGGCCATAGAAAAAAAAGAATTCCGGGAAGATCTTTTTTACCGGCTTAATGTTTTTCCGGTCCTTTGCCCTCCGCTCCGTGAGCGGAAAGAAGATATTCCCTTATTGGTAAAACATTTCTGCCAGAAACATGAAACCAAGATCGGCAAAAAGATCACCCATATCCCATCCAGGGTCATGGAAGCCCTAATGATCTATAATTGGCCCGGAAATATCCGGGAACTGGAAAACATCATCGAAAGAGCGTTGATCCTTAGCCGTAAGGAAACCCTGGAATATGGAGATTGGATCCCCATCCAAAAAAAAGGTAGTGGACCCGCTGCCGCACTCCTTCCCCTTGAAACAGTCGAAAAGGAGCATATTTTGCAGGCCCTTCAGAAGACCGGCTGGAAAATAAGCGGTGAGAAAGGAGCGGCGAAAATCCTGGGGCTCAATGCTACGACCCTGGAAGCCCGCATGAAAAAATGGGGGATTAAGCGGAATTAAGGAACATTCAACCACTTTATATCCATGCTTTATTCCCGGGCATTCCGGCTCTACTCCGCCCGCAGATCCCTTACCGGGTTGGCCCTTGCGGATTTTAAACATTGCATACTTATTATGATAAAAGCGGCGGCAAATATAAAAACCCCGACATACAGATATGGCCCTATGTCCTGTCTGATCCTGTATACATAACCTTCCAGCCATTTATCCGTCAACAGCCAGGCAAGCGGCCAGGCCACCAGGTTGGAGATAAGGATCAGCCAGGCATAATCTTTTATGAACAGGGACAGGATATCCGGAACCTTCGCACCCAGAACCTTACGCACCGCCATTTCCCTGCTGCGTCGGGTAAGCGTAAAGGCTACTACGCCGATTATCCCCAGGAAAACGATGACCAGGTTAAGCACTGTAGCAATACCCGCCGCCTTTTTCAGTTGCAGTTCGGATTGATATAAGGACTGAAATTTGTCATCCATGAAAAAATATTCGAAGGGAGCCGAAGGAGAAATAGTTCTCCATTTTTGCCGGATGGCCTCTACGGCATCTGCCATAGCCGGGGTATTTAATTTAACCGTCAGGTAGCGGTAATTCCGGCCATCCTTTACATGCGTAAAAGCCAATGGTTCTATCTGGTTATGCAGACTTGAATAATGATAGTCCTTTACTACCCCAGCTACCGTTAATGTCGCCTTTGCCGAAGGAAATTCTATCTGTTTGCCCGTCGCCTCTCCCGGAGTCAGGCCCAGGGCCTTTACTGCCGATTCATTCAGGACGATCTGACCCGATATAAAAGTTCCGGTCTGATAAAAGAAAGAACCTTCTTTTACCTCCAGACCAAAGGTCCTGGCATAATCCTCATCCGCATTAATGGAGGATAACATAAATGGCTGATTGCCACCTTTCCCATAGGGTAGCAGGCCGATCGTAACCGGAGGTTTCCGTTCAGGAATTTCAAAAGACAGGGAAGCACTCTTTATCGCCGGCAACTGTAATAAACTCTTTTTAATATTTTCCATTTTGCTTACGCCCACCGAATCCCATTGTTTAGGATAAGCGCCTAAAACCAACACCTGTTCCTTATGATAGCCAAGATCTTTATTGAACACAAAACTGATCTGCCGGGAAACATTCAGGGCAATGATAAAAACCAGGATGGCGAGCGTAAATTGCAGAATCAGCATGGACTTTCTCAGGTATACGCCGCCCTTTGCGGTATCTGCTTTTCCTTTTATGGCATTGACTACATTCGAGGAACTCATAATAAATGCCGGGTAAATACCGGCCATAAGCCCGATGATCCCCACCAAACCCGATAACGCCAAAAAACTGATCCCTGAAAATTCCAGGATGGCAGGCAGGCTCGTATTTAATACGGCATCAAAAAAGGGTCTTAGCATCTGGTAGCCGGCCAGGGATAAAAGCGCCGCCAGTAAAGTAAGTATCCATGCTTCGGTCATGAATTGCAGGATCAGTTGTTTTTTTCGACTCCCGAAAACTTTCCGTAAGCCGATTTCTTTTAACCGGTAAGAAGAGGTGCCGATATTGAGACAGATAAAATTGATAATGGCCATCACCAATATGAAAAAGGCGATCAGGGAAAGGGTCGCTATCATTTTCTGAACGGATGCATTGTTGTCCCTGATATAATAATTGTTTATGGAAGCTAATTCCACGGTAAGGTTTTCCGGAACGGGAGACTTCGTATATTTTGCCAGAGTTTGTTTGAAGGGAACTTCCAGGTCTTTGGGTCGAACCCCCGGTTGTAACTCGATCAGCCCGATCTCATAGGCCCCACCCCAGGATTGGGCGGGATCGCCTCCCTGATAGAAACGGTTCCCTATGGAAGGCACGAATATATTGTAATTCGTACCGATCAATCCGGTTACGGAATTATAGGAAATGTCCCTTAGCACTGCCGAGATCCTGTATATTTGTTCTTCTCCATTCAAGGTAGTCTCCATGCTGAAGGTAAGGCCGAGGGCGTTTTTTTTTCCAAACAATTTTTGCGCCTCCGATTCGGTAATGACTGCCGAGTTCAGATCGGAGAAGGCCCGGTCCTTATTGCCGTACAATACCGGAAACCCGTACATCGTCACCAGGGTTGTGTCGCCAATGGCAATATTTTCCTTATAATGTTCATTGCCCACGGACACGGCGGTAGCAACCGGGTTATACCGGTAATAATTTCTCACCAAACGGGGATATTCTTCTTTTATCGTTTGTGCAAGGGGCCCGAAGGTTGTAAATTCCAGACCCATATCCTTAACCTTCCAATTGCTTTTTATTAGGTAATGGTCGGCAACATTGCTGAGACTTCCGTTTACTTTTTCCTGCCCGATAACATATACCCCTATGATCAGGGAAAAGGTGATCCCGATCGCCAGGCAAAAAATATTGATCAGGGAAAAAAGTTTGTGCCGGATCAAATGACGGATGCCGATGATAAAGAAGTTCTTGAGCATATCGGGAATGGCTGCCAAAAAAATGCCGGTTTTGTAAGATACTAAAGATCAGTATTTTATTTTACAGGAGATGATTGGAGCGTTCGGATATGATACAATGGGTGTACTCTATTTAATTAACGTCTCCTCCACAGCCAGGATATGATGGCTTTCTTTTTCCTGGACGAAAATTATCACTTTACAATCTTTAGGCGTCAGCCCCTCCGGAATTCTTAGTTCCCCGTCCATTCCTCGCCCACCATTTAATGGAATGGATTGAAAATCACGCACCACATTAATATGCCGCATCAGACGGCCTTCATTTTCCCCTTTCAGTACCTGGCTTTGCGCATGGAGTTGCACGAGGGCTACCTGCAGAATAACATCGATACTGTCGCGAAGAAAATAGCCAACCTTTACTTTTTTTCCATCTTTGGATCTTGCGAACAAGGCCAGCCTCTTGTTGGTGGTATGGGACAGTTCCCCTTCGATGGCTTCCTTCAATCTTTTCTCATCCGACCCCACGAATTGATCTGTCCCGTTGACCACTGCTTGCGGGGTGTATATACTGTTCTGGTGAAAAATACTCCCATATTCGGATTGCCGCTGCGTATAACCGGCACTGCTAAAAACATCCTTCCAGCCTCCTCTATCCCAATAATCCACATGATAACTCAGCACAAAAACTTTTCCCTTATAAATGCTGTCCATTTTGGCCAGAGCCTCGTCCGCAGGAGGGCAGCTGGAACATCCTTCTGAAGTAAAGAGTTCCACAACCGCATAGCCGCCATACATTAAACTGCCTGAAGCTTGACGGTTAGTTCCGGGATGCTTAAAACCCCGATGGACAAAGCCGGTAACGAGAAGAAATAGAAAGGGTAATAACAGCAAAAATGAAAATAGTAGCTTTTTCATGATTCGGGTTAATTATTTCGGGTTGATTATTTTGAGTAAAGTTAAATCATGCTCCGACAGTTATTTTGTAAAAAAGCGACAAACTAAAAATTCCCATCCTATTGTGAAATTCCCAATATATTGGGAATGCCGGAGGGCCCGAAGGTAGATTAGCCGTGCCGGGAGGTTTTCGTAAAACCCTTTACTATCAAGGGATACAATCTTGTTCCTCACCGGTTATTTTTTTCTGGCATGTCGATTGGCTATAGATAGGGTATTAAAGACCGAAAACATGACAAAAAACAAGACAACGACAGGTACACCAAAGGCAATCAGACCTGCGGCAAGGATAATAAGAGAGAGGTGGTTCAAAAAAGAAGTTTTGGAAAACAGCCGGTTATCCCTGGTACAATTCAAAACTACCTGGAGCGGGGCCTGCCAGATCATTGCTCCTGTCTTTGAAGACCTGGCAAAATCCTATTCCGGCGAAGCCGGTTTCTTTTCGATTGACGCAGAGCGCGAAACCGGAATAACCAAAACCTTTGGTGTGCAGGAATTTCCTACTATTCTTTTCTTTAAACAAGGGGAAGTAATAGATCATGCAGTTGGTTTGACGGCCAAGAATATCCTGACCGGCAAGATCGAAAACGCCTTGAAGAATAGAAAATAATCCAATTTTTAAAACACGGCCATATGTTGCAGGAAATAAAGTCATCCCCATACCAGGATCATCCCTTATTCGCCCATCTGAATAAGGAAAAGACGGACGCCATCAGTCCGCTGCTAAAAATAAAGACCTACGCGCGTGGAGAGATATGTGCTTACGGGGAAGGGTCCTACCATAAGATCTGCCTGCTGCTGAAAGGCAAGGTCAAAATCTCCGTTAATGACGAAACGGGCAATGAACTGGCAAAAGATATTCTGACTGCACCCGATATTTTCGGCGATCTGAGCCTTGACGGAAGTGCTTCACCGGATGAGTATGCCATAGCCCTGACGGCAGGAACGCTCGTCGGCTCTTTCCCGATAGCCGATTTTAAACGGATACTGGAAGATCATCCACTGATGGCCATGGATTTTGCGCATTCGGTAAATAAAAAATTGAGAAGACTGGAAGACCGTCATTCCGATCTGGTTTTCCGGGATGCCAAATACCGGCTGATCCGCTTTATAAAAAACTGGGCTCATAGTGATGGCAACCGGATTGGAAACAAAATCATCCTTCCCAATTATCTGACCCATAGTGATATTGCAGGAGTTATCGCCACATCCCGGCAAAGTGTCAATGTTTTGTTCAATGAACTTAGAGATTCCGGTCTTCTTTTTTACAACCGCAAACGAATCGAACTGAATGATACAGGGATATGGCACTGATCTTTATTTATTTGACCGTGTGACCGCATATTGACGCAGGGAAAAGATATGGAGCGTATAGGCCAGCGTCACCAGCAAACCCGGCAGAAACACAAAAGGAAATTCTACGATCAGGGTGCTGGCCGGTTCGTTGTGAAAATAACGGAAGGGGGTCGGCATAGACAATACGGATATTCTTACAATATTTATTAAAAGCAGAAGGCCTGCTATATTATAAACAAGTATCCACCTGGGAGACCAGCTCTTTTTAACCAGGCAATAAAAACCAACCGGGATCGCCAGTAGGCCAGAAAGGACATCGAAATTCCTGCCTTCAAAACTCATTTGCACGGGAAGTAATCCTTTCATAAATAATATCCATATTACAATTTCCACCAATACCCGGAAAGTCTGCAGGTAGATCAACCATTGGGGCGGCGTATTTTTCAGCAACTCCTTTCCGGTCTTTGAAAAGGCTATGGTTAAAACAATCACCAGGGGAATGACCAAGGCCGGGGCAAGCCTTGGGGGAAAACGGGAAAAATCTGCAAAAAAACCACGCAGGGATAATACACTTAGCAGGATGGCCCATCCGGCGACCAACAGGATTGAGGCGGTAAAGATCTTATTTTGTCTATGTCTTTCCCAGGAGGTGCGTCCAAGAACCATCCGTAATCCCCTTAAAAAAATGCCATAAGAAACAACGGTCAGGGTTATAAAAAAGAGCGCCGGTATCAGTTTGGGTTGCATTTGCAGTGTTTCCACAAAGATGATGCGAAATCCCGGTAAGGCAGATAACCAAAATTGCTATTTTTTTATCTCCCGGAAATGGGATGGATACAGTCCCACACGTTGAAAAAAAAGACGACTGAATGATTGGGGGTTGGCAAACCCCAGAGAATCTGACAGATCCGAAACAGGGATGTTTGAGCAGGCCAATAAATCCCTGGCTTTTTCTATCCGCAATTCCTGGATATATTGATGCGGAGTCAACCCATAGGCAAGCCGGAAAAGACGCAGATAATGATATTTGGAAAGACAGGCGGTCGAAGAAAGCGTCTCTAAATCCAGATCGCGGAAAAGGAGGGTAGAATGAATAATATCAATGGAAGATGATAAACGTTTGTATAATTCGAGGCGCGTCGATTGTTTTAGCGGCGGTAACTTTTCTACTTTCCCCAAGATCTGCCGGTGTTGCTGTAGAAGGTACACCAACAGTGAAGATAGCTGCTCTTCAAACAGGAGCTTTTGAAAACCATGCTCCTGATAGGAAACAAGTAAGCCATTGATCAACTTATCAAAATCTTTGTTCCGCCTGTATAATTGTGGAATAAATGAAACAGGATTACACCCGCCCGATGATCCGTTGTCGGTCGTTGCTCCATTATCCAGGACCCTGTCAGCCGGTGTCAGCATGGCATTTAACACCCTATCTGCCAAATAATCCCCGAAATGAATATTGAAGGTTTCGCTCTTTTCAATTTGCAGGGTATATGATTGGGCCTGGTTGCTGATAAAATAATGGCCTTCGTTGACCACCCTTGTATTCCCATCCACCGTACACAAACTGTTGCCCTTGAGATTAAGAAAAAGAGAAAGCGGACCTTTTACATCAGGGCGGTAGCATTCGGTGGCAGAGGTATTAATGATCACGCTCGGAAAGCCTGCTGCACCAAGGTCATGATTTCCCCATCCCCGCCGGTTCGAAAAACCGGAATTTATCTGGTCCTTCAGCCAGCTCAGATTGGGAAATTCATGCAGGATCATACTACAAGTTACGGCGATTTTATGGCTCCTTTTTCCGGATCTTCATCCTTTAGTAATTCATGAACATATTGGTAACGAAGATGATCATAGAAGGAATGTTTGTCAATCAACATGGATACGAGGCTGGCCACCATTCCCGCCAGCATCAGATGAAAGATCACATTATGCCGGTCGGTCATTTCCAGAACCAGGATCGCCGAAGTAAACGGGGTCCGGGTAACGCCGGTAAGCAAAGCGACCATGCCTGAAAGAATAAGCAGATTCGTATTGGTATCCGAAAGATGCATCCAGCCCGATAACAAGGAGCCGATGCTGGCCCCGGCACTAAGGGCAGGTGCAAATATTCCGCCGGCAGCACCCGTTGTAAAAGAACATACCGGCCCTGCCAGACGTAGTAACGGCACATACCAGCTTGTATATTTTTCATGCGTGAAAAGCGCCGTCGTCATTAATGACTTTCCCGAACCCAAAACTTTTTCATCTATAAAAAAGGCCAGGGAAGCCAGGACTACTGCGCAACCCAAAATATAAAATACATGCTGACGGGTAGTGCTGAAACCGGCCTTCCAACGAAAGATATTCAGGATCAGTTTCGAGATCCCGCTTCCGGCAAGACCGGCGATGATAGCCACCAGGATCACCGCAAAAAAGACGGAGCCTGAAAGATGGCTGACATCTGGGTATCCGAGGTACAAATAGGGGCCGATCAAACCCTGAGCCGTCAGACCGGCTATGATAACTGCCGTGAAAAGAGCCGTCTTAAAATAGCTGATATGTGTACGGGTCAGCTCCTCTACGGCAAATACTATACCCCCTAAAGGGGTATTAAAGGCAGCCGCCAGACCGGCAGCAGCTCCTGTCATGATCATATTGCGTTTGGAGACTTTTGGCCACCAGGCCGGAAGCCATTCGTTTACTTTCCGGAAGATGGAGCCTGCGATCTGAATGGTCGGGCCTTCCCTGCCGATTACACCCCCACCAAGGGCCATAGTGAGACTGGAGACAACTTTTATAAAGCAGATCCGCAGACTCAGCAAACGGTTCACTTTTGTATCGTATTTAGGATTAGCCAGTTCCAGGGCTGCCATGACTTGCGGAATGCCGCTGCCTCTGGCGAAGGGTGCAAACCGTTTGACCAGGTACCAGGCGGTAATAAAACAAACCGGGGTCACCATAAAAAGCAGCCACAAATGGGCATGAATGATATAAGCGCTGCCCTCTTCGGCAAGGGCAAAAAGCCGGGCATAAACTACAGCAGCCAGCCCCGTAGCCAGGGATGCCACCCAGAAGGGAATGGCCTGGAGCATATTCTTTTTCAGTTTTTCACTACGGATCCTGTCAAATATTCTCTTACCCGATTCACGGACTTTCCTGATGAATTGCATAGTATTCGGTTGAAGAATAGTGCAAATATAACCATCCCTCCATGCTATAAGACGGATTCAGATTTTTAATAATGTTTTTATTCGTTTTTAACCTTAAAGATCGAGGGACTGAAGTACGGAAAACAGAAAAGGCCAGAAAAGAAGGTAATACAAAAATTAATAAAGAGGATTTACAGGAGGCTTTCTTAACAGGTTGTTTAGTATGAGGCATAAGGCACTATGATATTCAATCTGGCAGAATGCCATTTTCCTTGCGAAAGCAAATCGTTCAGCTTTATTAACCCAAAAAGAGCAATTTAATGGCTATTTTTGTTTGAAAGTTATATTCTTGCATGAAAAGATTACCGATTGGAGAACAAGATTTCAAGAAACTAATAAGCAGGGATTGTGTTTATGTAGATAAAACGGCCATTATACTTCAACTGCTGAAGGACTCTGGAAGCGCCTTTTTCCTGTCTCGTCCCCGGCGATTCGGGAAGTCTCTTCTCCTTTCTACTATTAAAGCATTTTTTGAAGGAAAAAAAGAGTTGTTTGAAGGCCTTTATATCTATGATAAAGTAAGCTGGGAAAACCAGCATCCTGTAATTCACCTGGATATGAGCGGTTTGGAAACCAGGTCTGCTGAAAAATTTGAGGAATCATTGTCTTACCGCATTCTTTTTGAAGCAGAATACGCAGAAATCAAAATTAACTCTTCTTTACCTGGTGATCGTTTATTTGAGCTAATTGATAAAATGTATTCAAAAACCGGCCGAAGAGTGGTAGTATTAGTTGATGAGTATGATAAACCAATTCAGGATGTTTTACCCAAACCTGAATTAGCTGCAGAGATACGTGAGATACTTCGAAATTTCTACACTGTTATCAAAACTAAGTCTGATAAATTGCATTTTGTATTTCTAACCGGGGTTTCCAAAATAGCCCAGGTTTCGATTTTCTCGGGGTTGAATAATTTAAAAGACCTGACCCTGGATAAACGTTATTCAGGTATCTGCGGATATACACAGGCTGAGTTGGAAGCTAACTTTAAAGATTACATCGAACAATTGGCCATTCAACAATCCCTTAATTGGAAACAGGTTTTGGAAAAAATAAAAGAATGGTATAATGGTTATTCCTGGGATGGAAAAACGTTTGTATACAATCCTTTTTCTACCCTGCTCTTATTGGATAGTGGAGAATTTGATCCCCATTGGTTCCGGACAGGAACTCCTACCTTCTTATTGGAATTAATGGAAAAACGACGGGATTTTTCTCCTGTATTGGAACAGTCCATTATAGTCAACCGGGAATTTTCCGATAGTCAAACCTTAGAACGGATGGATACGGTTCCTCTGTTCTTCCAAACAGGTTATTTGACGATCAAAAAAAGAGTTGGAGATAACTATTTGTTGGAAATTCCCAATAATGAGGTCAAGCTTTCCTTATCAAACTTTTTATTATCCCGGTTGACGGACAAACCCGAATACGAAGTAAAAAATCATGTGGAAGGAATTCGTCGGGGGCTTGAACAAGAAGATCTGGATGGGGCAATTAAATATCTTGGACTCCTGCTTGCACATCTAACCTACGATTCCCATCTTCCTTACGAAGCGCATTATCACGCGTTGTTACAACTTACCCTGCTCTTAATGGGTATACCCGGTCAGTCTGAAGTTCATACGGATAAAGGCAGAACTGATTTGATCATAAAACTTCCAGGATTGGTTTATATTACGGAACTCAAATATGCCAAAAACAGTGAATTGCTGGAATCAGCTCTTGATGAAGGGATGAACCAAATCAAAGACAAAAGATATTACGAAACCGAGCTCCACAAGGGCAGAAAAGTATGGCTGCTTGCCTTGGCCGTTTCGCAAGGGGAAATCAAGTACAAGGCTGAGCAATTTACCTAAAAATCAATCATTTACAGAGTCAATAGCCCAGGATCTCCTTAAAATGGATATTTTCCCCCTAAGGCTTGCCTTTTCAGATTTAAATACATATTTTGGAGTGTGCATATCAAGGCTGGTGCTTAACGCTACTTATTATTCCATATTTCCATGAAACTCGCTCCGCAGAAACCGCTTATTTTTCAGAGCCGGCTCAAACCCTTTTCGCTTGCGGAGAAAGGGTCCGTCTTTCAGCAAAAAGCGCAGCTACTGATCCAGAAAATCATTCCCAGCCGTCTTAACTCCCTTCTTTTTCTTGAAAATATCAAAGCCATCGGTTTCACTCCTGCCATGGACGATTATGAAAAAAGGAAACTGGGCATTTTCAATCAACTCAATTTTCTGCAGCTTGTTACCGGGATACTTGTTCCCATTGCAGGCCTGATCAATAATGAAAAACTGCCCGCCCTTGCCTGGGTGACCGCCTGCATTCCTGCCTGTATCAGTATCCTGGTTCTTTGGCTGAATGCGCATTTCTATCATTATATCGCATTGGTCTCCTATTTTGTTCTATACCCCTTTACCACCTGTATCGTTTACCTGAGCGGAATGAACTTAGGGGTGGAATTATCCTTTATCCTTTACGGCATCCTCTCTGTGTTCTTTTTACAGGAGATCAGTGAAATGTTGTTTGCCGTTGGCCTGTCCATGGTCAGCTATTTTGTGCTGGCGGTGGTTTGCAAAAATTATACGTACCAGCTGGCTAAGGTTAATATCTATTTTTATTTTTTTAATCAGCTGCTGGCCATTTCTTTTATTTTCTACGGTCTTTTCCTTATTAAGAAAGAAAACACCCGTTACCAGCATAGCATTCTCCGGCAAAAGGAGGAGATCGCCGGAAATGAAAAACTGCTGCAGATACAAACCAATGAATTAACAGAGCTGAATGCCCTCAAGAATAAATTGTTCTCCATAATCGCTCATGACCTTAAATCACCCATTTACGCCTTGCGTAATCTATTCCGGAATATGCAGCAATACGATCTTCCTGCCAAAGAGATCAAGAGTATGCTGCCGGATATCGTGAACGAACTTACCTTTACGACAAGTCTCATGGAAAACCTGCTGCAATGGGCCCGGAGCCAGATGGATTCCGACGCTGTTAAACCACAGGTGATCGATATCACACAGTGTGTTACCGAAGTAGCGCAGTTGCTAAGATTGCAGGCCGAAGCCAAAAAGATCGAGATCCTCCAGCCAACCGATACACCTGCCTTTGCCTATGCCGACCGGGACATGGTGAACCTGGTCCTGCGCAACCTGCTGTCCAACGCGATCAAGTTCACTCCGGAAAAAGGAAAGGTAACCATCGGGGTTTATAAAATGCTTTCAGGGGTGGAAGTATATGTAAAGGATACGGGTATGGGAATCGCTTCCGATGCGCTCGAAAAAATCAACGAAGATAATTATTACACGACCAAGGGAACCGTTGGAGAATCCGGTACCGGTCTTGGATTGATCTTATCTAAAGAATTCCTGATCCGCAACGGAGGAAAGCTGCACATTGAAAGCGAAGCCGGCAAAGGAAGTATTTTTTCTTTTACGTTACCGGTCAGGGAAGAGGTCATTCCTTTGGGAGAAGTCTTTGACGAATGAACGCATTATTATTTCCATTACATTCGCCTAAATGAAAATTCAATTCTGGTCCATCGGAAAAAATCATGAGCCTTATGTCAGGACGGGGGTGGATGACTTTACTAAAAGGATATCCAGGTATTATCCCGTGGAATGGACGATCATTCCCACCCTGAAGAATGCAGGAATGTTATCGGAAATGGATCTGAAGAAAAAAGAAGGGGCTATGCTCCTGGAATGGATAACAAAAGATCATTACCTGGTAGCGCTGGACGAAAAGGGTAAAGAAATTACGTCCGAAGGGCTGGCCCAATTTATCCAGGCCAGGGCCAATGAAAGCAGGAAAATCCTGGTTTTCCTGATCGGAGGCGTATATGGCCTGGGTGAAGCCATATTAAAAAGGGCCGATCACCGGTTATCCCTTTCCCAGCTTACCCTTCCGCATCAGATGGTACGACTGGTCCTGGCCGAACAGGTCTATCGCGCCTGTACCATTCTGAGGAATGAGAAATATCATCATGTGTAAAAACATGCGTAATAATTGTGCAAAAAAAATTAACAATCTGCACAATAAACCGGGTGTTGACCCTTGCAGATAAAACCTTTATCTTTAGCAAAAATTTCAATGTTCACGATTACCCTTTCTATTATTATTCTTACCTGCCTTGTTTCTGCTTCGGCTTTTAAAAATAACAAAATAATAGATGACCTGATCTTCTGGCCACCGGCAATCAGTATCCGGCATCAATATTACCGTTTTATTACCTGCGGTCTGATCCATGCCGATTTTATGCACCTGGCCTTTAATATGATCACCCTGTACTTCTTCGGCCGGATTATGGAAGCCCATTATATGGGGGAACTGGGATTGCCGCATTACTGGTACCTTATCCTTTATGTGGGAGCGGTGATCGTTGCCAATATCCCTACCTATCTGAAACGTCGTGATGATTATAATTACAGAAGCCTGGGCGCGTCGGGTGGGGTTTGTGCCGTACTTTTCGCCTTTGTACTGCTAAGACCCTGGGCAACTATTTATGTAATCGTGGTGCCTGTTCCCGCCATTATCTATTCCGTACTGTTCCTGGTCTACTCTGCCTATATGTCCAAACGAGGGGGAGATAATGTCAACCATGACGCCCATTTCTGGGGAGCCTTGTTCGGAGTGCTCCTTACGATCGCCCTTCGTCCAAGTGTAGTCCATATTTTCCTGAACGAATTAAGCCAGCCCAGATTTTAGTACCAGGATCTGCCGGGTTTGCGGAGTGATGCGGAAACGATCGTCTATCCGGTACCCTACGACCCAGATGATCTTTTTATTCATTTCCACTACCCAGACTTTTTCCTTTTCAGCCAAAGAAAGTTTGTTGTCGATAAAAAAACGCCCCAGTTTCTTTTTCTTTCTCAATCCCAACGGGTAAAAATAATCGCCTTGTTTCCATTTTCGTAATAATAAGGGAAACCGGATCGATGCTGCATCCAGCAGCGCAACAGGATTTGTCCCCCGGCTTTTGACGCCTGAAGCACCCTTTTTAGAAGAGAGAGTATCTTTGCCTTCTGATTTTTGAAGCAGCTGCTGTAGTTTCTGCAATTCTATTTCGACATCCTTCTCCGGAAGGTAGGCCAATTCCAGCACGCCATCGGCAAAAAACACCTTATCCTCAACGGACTCAACCAGGATATTTGTTGTCTCCTTGTCCTGGTTGGGAGAAATGATCAGCCAGTTGCGGTTTTTCAATACCCGATGGGTGGCAGACCGGATATACTTTCCCGATCCGCTATCGAGTAACCCGATCACCTCGTCTACCTGTGAAGGGAAAAACCCATATTCTTTAATGATCTCATAGATCAGTGTAGACAAAGGTTCCGACTTTTTCAATTTCAGTACCGGAATATGAACATCGTTGCCGCTGATCTCCAAAAGTTTGTTTTTATGTTGCTCAACGGACTGACGATAGAGGGTCTCCACCTCGCGGAAACGGGTAATATTATCCCCCAGATTCTGCAAGGCGCCGGGTACCAGTTCTTTTACCAGCGGGATCACCTGGTGACGAAAATAATTCCGGGTATACTTATCGGATGCATTGGAACTGTCTTCCACCCAGGTCAGTGAATGACCGAGGGCAAACCTGACCAGGTCCTCTTTTTCTGCAAACAGTAGCGGACGCACCAGAATGCCTTTTTTGGGAAGAATAGCCCGCAGACCGGCAACGCCCGTTCCCTTGAAAAAATTCATCAGCAGGGTCTCTATATTATCATCCAAATGATGGGCAGTCACGATATATCGAAGGGCTGATCCGGAGGCAGGACCAGACACTTTTGCTGTGAAAAGGATTTCCTTAAACCAGTTATACCTTAACTCCCTGGCAGCAACCTGGATCGATACTTTTTTTTCCGCAGCATATTTTTCCGTTTCAAAATTCCTGACCAGGACCTCTTTGCCGTATTTTATCCCCAATTGGCGGACAAATACCTCATCCCTGTCGCTCTCTGCCCCCCGAAGAAGGAAATTGGCATGAGCGATTGAAAAATCAAAGCCCTCCTGGTAACAGAGTTCGCATAAAACCACAGAATCCACTCCCCCGCTGACAGCCAGCAGGAGTTTATCTCCGGAAGAAAACAGCTTTTCTTTTGCTACAAATGTTCTGAACTTTGAAAGAAGGTCCATTGAAAAATTTAAAGCGAATGGGAATTATCCGGTTTCGGATTACTGGCCCGAATCAACCGGCTGCGAATTTACCATTTTTTTTAATCTGTCAGGTCTTCATAGACCGCCTGTAATTCGTTATACGCATGCCCATCCCCGGCCGTCTTTGCAGCTGCCATTCCTTTTTCATAACAGGCAGCAGCCTCTTCTTTTTCGCCGGTCCGTTCCAGTAATTTTCCCAGGTGATAATACGATCCGATATATCCGGGCTCATGTTCCAGCACCTGTTCCCATAAGCTGCGTGCCGCTGCGTCCTGCCCGATCTTCACATATTCCAGGGCCAATGCATGTTTAACGAATGAATCCTGCGGACTGTCGGCCAGGAATTGTTTTAATTTCTCAATACGGTCCATATATGGATGAAAATTTTTTTAAAATAATGCCTTGATTATCTTTACAAAACTTATCTTTGTTTTAGTTGCATAAACAACTTTATTTTTCATCTAAACTACCCGGATAATGAAGATATTAGTCTGTATCAGTAAAACGCCGGATACTACGGCGAAGGTAGCCTTCACCAATAACAATACGAAATTCGCCGCCGACGGCGTTCAGTGGATCATCAATCCATACGATGAATGGTATTCCCTGGTGAGAGCTATCGAACTGAAAGAAAAAGACCCTTCCACGGTATTGCATCTGATTACGGTCGGCCTTGCCGATACCGACCCCATTATTCGTAAGGCGCTGGCCCTGGGCGGTGATGAGGCCATCCGTGTTAACGCCGACAGCCACGATAGTTTCTATATCGCTTCCCAGATCACGGAGATCGCCAAACAAGGAGCCTACGACCTGGTATTCACCGGCAAGGAGACCATTGATTATAATGGAGCCTCGATCGGAGGTATGGTAGCGGAATTACTCGATCTGCCCTATATATCGCTGGCAACTAAATTTGAGCTTAATGGCACAACTGCTACCGTCACCCGCGAAATTGAAGGGGGAGAAGAAATCGACGAGGTCAGTTTACCGGTAGTGGTCAGTTGTCAGAAAGGCGTGGCGGAGCAACGTATTCCAAATATGAAAGGAATTATGGGAGCCCGCACCAAGCCGCTGAAAGTAGTCGAACCTACTGCCGTCGAACCCCTGACCAGCGTGGTCTCTTTTGAGTTACCACCGGCAAAGGCAGGGGTCAAACTGGTTTCCGCCGATAACCCGGCCGAATTGATCCGGTTATTACACGAAGAAGCGAAGGTGTTTTAAGCTCCCCCTATAGGGGGAGTTGAAAAAAGACAGATCAATTTTTCAAATCAAAAGAAATTTATGTCAGTATTAATCTTTATAGATCACTCCGATGGGCATGTAAAAAAATCTTCCCTTGAAGCATTGAGCTATGGGGCAAAAATTGCTGAGCAACTGGGAAGCGTTGCCGCGGAAGGGATCCTGCTGGGTACCGTAACTGAAGACCTCGCGGCTTTGGGTAAATATGGCATTTCCAGGATCCACCAGGTGGCCCAGGAAAATCTGAATCACCTGGATGCGCAAGTATACGCGAAAATCATAGCTGAAGCCGTTTCGGCAACAGGCGCCACCGTATTGGTTTTCTCCAATAACCTGAGCGGGAAGGCGGTTGCCCCCCGGGTTGCAGTCCGTTTAAAGGCTGGTCTCGTTGCAGGAGCTGTAGCCCTTCCGGATACTTCCAATGGATTTGTGGTTAAAAAGAATGTATTTTCCGGAAAGGCCTTTGCCCATATCGCCCTGAATACGGCGGTAAAGGTTATTTCGCTGAACCCCAACTCCTACCCTGTTGCGGTTAAGGATGGAGCAGCTGTCGTGGCCCCGTTCCAGACAACTGAAGACCCTTCGAAAGCAAAGGTAAAAGTCATATCCTCCACCCAGGCGTCCGGACAAGTTCCCCTCACGGAAGCTGAATTGGTGGTCAGCGGAGGCCGCGGTCTCAAAGGCCCTGAAAATTGGGGCATGGTGGAAGAACTGGCTAAATTACTGGGTGCCGCAACCGCCTGTAGCCGGCCGGTTGCTGATGCGCACTGGCGCCCTCATAACGAACATGTGGGCCAGACCGGGATCGCTATTGCTCCCAATCTGTATATTGCCATCGGTATTTCCGGCGCTATTCAGCACCTGGCCGGCGTAAACAGAAGTAAAGTGATCGTCGTTATCAATAAAGACCCCGAAGCTCCCTTTTTCAAAGCCGCCGATTACGGCATCGTCGGAGACGCCTTCGAAGTGGTCCCGAAGATGATCGAGGCCGTGAAAAGGCTGAAAGGCATCTCCTAAAAATGCTACGTATTTTTTCAAAGAAATCTGCGGAAAAAGGGCAGCCCTGAGCAGTTTTTTAGTTTTGTCCCAAGGAGGAAACTTTTTGGATAAAATCCCTTAGTTTCGTGAATTATTTATGAAGAAGATCGAACTGGAAATAGTGGCTTTGTCACATAGTATAACGCAAACCCACTCCTATGCCGTAGTGCTGGGGGAAGTTAATGGTTTACGTCGCTTACCTATCGTGATTGGGGGATTTGAAGCCCAGGCTATTGCCGTCGCATTGGAGAAAATGCACCCAAGCCGCCCCCTGACGCATGACCTCATGAAGAACTTTATGAGCGCCTTTACCATTGATCTGCAGGAAATCATCATTTGCGACCTGCAGGAAGGTATTTTTTACTCCAAGCTGGTTTGTGTCAGCGAGCATGATACTGTGGAGATCGATTCCCGAACTTCCGACGCTCTGGCCCTGGCCGTTCGTTTTGGTTGTCCCATTTATACTTACGAGCATATTCTGGACAGTGCCGGTATCCTGATGGAGGACAGTTCCACCAAAAAGAAAAAGGTCGGAGGCGTTACTGCCATGACGACCACCGAAGGCAGCGGTTCCCGGGATGATCTGAAAGGACTCACTATGGACGAGCTGAACACACTCCTGAATGAGGTTCTGGAACAGGAAGATTATATCCGCGCCATTGCTATCCGCGATGAGATCAATAGTCGCCGAAAAGCCAGATAGACCGAACCAGCATGATATTTTTCCCCAATTCCAAGATCAATCTTGGACTAAAGGTCCTTGGTAAACGAACGGATGGATATCACGATCTGGAAACAGTCTTTTATCCCCTGCCCTTAAGGGATGTATTGGAAATCGTACCCGCAGCGAAAATTCAATTCACTGCTGCCGGGCTGCCGGTTCCCGGCTCATCTGAACAAAATCTTTGTCTAAGGGCCTATTCCATGCTCAAAAAAGACTTTCCCGATCTTCCCGCAGTTCATATATATCTGTTCAAACATATTCCCATGGGCGCCGGTCTGGGGGGCGGGTCTTCGGATGGCGCGGCGATGCTGCAATTACTTAATGATTATTACCGTCTACAACTCAGCCAGGAAAAGCTGCTGGACTATGCCGCAGCATTGGGCAGTGACTGTCCATTTTTTATTCTGAACAAACCTTGTCTTGGAAAAGGCAGAGGCGAGCTATTAAAACCGGTCGGAGTGGATCTCTCTGCCTATTCCTTTGCCATCGTGCATCCAGGAATTCATATCAGCACCGTCTGGGCCTTTTCCCAATTGGTGCCTGGCCGGAACGACAAGCCGTTGGAAGAAATCCTTAGCCAGCCAATCGATACCTGGACAGCAGACCTTCTCAATGATTTTGAAGCGCCAATAGTAAATCAATACCCTGAACTGCAACGGATTAAAGATGAATTACGAAACCAGGGCGCTTTATACGCCTCTCTGACAGGCAGTGGGTCTGCCTTTTTTGGGATCTATGAAAAAGGTAAGCTTCCAAATCTTAGTTTTGGACCGGATTATTCAATTTTTCTCTTAACCTAAATGAATTTTTTCGATGCGTGTCGCCGGTTTCGTATTTATCCGCAATGCCATAAAATATGATTACCCGGTCCGGGAAACCATCCTTTCTCTCCTTCCCCTTTGTGATGAGGTGATTGTCAGTATCGGAAAATCGGAAGATGATACAGCTGATCTGATCAAGTCTATTTCCTCCTCCAAAATAAAACTCCATTATACGGTTTGGGACGATACGCTAAAGGAAGGAGGACGGGTATTGGCCGTAGAGACAGACAAAGCTTTTGACCAGGTCAGCGGGGATGCGGATTGGTGTATTTATCTGCAGGGTGATGAAGTAATCCACGAAAACGATTATCCGGTGATAAGGGAAAATCTGGAAAAATATAAAGATAATCCCCAGGTAGAAGGGTTATTATTCAAATACCGGCATTTCTATGGAAGTTATGATTACCTGGGTGATTCCCGTCGTTGGTACAGCCATGAGATCCGGGTGATCCGCAATGATAAAAAGATCCGCTCCTACCGCGATGCACAGGGTTTCCGGAAGGAAGACCACAAACTGCAGGTCAAACCGATCGACGCCTATATTTATCATTATGGCTGGGTCAGACATCCTTCCCAACAATTAAAAAAACATCTGGAATTCGAAAAATTATATAACAGCGATCGATTGGCCAACGAGGTTTCCAGGGGTCAAACAGAGAGTTTCGATTATTCGGAGATTGACTCGCTGCAAAAGTTTGCCGGTAGCCATCCTGCCGTGATGAAAGGGCTGATCGCCAGGAAAAACTGGAATTTTGCAATCGATATCAGCAAAAAAAAATTCAACCTGAAAGGCTGGGTCCTTCACTGGGTGGAAAAATATACGGGTAAACGATTATTCGATTACCGAAACTACAAAATCATCTAATCCCTGTTTGGTCAGGTTTGTAGGGCTAATCTGGGGAAAAATTTGTATTTTGCAACAAACGCATTCATATTATACAAAATCGTCAAATAAATTTCCTGGGTCAAAATCTTGACTTCCTCGATCACAAATGCTGACGATATGATCCTTTGGGAGATGTCCTGATCTCCTCTCAGCCGAAGCCGGCTTTTATTCCTGAACAGCTTATTTTTTTACATTTCTTAATTTATTCGCATGCAAACCCTTTCTGTGTCACCAGTTATGACCGATCTGTCCCGCCATTACCTGGAGCTGGAAGAAAAATACAGCGCCCATAATTATCATCCGCTCCCCGTTATATTGGACCGTGGTGCAGGGGTTCATGTATGGGATGTTGACGGGAAGCGGTATTTCGATTTCCTGAGCGGTTATTCGGCGGTTAACCAGGGACATTGCCATCCGCGGATCATTGCTGCCTTGATCGGCCAGGCGCAGAAACTTACCCTGACATCCCGGGCTTTTCACAGCGATCTGTTCGGGGAATATGCCAGGTATGTTACCGAATATTTCGGTTATGATAAGGTATTGCCAATGAATACGGGAGTGGAAGCCGTTGAAACCGCCATCAAACTTTGCCGCCGCTGGGGTTACCAGGTCAAAGGAATTCCGGAGAATCAGGCTAAGATAATTGTATGTGCCGATAATTTTCATGGCAGGACCAGTACGGTAATCTCCTTTAGCACCGATCCGGATTCCAACCGGCAATTCGGACCCTATATGCCCGGGTTTGTAATCATTCCATTTAATGATGCCGATGCGTTGGCAAAGGCATTGGAAGATAAGAACGTAGCCGGTTTTTTGGTCGAACCGATCCAGGGAGAAGCAGGTGTGGTCGTCCCGGATAAAGGATATTTACAAAAAGCCAAACAATATTGCGCGGCGGCGGGAGTCCTGTTCATTGGTGATGAGATCCAGACCGGTCTGGGCCGGACAGGAAAAATGCTGGCCTGCGATCACGAAGGGGTGAGACCCGATATCCTGATACTGGGCAAGGCACTTAGCGGCGGAGTCCTTCCGGTATCGGCTGTGCTCGCAGACGACGAGATCATGCTGACCATCCGGCCAGGGGAACATGGTTCTACTTACGGAGGAAACCCGCTGGCCTGTAAAGTAGCCATGGAAGCTCTCCGTGTGCTGAAAGATGAAAAAATGATTGAAAATGCAGACGTGCTTGGGGAATTATTTCGCCAGGAGCTCCGGCAACTCAGGTCACCCCATATCCGTTCGATCCGTGGGAAAGGGTTGCTGAATGCCATCGTGATAGGGAATACCAATCCCGGCGCTGCCTGGGAATTCTGTCTGGCGCTCAAAGAAAATGGATTGCTCGCCAAACCAACGCATGGCGACAAGATCCGTTTTGCCCCTCCCCTGGTAATGACCAAAGAGCAATTAATGGAATGTATCGGCATAATCGAAGAGAGCCTGAAAATACTGGACTAGTAATTTACTTTAATATCTGTAAAGGATTCTGGTAGCCAGACCTGCATAGGACTTGCCCCGCGGTTGGCCCAGGAATAATAAGGAATCGCTGTAGCCTTCCTGCTGGTGGTAATCACAGATTTTCCATCACTGCTGATCGTGGCAGCCAGTACATCGAAACGAATCGTGTTCACCCCTCCCAATAACTGAGGATTGAATTGTGTTTCAAATGACGAGCTTGCAGGAAGTATACTATTCCAGATATTTGATTGGAAAGAAGGCTTGTCTCCTGTCGCATTATTTTCCGTTCCATTATCGACTCCTTCCATGCAGTATAATAACGGGCCGTATTGAAGCGCAACCCGGTTGGTATTCTGTCTGATTTCCGGATTGCTGGCGATCCTTCTCACTTCCATCGGGAAACTGACAGTAACCTTGTCTCCTTTTTTCCAGGTCCTGCTCAGGACGGCATATCCCCGGTCCATTTTGAATGGCTCCGGTTTGCCATTAACGGTAATGGCCGGATGGACATCCCGCTGGTCCTTATAAGTATACAAACCTCCGGGAACGGGTTCGTGTAACCATCCCGGTATACGAAGTGAAAGACCGAAGGTTTGTTTGTGTGCAGGATCAACCTGGAACTGAACATTACCTTTCCACGGAAAACCGGTTTCCATTTGTAAGTCTATATCCGTCCCTTTAATTTTTACTTTTGTATGGTTACCGATATATAAATTAACCAGGAGGCCATTGGAAGAGGTACAATAAATATAATTTCCAAGGGAAGCTATCAGCCGGGCGATATTGGAAGGACAACATGCTGTACCAAACCATTCCTTACGAGTATACGACCCCGTTGAGGCCAGGGGATTGCCATAAAAGAACCGGTCACCCGACAACGCAAGGCCGTCCAGGGCTCCGTTATATAAGCTCCTCTCCAGCACATCGATATATTTTGCTTCGCCCGTAAGCAGATTCATCCGTGAATTCCAAAGGACCATCCCAACCGAAGCACAGGTTTCGCAATAGGCATTTTCATTCGGGAGGTCATAGGGAGCTCCAAAACCTTCGTTTCGCGCATCTGCGCCGATCCCTCCGGTTATGTAGAGGTTCCGGTATACGACATCTTCCCATACTTTGCGTATGGCATCCACATACCGCTGATTATCCGTAACAGCAGCCACGTCGGCCATTCCCGAATACAGGTACATGGCCCGAACGGCATGACCCGTAATATTGGTCTGATCTTCCACCGGAACTTTGTCCTGGCAATAAGCCGGGTCTTTCCAGTCATCCCATATCACGCCCTTTCCATAACCATGACCGCGCTGATCGAGATACCATTGTGCCAATTGCAGATATTTTTTATCCGAAGTATGCTGATAAAGTTTCATAAGGGCCAGTTCGATTTCCTCATGCCCTGAGACCCAATGCCGGTCCTGTCTGCGGAAAACAGAATCGATATGATCTGCAAAACGTATGGCTACATCCAACAATTTGCGTTTGCCGGTCGCATCATGATATGCGATAGCTGCCTCTATCAAATGCCCGGCGCAATAATCCTCGTGTTTTTCCATATCCGTCCACCTGTTCTCCAGACCGGTAAGGGTAAAAAAAGTGTTCAGGTATCCATCGGGAAGCTGCGCCGCCGCAATTTTATCGATCCACTCATCTGCTTTTTTTTCTATCGCCGGGTCCGGATGATTACGCAGGGAATAGGCCATCGCCTCAATGGCCTTGTATACATCGGAGTCGTCAAAATAGATACCTTCGTGTTTCTCTCCTTTTTTCCGGGCTACCTTCTCAAAATTACGGATGCGCCCCGTCTTGTTCTCCGTATATTCTATACAAGCCTGCAAAGTAGCCGTAGCAACACTGTTCATGCGCGGTGCCCAGAACCCGTCGGTAATGGTGACCTGGGAGAAATTCACCGGGTTAAGCTTTACCAGGGTATTTTGAGAAACATTCAGGCCCTTTTGCGCTGACGTAAAAAAGGGCGCGGCGTTAGCCAGGACAAGAAAAATACCACAGGAAAATGCATTCTTTTTTGTCAATACTTTCATTTTATTTTTTTGCTGCCGTTTAGGGAAGTAATCCAACGGACGGTTGAATTAACTATCAAATATGAACTAACTTAGGGAAATCTGGAATTAAATAAATTTGAATATGCAGGAATACCATCATCATACGGAAGAGCACATGAAAAGCTCGGAAATACTAACCGATATCGTGATTGGCATGTCCGACGGGCTGACTGTTCCTTTCGCACTGGCCGCAGGTCTTAGCGGAGCCGTTGGACAGGATCATATCAATTTGATCTGGATCGCCGGTCTGGCAGAGATTGCGGCCGGGTCCATCGCCATGGGTCTGGGCGGCTATCTTGCCGGAAAAACGGAGGTAGATCACTATCATTCCGAATTAAAGCGGGAATATGAGGAAGTGGAAAAGGTGCCGGAAGTAGAGAAAGAGGAGGTAAAAGAGTTCTTTTCCAGGTTGGGTCTTAGTGAGGAAGTGCAGCTGCAAGCCGTCAAAGAGATGACCCAGGATAAGGAAAAATGGGTAGACTTCATGATGAAGTATGAATTAGGACTCGATAAACCCGATCCGCAACGGGCCCGTAAAAGCGCCTTTAATATCGGACTGTCCTATATTGTCGGCGGGATGATCCCCCTATGCCCGTATTTTTTTGTCAGTGAGGCGCTTACCGGGTTAAAAATTTCGGCCATGATCACCCTGGTCTGTCTTTTCGTCTTTGGTTATTTTAAAAGCAAAATGACCGGAGTTTCGCCGCTGGCCGGAGGGATACGGGTTATGATCATCGGGGCTCTGGCAGCGGGATGCGCCTTTGCCGTCGCCAAACTGATCCAGTTGTAAGGCATGGAAGGATTTAAAAAACTCACGCTGCCTTCTGTTTTAATTTAGTATCCGGCAGAACGGCGGCAAGGATCATGATAAAGGGTATGAGGACTACGAGGAACAGACCTATTTTTTTATCGGGACAGATTCCCCGGTAACAGGCCGAGTAAAGAATATAACTTTTAATGCCAAAAGCAAAGATCACCGTTGCCAGCAATATATTCGCGCGTTTGGCCCAGATCCGCGGGATCATGTACAGCAAAATACAGGGAATGATCAGGATCACAAAAACTTTTCCCGGGCGGCCATAGGCATTTCCTTCGGAAAAAAAACCGGTAAACTCCTTGTTCAGATCAGGATAATAAGCCCAGGGAAGAAAACAGGTTCCAATAAGCAGCAGCGCCGCCAGGATACCGATCCATTGTGAATACTTCATATTACATTAATTAGTAGGCCGGGCCGCAAATTACATTAAAAGAAAGAGAGGTGTATGAAATTTTTAAATTTCAATTACCATAGGTTTACCTGCTTCCAGCCAAACCAGTTTGTTCTCTAAGCCTGCTTCCACGATCTGCGTATGAGCATCCGCGGCCTTTTCGGTAAAATGCTCCCACCCTTCCCGATGTGTGGGAATGAGTTTGTCGACCTTCATGAGACGGGCGGTCCTTATGGCTTCCTGGGCAGTGAAGGTGAGATACTTGTCACCTATCAAGGCAGGGAAGCCGGCCTTGCCGATATGCAGGATGGCTGTATCGATTGTATACCGGGAAGCGATCTCTTCGATCCCTTCGAAATAAACCGTATCACCGGATATATAAAGTGCTCCATGCTCCTGTCCATCCCATTCCAGGATAAAACCGAGGACATGACCAGACAGCTTATTTAATTCCTTATCAGATGCATGCTGGCAGGGGGTGCCGGTTATCCGCAAACCGGGAACCTTTTCTGTCGGAATAGCCACGGCTTCAAATTCATCGATCCCAATGACCGAAGCCAGCCCAAGTCTTTCTTTTGCCTCCCGGGTGGAAATGAGCTTAGGGACGGTCTTGATAAACTCTCTGCCGCTGTTGTCCAGATTGTCTTTGTGCTGATCATGACTCAACAGTACAAGGTCTACTTTGCCCAGGGCTTCCGGGAGGATGGCAGGTGATTGAAATTTCCGTAATATCTTCCCCCCGCCGGCATCATAAGATCCTCCGGCAGCATCGAAAGCGGGATCCGTGAGTATCCGAAAACCATTGAGATCGATAAGCATACAGGCTGTGTCGATTTGTGTGATCGTTAGTTTCATTTTATTGTTTTTTGGTGTTTGTTATTTTAATTTTGTACCTATCGGTACATTATTGAGTAATAAAATTCTATTTAAGAACAGCCAGCTGCATTTCGATTAATGGACGCAGCTCCGAGGGATCAGGATATATCCGCCTGGTGATATTCAGACCATTCCATACGGTAAGCAGATAGCGGGCAAGAGTAGCCGGGTTCTCGCGTGTTTTTAGTTCTCCGGTCCGCTGGGCGATCTTTATCTGCTGCAAAAACAATTGCTCCAGCCCTTCCAGTTTTTTTACCGCCCGCATACGCATGGGTTTGTCGATATTCATCAATTCGACCAGGGTATTGCCCATAAAACAACCTTTCTGATGCAAGGCGGCAGGGCTGGCCGCTATTGACCGGAAAAATTCCCGGATCCGTTCCATTGGCATGTCCGTATTATCCAGCTCCCTTTTTAAGCGGCCAATCGATTCATTAATAAACCTGTCCAGCACCTTTTCGAACAACACCCGTTTGCTGCCAAAGGCATGATAAAAACTCCCCTTTCCTAAACCCATGGCCATTAATAATTCTTCCATCGATGTCGCTTCATACCCCCTGGTCCAAAACAGGTCCGTCGCTTTATCAAGCGCTTCCTGTTCATCGAACTGTTGAGGTCTTCCTGCCATGGTCTGTTCTTTTGTTTTCTTTGGTTTTGTTTTTTTTGATTCGCTATTGGTACACAAATATAGCATTATGTACCGATTAGTACAAAATATAATTTTTCTGTTTTCTTAAATTTTGAAATACGTGCAACAAATTCAACTGAAATAATATATAATTTTTTTCTTATTGAAAAACTATTGTATTTTTAATTCATCCTTAAAGGCAACCCTGTCTTTCCCCGGACTACCCTAGTTTTTACTAAATCTACTTTATAGAAAATCTGCATTATAGTAACAACATAAATAAAACAGCATTTCAGAAACCAAAATTTCCATTATTATGAAAAAATACTTTGCCGAAGGAATCGGCACCTTTGCTCTCGTGTTCTTTGGCTGCGGCGCTGCCACCATTGCAGGAAAAACGATTCCCGCTTCTATTCTCGCCGATGCGCCAGCCGGCATTGGGGTATTAGGTATCGCGCTCGCTTTTGGGCTGGCCGTAGTCGTTATGGCATATGCCATCGGGCCCATCTCCGGATGTCATATCAACCCGGCCATTACGGTTTCCATGCTCGTTGCCGGTAAGATCAGCGGCAAAGACACTATCGGTTATATTATTGCCCAACTCATAGGGGCTACTCTGGGGGCAGCCGTTCTGTACATCATTCAAAAAGGAAGCCCCGGTTTCGAATTAGGAGAATATGCACTTGGGTCAAATGGATGGGGGCAGGGATATTTAGGCGGTTACTCCACCGCTTCCGCATTTATTGCAGAAACCGTCCTGACGTTCCTGTTCCTGTTCGTCATTTTCGCTACAACCTCCAAATTAGGAAATAGTAACATGGCCGGTCTGGCCATCGGCCTCAGCCTGGTACTCATACATCTTGTTGGAATTCATATAACCGGCACTTCGGTCAACCCTGCACGAAGTTTTGGTCCTGCTATCTTCGCCGGTGGAAAAGCTATGGAACAATTATGGCTGTTCATTGTCGCTCCGCTCCTGGGAGGAGTTATTGCGGCTCTTGTCTGGAAGGGCGTGTATGGAAAAATGGATTAGAATTGTTTGGCAAATTGCAGGCCGAATGTGCCATTCTGGTAGGTAGGCATAACCATCGTCGATACAGCAGCTTTGTCTTTAAAGAAGGCGTGCTGAATCACAGGATACAACCAGTAGGCAATGCGGGTGGATGCTATACCGACCCCGGCACCGGTCACCACATCACTCAGCCAATGTTTGTTGTTATACATTCTAAGCATACCGGTAGCGGTAGCCACGGCATACCCGGCTACGCCATACCAGGGTGATACATCCTTGTATTCCTGCCGCATGAATTCGGCCGATACAAATGCTTCAGCGGTATGACCGGAAGGAAAGGAATTATAAGCAGAACCATCAGGCCGTAATTGATGCGTGGTGCCTTTTAACGTAAATACGGTACCCTGAGCGATCAGGTTGGACATTAAGAGGATTATGCTACGATCCCTGAAATTATGTTTGCCTTGTATTCCTGCCAGATTCAAGGCATAAACCGCTACAGCGGGAACATACATGGTGTAATTGTCGATGGTCAGTTTTTTATGCGGATCCTCCGTCCATACCTCCTCTTTCACGGTCTTGTTCAGGCTTTTTAAATGGTTACTGTTTAAAGCAGCGAATCCATAGGAGATCATAGCTGCCGGAAGGATCAATGATTTTAAGGGGAATGGTTTGTTGACCTCCCGGGCATACTGCCAGTTAATTCTTTGGCTATGGGGTATACTATCGGAAAACCCGGGAATTTTATCGCCCATTTGATAATTCGTCAAACTGCTGAAGGCTACCGGAACGGATAGGGCTACCGGATAGGAGGCTTGCGCCGGCACCTGGGAGGGAACTTGTGCCTGACATACAACAGACATTCCTGTAAAAACGGACAGACTTGTAAAATAAACCAAGGTCAGACTCCAACTTTTTTTCAAATGCATATTTCCTTTTAAAATCTTTCGGATTTGGTAAAGTTGCAAATTAAATCTGAAGAAATTTGAGTTTATAAGAGTCCAACCGGGGATTGGCGGCTCATTTAACAGGAAATTAGGAGGTGACAGGGGGGTATTAGGCCAGGGGGGTATATATATGTTTTTTTATGGAGGTCAAAAAGGAGTATTGGCAAATTTGCAACCTATTAATTGTCAACTACTTGAAAAAAAACCAATACTTCTTTGATGAAATTTCAATTTTTAAAAGCTCTAATCAATTGATTTACAACTGATTAATGTTTAAAAAAAAGACCAATTGGTTTTTATTGGTCAAATTAATATTTTCGGTTGACTATAATCAGCTTGTTCTCAAACGCCTGAAATTTATCTGGCAAATAGTCGGGTGAAGGCGTAGGCGCAGACCAGGCAGAGTGCACCCACAATTATCCATAAGGGCTGGTATCCCCAGTTTTCAATGATCAACGCCCCTCCGGCGGGGCCAAATATGAGCGCAACCGACCATGATAAGGTATAGGCTGCCGCATATTTACCTTTATTCTGTTCATTGGCTCTTTTCATAACCATTGAATTGATAAAGGAGACCGATAACATCTCTCCGAGTGTCAATAACAATACCGCACCGGTAGCGATCAAAAAAGGAGATATTCCCGGCACCACCAATAAAAAGTAGGCTGATGCCGTGGCCAACACTCCAGCCACTATATAATAGATCCCCCTTTTTCTTCTTTCCCAATATCTTACGAGTACCATTTCAAATAAGGCAATGACGATCCCATTCATTCCCAATAATAACCCGATTACCGACTCCCCTATATGCAGGGTCTCTTTCCAATATACCGGGACTAAACGAAACATTAAAACAAAACAAGTGGTGAACATGGTCACCACCAGCAGGAACCGGAGCAGAAATCCATCTTTCCAGGGAGAGCTTGCTCCTGCATTCCCCAGCGTAGGGTGGGATTCTTTGGCAATTTGTTGGCGTGCCGGAAGTAGGAGCAGGATCAACAGGCCGACTAATATATATACACCACCCTCCACCCAAAATAATAGGTGATAATTAATGGCAGCCAATATCCCTCCCAATGAACTTCCCAAACCCCAGCCCAGGTTCACTGCCAACCTGTTCAACGAATAGGAACGGGTGAGATTCTCTGGTCGTGAATAGGTGGTAACGGCAGTGAGATTGGCAGGTCTGAACGCTTCGGCAACAAAACTGAGCGTTACGGTTAACACACAAAGGACCGGGTAATTATTTACCTGGCCGAATATCATGAATAATATGCCCCCGGTTATAGAGGCAAAGATCTGCACAGGCCGGAATCCAATCTTATCGATAAAGTATCCCCCTGCCATAGACCCCAAAACCGAGCCCACTCCAAATAAGGTGATGATCAAACCCGCATCGGCAATACTCCTGTGCATGCTTTGCGTGATATACATACTCATAAATGGAACGACCATCGTCCCGCACCTGTTGATCAGCAGTACCCCGCTGAGCAGCCAGGTCTCTTTACTTAGCCCGCTGAACGCTGAACGGTACGATTGTGCAATTCTGAAAATTAATCCGCTATTCATTACCTGTTCCGGTTGTAAATGCCCATTCCCTGGACAATAATTTAGTTAATTTCCAGACAAGGCAAAACTAAGGGAAAGTAATCCGCTCCCAATTACCGCCCACCCGCGTATACCAGCCAATCACCAACATTAACCCGAAACCGATCTCACCGATCGTTGCAGCAATGGCCAATGTCTCAGCCAAACCATAAGGAAGAAAAAAAAGGAGCTTATGCGCATACGAAGAAAAATGTGTCCAGTCGCCCCAACTGATATTATGACCGCCATTCGGTCCCCAAACGCCCAACCGGTCAAGACCCGGAACCAGAAAACCTATTCCTAATGCCAGCCGAAGAAAGAGCTGGGCATATGGCTTTTTACCAGAGTCATTCTTTTTTTCTCCATGGAGATTTGATTTTTTAGATTACAAATCTAACGGGTATAGGAGAAAAACGGATGACCGATGCTTTCTTAAAATGGAGAAAACGGGGTAAATGACGTGGTTGAAACCGATGGTGCGGTTATTAAATACAAAATATTCTGGTAGTTTAATTTTATTATATTTGTTGGGTGCTGCTTCCCTTGTAGGGATATTTGATAATTCTAACCTAATCTTTGCTTAGCTCCCTTCCAGGAGTTAAATTTTCTTCTGTTGTTCAACACCGCTCCAGGGAACTGGCCCGAACGCCAGCCCCGGAGTTTAGCGCATTCCGCGTTAAAAGGTGTGCTGCGTCCTGTTTTAAAGAGCAGCATTTTAAATCCATTGAAAATGAGGAAAGCCATTTTCCTTTTCCGTTGGAAAAGCATTCGCTTGCGCGTGCTGATCCAGTTCTAAGGAGTTTGTATGAAGCCCTGGTCCGCCAGGGCTTTTTTTATTTTTTCCATTGTTGCCGGTGAACCTGACTTTACGATCAAGATCCTGTCCAATGTCTGGCGGGTGATCCCCAAATCTATGGCGGCATCTATTTTTGTAGGTTTAGCCTTAACCCACTTAACAAGATCACGGTATTCCTCCGAATTTAGGGAAACACTTTTCCTGATCCGATCTGTTGTTATTGCTGTCATTTGTATTTACATTTGCTCTTACAATGTAAATATATGGATTTTTTTACCATATAACAAGTTTTTTGTGGAAATTATTTCCCCGATCATTCTAAACCTTACGCATCATTCTGGATATTAATGACATACCTAAAAGGTTAAAGGAGGCAAGGGAAGCCTTACCCGGGGAGATCAACCCCCGTCAATTTGCCCTACAATCACAAAAGGTGGATGAAAGTCAGTATGCAAAGTATGAAAAAGGGATTGGTAGCCTTGGACTTGACAAGCTACTTGACCTTTGCTCCTTCTGGAATATAAATACAGATTGGTTATTTACCGGAAAAGGAGAAATGTTTATTACAAAACATACCGGGGATCAGACTGACGAAGATGCCACGCTAATACACGAAGCAAAAACCCTCCCCGACCTTAATAATAATATTGAACAGACTGTCTTGCAGGTGGTTCAGGATTTGGCAAAAACCATCGAAAGACATGGTAGGATAATGATCAGGGTTGAAGAAAAAATAAATATTATAGATTCCAGATTAGGAGCAGATCCGGTCCCCCCTAAACGACCTGCAAAAAAGAAATGAGTCAACAGAGCAGGCTGGATTTTCCAGCAGCATAGCAACCTGTAACAAATAAGAGGTCAGGTTTTTCCATCATTATCTTATTTGCCTGATTACAGTTTCCTTAAACGTATATGATTGACCTTGCCCGGCACCTACCTCTAATGTTACAGGATATAGCTCTCCTGTGTTAAGTTCTTTCCGGTAATAATTACCATTTTCATTACCTGGTTCCTTTCTATCTTCGGCATCTTTAAAATAAAAGGGGTTCCCCAGTTCAAAACAACGCTGGTCTTCCAGGTTTTATAATAATTCATCAGAAGGTTACTTCACATCCAGAAGGTTACTTCACATCCAGAAGGTTACTTCACATTGAATTAAGGATTTTCCTATGGTATGGCCTATGGTAGCTGCCATTGGTGCTGCCGGCAAATGGCCTCCGGAAAGATGTAAAGAAAAAAGCCCTCAAACACAGTATTCACTGAATTTGAGGGCTTTTAGGAGGTTCCGGACGGATTCGAACCGCCGTAGAAGCTTTTGCAGAGCTCTGCCTAGCCACTCGGCCACGGAACCCTTTGTGCTCTTTTCTGCTGATCCATCCCTACGGCATGACCGAAGATAGAACCATTTTTTTGAGCAGGTGCAAAATTAAGATAAATTTGAAGAAGATAGAAATAAAATAGAGAGTTTTATGCAACCAATCGCTGAAAGTGAACTCATTATCAATAAACGGGGGGCTATTTACCACCTGGATCTCCGTCCGGAAGAGTTGGCGGACACCATTATTACGGTTGGAGACCCTGACCGGGTAAGCACTGTCAGCAAACACTTCGATACGATCGAACATCGCTCCCAACACCGTGAATTTGTCACCCATACCGGATTTATCGGCAAAAAAAGGCTTTCCGTCGTATCTACCGGTATCGGAACCGATAACATCGATATTGTCTTCAATGAACTGGACGCCCTGGTCAATATCGATTTGTCCACCAGGATACCAAAAACGGAGCTCTCCCACCTCACCGTCATCCGGGTAGGGACATCAGGCTCTTTGCAGGAAAACATCCCGGTGGATAGTTGGGTCGCGTCCACCCATGGACTGGGGATCGATAATTTGCTGAATTTTTACCGGCACGAAGAAAATGAAGAGGAAAAACAGATCCTGCAATCCTTTATAACCCAGACCCAATTACATCACCGGCTATCTAATCCTTATATCAGCGGAGCCAGCGCAGGTCTTATCCGGCATTTTGTCGAAGGCTTTCACCAAGGAATTACTGTTACCTGCCCCGGTTTCTATGGCCCCCAGGGAAGGGTTTTGCGTCTTGGTCTCAGCCAACCCGAATTGATCGACCGGCTGACCGCTTTTTCCTATGGCCCTCACCGGATCACCAATTTTGAAATGGAAACAGCCGGGATTTACGGTCTGGGAAAGATTCTTGGACACCAAAGTTTAAGCCTGAGCGTCATTGTTGCCAACCGGGTATCCAAAGAGTTTTCCAAAGACGGAAATGCTGCAGTGGAAAAGCTTATCGGAAAAACGCTGGAAATTATTCAGACCTTATAGACGATTCAGATGTTATAGGCTATTCAGCCAGTATAGACTACTCAGACATTTTAGACCGGATATTATCCAAATAGTATAGGTTAGCTGAAAGGATACAATGCTGAAAGGTTACAAACATGTATGCGGATTGGCTGAAAGGTTACAAACATGTATGCGGATTGCCGAAAAGGGTTAATTTTGAAAGATTATGTCGAAAATCGCATTTTTTAAATACCAGGGAACTGGAAATGATTTTGTTATCCTCGATAACCGCGACCAGGCCTCTCCGCCCCTGGACACAGAACGGATCAAGTTTTTATGCGACCGCCGGTTTGGGATAGGAGCCGATGGACTGATGTTGTTGAACAACCACCCGGGTTATGATTTTGAAATGAAGTATTATAATTCCGATGGCAGGGAAAGTACCATGTGCGGCAATGGAGGCAGGTGCCTGGTTAAGTTTGCCAATGACCGGGGAATTCGTAAAAGCCTGTATCATTTTATCGCCTCTGACGGCCCGCACGAAGCCGAGATCGAAGACGACGGCACCGTGAACCTGAAAATGAAAGATGTCAGGGATTTACAGGAGTTTCATGGAGATCTGATCCTCAATACCGGATCCCCTCATTATGTGAAGATCATCAGCGATGTAATGGAATACGATGTTTTTCAGAAGGGTATGGACATCCGCTATAGCAACGAATTTGCCAAAGAAGGGATCAATGTGAACTTCGTTGAGCAAAAAAGACCGGATGAGATCATCGTCCGCACCTATGAAAGAGGGGTGGAAGACGAAACACTGTCCTGCGGAACAGGCGTCACCGCCAGCGCCCTGGCCTGTTATCACAATGAAATGGGTTATAATCATGTCACCGTCTTTACCAAAGGCGGAAAACTTACCGTAAAATTTGACCGGGTGGGTGAAAACTCATTTGAAAACATCTGGCTCTGCGGCCCGGCCTTAAAGGTTTTCGAAGGAACTATCGAGGGATAATCCATAAAAATTTATGATACAGTTTTTTAAGAATATCAATCATCAGACTATTGAAGTCGATGAGCCGGAGGATGGTACATGGGTGAATATCCTTCCTCCGTTGAAACAACAGGAATTTTCTAATCTTTCGGAAGAACTGAATATTCCACTGGATTTTCTCACCGATTCTCTGGATATCGATGAGAGGGCGCGTTTTGAGGAAGAGGATAATGTCAAGCTCATCGTCATCAAAACTCCAACGGAAAACAATTCCTTTAATGAAAGCGATGCCTATTATATCACCATCCCCATCTGTATTATCCTTACCCATAACCAGATCGTTACCGTAAATTCTTTTGAGAACGGCGCTATAAAAAAATTCCTGAATACCTTTCAAAACCGGCACCCGGATCAGAAGAACAAGATGGTGCTGAAGATCTTCGAAAAGGTCACCCAGACCTATATGGAGTTCCTGAAAGAAATCAACCAGCGTCGTAACCTAATGGAACAAAAGCTGTATGCCTCCAACCGTAACGAGGAAATCCTGGAACTGATGAAGATCCAGAAAAGTATGGTGTATTTTGTAACTGCGCTGCGCTCGAATGAAATGCTGCTGCTGAAACTGGCCCGGACCAATTTCCTGGGTCTGACCGATGAGGAAAAGGAAACCCTGGATGACCTGGCCGTCGATATGTCCCAGGGGCTGGAAATGGCCAATATTTATACGAATATACTTAACAGTACGCTGGGCGCCTTTGCCAGTATTATCAATAACAATACGAACAAGGTATTGAAAAGGCTCACGTCCATTACGCTCATTCTTCTCCTGCCCGCCCTGGTGACCGGTATTTTCTGTATGAATTCTTCCATACCCAACCCGGTCTCCCATTATACGTTCTATATTCCTCTGGGCATTTCCCTGATCGCGTCTATCCTGATCAGTTGGTATTTTATGAAAAAGAAATGGTTTTAATTATATGCACAACTTAAGAGTTTACGGTATTCTATTAGGAGAAAACAAAAAGGTCCTGGTAAGCGATGAGTTTATCCGGGAAGATTATATTACCAAGTTTCCGGGAGGAGGTATGGAGTTCGGTGAAGGTACCCGCGATTGTCTCAAAAGAGAATTTAAGGAAGAGATGGATCTGGAGGTAAAAATCGCAGACCATATTTATACCACGGACTTTTTCCAGATGTCCGCCTTCAATCCCGAATTGCAGATCATCTCCATCTATTATTTTGTCGAAGCGCTGGAACCGATCCGTGTTCCCCTGCGTACTATTCCCTTTGATTTTGACGAACAACAGCTCAAGGTGTATGAAGAAAAAAAGGAAACGGAGACTTTCCGTTTTATCGATTGGGATCTTTTTTCCGAAAGCAGCGTGACCCTTCCGATCGATAAAGTGTTGGCGACGCTGTTGAAACGGAGCTATTAGAACCGCAAAGGGTTGCCATATCCTTTATCCTTGCCTTGAATGGCCTAAACTTATCCTTCCGATGGATGGACAGGAGTATCCAGTAACAATTCCAAAAATTTGAGATCCAGCCATCGCCCAAATTTATAGCCGACTTCCCGGAAATGTGCGACCTCTTCGAAGCCAAGTGACTGATGCAAATGCAGACTGACGGCATTGGTGGCATCGATCCCGGCAATGATGGCATGCATTTCTCTTTTTTTAGCCTCCTCTATCAGGGGCATCATCAAAAGCCGGCCGATCCCTTTTCCCCGCTGGCTGACATCCACATAGACCGAATTTTCGACCGTGTATTTATAAGCCTGCCAGGCACGAAAAGGCCCGAAAGTGCTGAATCCGGCGACCCTTCCTTCCGATTCTGCCACAAAAACAGGATAGCCGGCCTTTAGTTTGTCCTCATACCAGGCTCTGCGCATCTCCAGATTATGTGTCTGATACTGGTATACTGCCGTGGTATGTATAATGATCTCGTTATAGATCGCCAGCATTTCAGGCAGATCCGCATCTGATGCAGAACGAATGGTTATCATGATCTGGTATTAAGTAAGGTATTAAGGGTTATTATGATCTGATTTTAAGTTTGTCAACCATCTCCTCCCCTACTTCTTCCGCAGAGATCCCAAACCCATTTACCAATACTCCCTTTTGTCCATTCACGGATTCGATCGCATATACGATGGCTTCGTCAGCCGGGTCACTGTTCCCTTCAAACCGGTACACTTCCGTGATCTCGAACTCATCGGGACGCAAGCTGACCGGAGTAACCGGGCAACTGATCCGGTCGGCTTCCAGGTTAAAATCGATGGTATACCCCCTTTGTTTTAATCCCTGAATCGCTTCTACTACCGTATCGTATGTTATCATATTTAAATTTAATTTTTATACTCTAAAAAACAGTGAGTTTTTCAGCTGTAATTTACGAATTAATCCACCAGTTGATGGTTTAATCCAACAGTTGATGAGTTAATCTACCAGTTGATGAGTCTGTTTGATCACACCCATGACAAAGGTACTTTGCACCTGACCGACATTCTCCACCTGTCCCAGTTTGTTGACATGAAAATCATAATAGGCATCCATATTCTCGACCGCTACCCGCAACATAAAATCGAACTGCCCGGAAATGATATAACATTCAATTACTTCTGTCAATTCGTGTATGGTTTTGATGAACCGGGCGCCGGACTTCTTGTTATGTTCTTTCAGCGAAACATAACAAATGGCCATCAGTCCTTTTTTTACTTTGGAATAATTGACCAGGGTGGCATACTGGAGGATAACCCCGGTATCTTCCATCCGTTTGATACGTTCGTGGACCGGAGTAGTACTTAAATGTACCTGGGCTGCGATTTCCCGAACCGTGATCTTGGCATTGGCCTGTAACAAACGCAGGATGGCCCTGTCTTTTTCATCCAGATCGACGGGCTCGTTAGCGCTTTTTTCTTTTTCAAGGTCTTTTTCCATGATTTGCTGCGTGTTTGTTCTTTAAAAATGACAAAAACTGGGCACTTATTCCAAATTTAATAACATTATCTGTATTTTTGTTCTACAGCAATAACTTTACAGCAATTAAATTAAAAATTTACACCATGTCAACAAAGACACAGAGCATAGATCTTAAGCTCCCCTATAAAGTTAAAGATATAAGCCTCGCAGAATGGGGTCGTAAAGAAATCCGTTTGGCTGAAGCAGAAATGCCCGGTCTGATGGCTATCCGTGCAGAATATGGCAAACAAAAACCTCTCAAAGGTGCAAGGGTTGCAGGTTGTCTGCATATGACGATCCAAACCGCCGTTCTCATAGAGACCCTGATCGAATTAGGCGCCGAAGTACGCTGGAGCTCCTGTAATATCTTTTCTACCCAGGACCAGGCTGCAGCCGCTATCGCCGCTGCCGGTATCGGCGTTTTTGCCTGGAAAGGCCAAACCCTGGAAGAAGCGGATTGGTGTATCGAACAGACCCTGTTCTTCGGCAGTACCGATCGCCCCCTGAATATGATCCTCGATGATGGCGGAGATCTTACCAATATCGTTTTTGACAAGTACCCTGAGCTGGTACAACATATTAAAGGATTGAGCGAAGAAACGACCACCGGCGTTCACCGCCTGTACGAGCGTATGGAAAAAGGCACATTACCCATGCCCGCCTTTAATGTCAATGATTCTGTCACCAAGTCCAAATTCGACAATAAATACGGTTGTAAAGAATCCCTTGTGGATGCCATCCGCCGAGCCACTGATGTGATGATGGCCGGAAAGGTCGCTGTCGTTGGAAGCTACGGAGATGTAGGTAAAGGTTCCGCTGCCTCTCTGAAAGGTGCAGGCTGCCGGGTTATCGTTACCGAGATCGATCCGATCTGTGCCTTACAGGCTGCCATGGACGGATTTGAAGTAAAGAAAATGATCGACGCCGTTAAAGAAGCAGACATTATCGTCACTGCTTCCGGTTGCCGCGACCTGATCACGGAAAAACATTTCCGAAGCATGAAGGATAAAGCGATCGTTTGTAATATCGGGCACTTCGATATCGAGATCGATATGGCCTGGTTGAATACAAATTACGGTCATACCAAGGACACCATTAAACCCCAGGTGGATGTATATACCATCGAAGGCAAAGATGTGATCGTCCTGGCAGAAGGCCGCCTGGTGAACCTGGGATGCGCCACAGGCCACCCTTCTTTCGTGATGAGCAACTCCTTCTCCAACCAGGTTTTGGCCCAGCTTGAGCTTTGGACCAATCACGGAAAATACGAGAACAAAGTGTATGTATTACCGAAACATCTGGATGAAAAGGTTGCCCGTCTTCACCTGGCCAAGATCGGTGTGGAACTGGACGAACTGACGGAAGCACAATCCAGCTACCTGGGTATTCCCAAGGCCGGACCGTTCAAACCTGAACATTACCGTTACTAGAACGATGGAAGTAAGTATAAAAAAAGGACCCGCTTTGAAAGAAGCGGGTCTTTTTTTTATAATAGCGTTGTTTGCAGATCTGCTAACAGGCCAGAAATCTGCTAAGGCCAGAGACCTGCTAAAGGCCGGCGTTCTATTTGCGGGCAAGGCCGATTTCCATGGTTTTAAATTCCTTGCCTCCCATCTGCGTAAACATTTCCATCTTCTGATGGTTATCGTCGATCCATTGGAGGGTCTGGCGTACTTCAATCTCTTTACCGCTCATCGGATCCATCATTTTTCCGCTGAAATTGATGGTTTTGGTGCCCGCATCCCAGGTCCCTTTCTGGACAAGCATTCCGGAGCCCATATTATCGATCCAGGAGCTGACAAACTCCTTTTTTGCATTGTCATAGGCTAACCATCCCGTTCCTTCGAAAGGCATGCCCATGACCATGGCATTGGAATATTTCGATTCCTGGTAACGGCCACCCATGAGCATCCGGTTGGTACAGGTGCCGGTACTTTGTACAACCGGCGCTCCCGGAGCCATCCATAGTGAAATAGCGGCATTCCATTCTCCATCCGCTTTAGCAAGCATTTGATGAACAGGACCCGGAGTCATATACTCCATCCATTTTTTTTGTGCTTCCTGCTGATCTCCCTGTGCGTTCAATTGGCAGAATGGCGCCATGAGCAAAACAATGGCATAAACAGTGGTGCGTTTCATATGTTGTTTTTTTTGAAAGTTACGCCTTTGCCTTTGTTTTTTTTAATTTGATTTTAATTTGGTCGGGGGAGTATCTCAGGATTCAAAACAGACGGCGGCCGGCCGGCATCCGGCCCAAGGCCGAGGGCGGCAATCAGGTTATCGGCGGCCAGGCTGGCCAGTCCATGCTGGGCGTCTTCGGTTGCCCCGGCTATATGAGGGGTTAGTAATACATTCGGCAGGCCTTTCAGACCCGGATGAATGACCGGTTCCTCCTCAAAAACGTCCAACCCTGCACCGGCTATCTGTTTACGCTGCAAGGCTTCTGCCAGGGCGGCCTCGTCGATCAATCCCCCCCTGGCAATATTAAAAAGCATCGAGGTGGGCTTCATCAACTGCAATTCCTTTTTCCCGATGATATGATGGTTTCCAGCCGCATAGGGAAGTGCTAACACTACAAAATCCGATTGCTGCAACAATTCACCGAAGGAGAGATAGGTAGCCCTGTTTGCACCTTCCAGGAAACTATCCAGCCGGCGCCGGTTATGATACACTATTTGCATGCGAAAACCGATGGCGCGCCGGGCAATCGCCTGTCCAATCCTTCCCATTCCGATTATGCCTATTGTTTTGTCTGAAAAACCGGTCCCGAAAAACCGTTTTCCTGCCGACCCTTTCCACATCCCTTCCTGCACCCATCTCTCCGCTTCCATGATTCGCCGGGCTACCGATATCATAGCCCCCCAGGTAAAATCTGCGACCGTTTCGTCTGCCGGCCCCGGGGCATTGGCAACGATAACTCCCAATCGTGTAAGCGCCTGTACATCCACATTATTATATCCCGCAGACGAAACGCAGACAACTTTTAAACGGGTAAGGCCTTCCAATAATTCTCCATCGATCTTTTCTCCTCCGGCCACGAATACCCCATCCTTTTCTTTTAACGCTTCCCGTAATTGTTCCCGGGAATAGCGTTCCCCTTCATTGATGTCGACGTCAAACCATTTCTTTAATCTTTCAACAAGATCGGGGAACAAAGGGCGTGTAACCAGTATCTTTTTTTTCATGTTTGGTAACGTTTAAAAACAGCTCGTTAAAGATATGTCAAAGCCGTTACCGGGCAAAGACCGGTTGTACGCGAAGGCGTACCGACTTTATGGGATTCTGGAAAATGATTAAATTTTATAATCATTTTCTAGAATTATTCCGGGCAAAGACCGGTTGTACGCGAAGGCGGACCGACATTATGGGATTCTGGAAAATGATTAAATTTTATAATCATTTTTCAGAATTATTCCGGGCAAAGACCGGTTGTACGCGAAGGCCAACAATAGGTGTTTCCGTCATTAATTTTCGCTTTAGCATTTCTTTAATAAACTTTCCTTTTCCTTCAGAGTCTGATATATAAGGCAATTTTTAAAATGACCTTTAAATATAACAAGTATGAACAAGTCAATTAACAAACTCAATAAAGACAGCAACGGGATCATCCTTAATAAAGAGACCGGAGAAACTGGCGGGATTGTTTCAAAAACCATACTGTCCCTGCTGCTGGCGATTTCGATCGTGGTAACGGGCCTCGCAAGTTATCATCTTTTCAGAGAGTCCGATTACAATGCATCGGCCCTTCTTACCTTAGCCTCCTACTTTTCTATCGTGCTTTGTATTTATGCGCTGAGCATGATAAAAAACAAACCGGCTATAAAATAAAATAGCTCTAAAAAAATACAGATCAGATTTAGGATCAGGATTAGGATTAGGTTCAGGATTAGAATTAGGAGACCGGCGGGTGCCGGTCTCTTTTTTTTGTCCGGATTTTTTGCCCGGAAGCATTTTTTTATGGTTACCCATTGACAATTTGATCAAGTTCCTTAATTTGTAGGACCAGCCGCCTTCTGCGAAAACCTTAAATATGGAAAGATCTCTCACTAAATGGTTTAGGAATATAGCCATAGCGAAGAAATTATATTTCACGGTAGGTATTATGGCACTGCTAATTATCGTGGAATTGGGCGCACTCGTTTTTTCCATTAATACCCTTTCCTCCGTCAGGGCCTATGTAGGCGGGGAAGGCTTGTGGTCCAAAGGGCAGAAAGACGCCATTTACCAATTACAACGATATGGTATTACCCGGGAAGAAACTGACTATGTCAAGTTCTGGGAATTTATGCAGGTTTCGCAGGGTGATCATAAAACCAGGCTGGAGCTCGGCAAAAAAAACCCGGACATGGAAATCGCCAGGCAAGGTTTCAAAGAAGGACGCAATCACCCGGATGATATTGACGGGATGATCAAACTTTTCCAGAGATTCCATACCAATGAATATATAAACCGGGCAATTGTCGCCTGGGCAAATGCTGACCAGGTTATCGGGGGATTTGCCATCATCGCCGATAAATTACATGAAGAGATCAATTCTCCGGCCCCTTCCCAGAATAGGATCAATACCCTCCTTCGTGAAATCGGCCCACTCAATGCCCGCCTTACTCCCTGGGAGGATGAATTTTCCTATGCGCTGGGGGAAGGCTCCCGCTGGCTGGAGACGGTAGTGCTCAGGCTGCTCCTGGGTGTCTGCCTAACGGTTGAATGCTCCGGCCTGGTTCTGGCATTTTTCGTGAGCCGGGGTATCCAGAAAGGTCTGAATGAGATCATTCAATCTTCTCAGGCTGTTGGTAAAGGAGATTTTACCCGAAAAGCCAGGCCTTTTTCCAAAGACGAGATAGGAAGGCTTGCCGTCAGTTTCAATGAAATGGCCGAGGAGCTCGAAAGGTTGCAGATTGAGAATAAGGAAGTGAATAATTCCCTGGAGAAAAAAGTGTCCCAGCGAACAGTCGAAATAGAGCATAAGAATAAGGAACTGGAGCAATTTGCCTATGTCGCTTCGCATGACCTTCAGGAGCCATTACGAACGATGACCTCTTTTGTCCAAATGCTCCAAAAAGATTATGGCAGCCATTTCGACGCCATCGCGGACAGATATCTTCAATATATGCTGCAGTCTTCTGACCGGATGAAAATACTGATCAGCGATCTGCTGGAATATTCAAGGATCGGCAGGGAGAAAAAATTCTGGCTGGTTGATTGCAACAGCCTCCTGGACGATGTAATGGCCGATCTGAACAAGATCATCGAAGAAAATAATGCGCTTATCCATTTGGACCCGTTACCCGTTATTCCCGCCTATCCCACCGAATTAAAATTACTTTTCCAGAACCTGATCACCAATTCCATAAAATTTCATAAACTGGATCAGGTTCCCGAAGTATTTATCCGGGCGGAAAAAGAAGAAGGACACTGGAAATTTTCAGTCCGGGACAACGGCATCGGAATTGAGCCCAACTCCCTGGAAAGGATCTTCATCATCTTCCAACGTCTTCATACCCGTACACAATACCAGGGCGCAGGCATCGGGCTGGCCCATTGCAAAAAAATAGCGGAGTTGCACAGAGGAAAAATATGGGTAGAATCCAAGTTTGGAGAGGGTTGTCAGTTCTTCTTTACGGTAAGCACCGAATTGACCCTGGAAGAGCAGCAGTAAATTGGCGGAGAATACGGAGATTTGTAAAAAAAAGAAACATGGATTTCATAGATTATTATAAGATACTGGGAATCAATAAAACTGCAACAGCCGATGAGATAAAGACCGCCTACCGGAAATTAGCCCGTAAACATCATCCTGACCTGAACCCAAACGATAAAGAGGCCAACAAAAAGTTTCAGCAGGTCAATGAAGCCAATGAAGTACTGAGTGATCCGGATAAACGGAAAAAATATGATCAGTATGGGAAGGATTGGCAGCACGCCGATGCCTTTGAAAAAGCAAAACAATCGGGTGGACGGACCCGCCAGCGGAAAGGAGGAGCTTATTCCGGAACCGGGGCCGGAGGGTCAGGCGACTTCGGAGGAACGGAGTTCGGCGGAGGTTTCTCTGATGAGAATGGAGAGTTTTCCGATTTTTTCGAATCCCTGTTTGGCCGTTCTTCGGAAAGTTCCTCCCGGAATTCCCGGGCGAAGTTCAGGGGTCAGGATATTCAGGTGGAATTCGCCCTAAGCCTGGAAAACGCCTATACAACTCATCAACAGGTATTCACGGTAAATGGAAAAAATATCCGGATCACTATTCCGGCGGGAGTGGAAAACGGCCAGGTTATCAAATTAAAAGGCCATGGTTCCCCCGGAGGGAACGGAGGGCCCGCAGGAGATCTTTATATTACCTTTACCCTTAACCCTGATCCCCGATTCAGAAGGGAGGGTAATGACCTGCTGGCTAAACAATCCCTTGATCTTTATACTGCCGTACTGGGGGGTGAGATAACCGTAGATACCCTGAATGGAAAAGTAAAGCTGAAAGTGAAACCCGAAACACAGAACGGGACCACCGTACGTCTTAAAGGGAAAGGTTTCCCTGTCTATAAAAATGAAGCCCAGTACGGTGATCTTTATATAAGCCTGGATATCCAATTGCCGGTCGGTCTGACGGAAAAAGAAAAAGAGCTTTTCGGCGAACTGGCGCAGATAGCCGGCAAAAAAGAAGGTTAAGAAAGGGATATACTTTACCGGGTATACTCTATTATTTTTGTAGACTATTATTTAGACGTATTTTTGCGGTTTATCGTAATTTCATCAGACCAAATCTCTCTTTTATGTCGTTCCGGATTCCAAGGGTTAACAGGTTGTTCCGTTCCAGCGCAGAATTCCGCACCTTCTTGTTATCCGGAGCATCTTCGCCCCTGGTGACCATTGCGGCCATTGCAGCTATCGCGGCCTTTGCAGCCTGTCATTCAGGGTCAAACAAAAACGAAGGCCAACCGGATACACTGGCAACGAATGTCGGTCAGGCTGCGGCCTACATCGTTCCGGTAAAATTAAACAGATCAAAAATCGAAGCGGCGGTCTCCTGTACAAAAGGTTTATCCGCCAGGGACAGCATCACCTTTTTAAAAGGAGGCGGAGCGTCTTTTCAACCAACGATAGAAAATAAGATCAGTAATGAAGGCAAAAATCCGGATGGCATGGTACTGATACCCGGAGGAGAATTCTCCATGGGAGGCGTGGATCCGATGGGCATGGAGGATGGCGGGCATGAGAAAATGGATGATGCCAGACCCATCCACCGGGTGTATATTGACCCTTTTTTTATGGATGAACACGAAGTGACCAATGCCCAGTTCGCTGCTTTTGTAAAAGCAACAGGCTATATTTCCGTAGCCGAACAAAAACCCGGCCGGGAAGAGTTCCCTACTGCCCCGGAAGAAAACCTCGTAACCGGCTCCGTTGTCTTCTCCCCCCCGGATCATGCCGTGCCGCTGGACAACAATCTCCTGTGGTGGCAATTTTTGCCAGGCGCCGACTGGAGGCACCCCCGTGGAAGGGCTGCCAGGGAGGAAATAAAACCCGATTATCCGGTGGTACAGGTTTGTTACCAGGATGCTGCCGCTTATGCAAAATGGGCTCATAAACGGCTTCCATCAGAGGCGGAATGGGAATTTGCCGCCCGGGGCGGTAAAACAGGTAATCTTTATCCCTGGGGAAACGAGTTCAAACCGCAAGGGAAATGGATGGCCAATATCTTCCAGGGTCAGTTCCCCGATAAGGATATCGCCGCCGATGGTTACGGGGGGATCGCTCCAGTGGAAAGATTTGCCCCCAATAAATACGGTTTGTACGATATGGCGGGAAATGTATGGGAGTGGTGCAATGATTGGTACCGGCAGGATTATTATGCCAGCCTTGCAGCAGGGGGAATAGTCAAAAATCCCCGGGGTCCGGATAAGCCGCTGGATCCGCAGGAACCTATGGCCAGAAAAAAAGTCCAGCGAGGCGGATCTTTTCTTTGTACCGACCAATACTGCACCCGTTACATGGTTGGTACCCGGGGGAAGGGCGAATGGAGATCCGCAGCCAATCATATCGGGTTTCGTTGTGTGAAAGACAGGGAAAAATAAAAAAGGCAATCTTCCTGCAGGTGTCTAATTTTGCCCTTTCTTATGACCCAGCCCAAAAATAGTTCGTTTTTTCTCATCGTAATCCTGGGATTGCTTTCGGCGATCGGTCCTTTTTCGATCGACATGTATTTGCCCGGATTTCCGGCGATTGCTGAAGACCTCCATACGACCATAGCAAAAGTGACCCTTTCCTTATCCAGTTTTTTTATAGGCATTTCAGTCGGGCAATTCCTGTATGGCCCTCTGCTGGACCGCTATGGCAGGAAAAAACCGCTCTATATCGGTATTTCTGTCTACCTGATCGCTTCGGGCTGCTGCGCCCTGGCCCGAAGTGTCGAAATGCTTATCGTTCTACGCCTTTTCCAGGCACTGGGGGCCTGTGCAGGCCTGGTTGCTTCGCGGGCAATGGTAAGGGACCTTTTCCATGTAAATCAGAATGCCAGGGTTTTTTCCCTACTGATGCTGGTGGTTGGCGTTTCTCCGATCATCGCCCCCACCCTGGGTGGTTATATTGCGGCCACTATCGGCTGGAAATACATTTTCCTGGTCCTTACTCTTATTGCAGCGGTAATACTGACGGCCGTTCATTTTGCTCTTCCGGAAAGCCGGAAGCCGGATCCGGGTCTTTCCCTCAAACCCGGGCCTATCGTGAAAGGCTTCTGGCAGGTTTTTAAAACCCCCCAATTCTATACCTATGCCCTGACGGGCGCCTGTGCTTCGGCAGGGCTTTATGCCTATATTGCCGGTTCACCTTATGTATTTATGGAGTTGTTCCGGGTAAGCGAAAAACAATATGGGTGGATATTCGCCCTGGTGGCCCTTGGCCTTATCGGTTCCAGCCAGTTGAACAGCCTTTTGCTAAAGACCTATAAAAGCGAACAAATAATACGCGTGGCTTTATTTCTTCAATCCATCACCGGCATCACCCTTTTTATTGGCAGTTTATGGGGGTTCCTGGAGCTTTTCAGCACGATCTTCTTTATTTTCATTTTTTTATGCTGCCAGGGATGCATCTTTCCAAACTCTTCCGCCCTTTCCTTGGCCCCTTTCAGCCGGAATGCTGGCACGGCCTCGGCCCTGTTGGGTGGGATCCAGATGAGTATCGGCGCCCTGGTTACCGTGATTGTAAGCGCACTCAGCAATCATACCCCCCTTCCCATGACAGGAGCCATGGCCTGTTGCGCCTTATTGAGCTTTTCCATCCTGATGACCGGCAGCCGGAAAATTCAAAAAGGAGCAGAAATGGGGACAACTAATTGACCCTCCCCCTCCGGACTAAATAGTTTTTTCCTAAATTTGTCACAACCCTCCAATCCTGCGTAAAAATTTCGCTTTTCTTTAAGAAGGCTTTACAGATTTGTAGCACAAGAATTGATTATCATAATTAAAGTCGCACTTATGCAAGTACAATTCATTAGAAACATCCAATTCAGTAAACTGGTCAAAGCCGATGGACGGCAGCGTGAATTTAATTTTCGGAAATCGAATGGACTAAGAGAAGGTTTATTTACCGTGGATGTGAGTGATGATCGCGGTAACCGGATCATTTATTCCATGCAGAAAGAAGACGGGATCTGGAAGATCGTAAAACAAAACCTTCCACCCTGGATCTGGGAGAACGAGGCGACTTTTCACACGCTGATCGAAGAAGAGCTGGCTGCTACCGGTATGGCGAAATAGAACCGGCTCCCTTCCCCCCAACTGCTCTTTATCCAGAATCGTCCATTATTTTTTTCGGTGAATTCCCGGCACAGGAGCATACCCAGTCCCGTGCCTTTTTCTTTTGCCGTACCATAAGTAGTGACGCTTTCATTACGGTTTATTTTTTCCAGAACATCTGCTTTAATACCTATACCTGAATCTGCAACACAGATCTCTATAAAGACGTCATTGACCGCTCCGGTAATGAAGATGGAATCTCCGGACCGGCAGAACTTAATGGCATTGCTGAGTAAATTCCTTACGACTACCTGGATCATATCTTTATCGGCGTAAGCCACCCAGGTGGAGGAGATCTCCGTTTGCACCACAATTTTTTTATCAGAGATCTGCTTGGAAAATAAGGCCAGGGTTTCCTGGACCAGTGGGAGAACCGGTAAATCGACCGGATTAACGACCAGGCCATCCAACTGGCTACTGGCCCAGAAAAGAAGATTACTGACCAAATCAGCCGAATAGTCCACATTTCGTTTCAATTCGGCCATCATATTCCGGATCTCCGATTCCGGAAGAGATTTTTCCTTTAGAAAGTCCAATAAGCCTTTTAAGGAGTTCAGCGGTCCACGGAGATCATGAGCAATGATCGAAAATAATTTATCCTTTTGCTGATTGTTGAGCAAAAGCTGAACGGCCTGATGTTCCATCTCCTCCTTTTGACGGCTGATCTCCAGGTTCTTTGTCTGCAGCAATTGATTGGCCCTTTGTTTGTCTGCCCTGCTGCGAAAAAGAATAAAGGTCACGATGCTCAGGAATACGATCGCAATCACGGCAATAAAGATCTGCAGGGCATGATTGCGCACGATATGCTGATGCAGGGCCTCTTTTTCAGACGCATCTTCTTTCATCAGCGCTTCCTTTCGCTCATACTCGTACTTTGCTTCCAGTGCAAAAGTCTTCCTTCTGTTCGTTTCATTAAAAAGGCTGTCTGAAAAATCCTTGTAGAGTTTAAAATAGATCAGCGCACTACGGGGATCGCCTTTGGCTTCATAGACTTCCGACAATACTTTCCCTGCGTCGCGGATCTCCTTACTGCGTTTCAGTTCCCGGGCTAGTGACAGCCCCTGCCGGCCAAACTGCAGCGCCTTGGGATAGTCCTTTAATAATAAATAGGTTCGGGAGAGAAAATTACTGGTCTCTGTCTGCCCGAGTTTGACCCCTGCCCTGCTATAATAATCCATGGCCTTTACATGGAAATCCAGAGATTCCTGAAATTTTCCTTTTACCGCCAGAATGGAACCTATGTCGTTACGGATATCAGCCACAATAGAGGAATCCCGCATTGTCATCGCGATCTGCAAAGCCTGGTTACTATATCCCAGGGCCTTATCGTACTGTTTCTGCCTGAAGGAAATTTCCGATTGGTGAGATAATAAATTTTCCAGCTGAATACTATCCCCATTCTTTTTATAGACTTCACTGACTTTCGTCATCCGGGACAATGCTTCATCGTACTCTTCCATCTGATCGTAGAACAGGGCGATATTGAGGTTTGCCAGTGCAATCAACCTGGAATTTCCGATGCTTTCGGCGATATCCAGGGACTTATGATAAGAGGATAACATGTTCAGGTAATCACCGATGAATTCATAGGTGTTTCCGATCATTCTCCAGCTTAGTGATTCTCCTTTCCGGTAACCCGATTTTTCAGCATATTTCAGCGCTTTTTTTGCGAAGGAAAAAGCACTGTCGGCATTAATGCCATAATATGCATGTGCCATCGAGTTCAAATGATCTATATAAGAAGTATCCTGCTGAAATCCTGCAGTTTGTTCTCTTTCCAGGATAGTTTCCTTTATTGCCGCAATCTCCATAGACTGCGTGAAACTCTTACCGGACAACAATAGCAAAATAAGCCCCAGCCCAACTTTCATACAATACCCCTTCATGCTGCATGCGTATTAATTCAGATTACAAAATGTCGACAGTAATGATAAACAGGCAATTTCACCGGTGAATGAATCCAAATGAACAAACCCCTGACATAAATGTTGTTCTTTTCAGGATCAGGTGAGAGCACTTTAACAAGGCGGACAGGTGTGGGACTGGAAAATTAAAGAAAAAAGTTGACGATACAATCATGTTAAATACAGGACCTGAAGTTTTAACAGATTGCCAATTGAATGAGCAAGACCATTCATCAGCAGTGACCATCAATATTCACATGTTGTTAATAAGTATCAGTAGGAAATTAAGGTGAGTATTAGTTATATTTGAAATAGGGCGGGAGCCCAATAAAAAAACCAGATGGATGCCAGCTCATCCGGCCAAAGGCCTGTAATTAGAACGTTTTCAAGGAAGGATTTCATTGCCGGTAGGTCCGTAATTGAAAACAATTGATAACCCTAAAAAAGGACTGAATTTGACTGAGACAATTATTAATCTGGAAACCGTTAATCCCATTGAATTTTTAGGCGTGAATAACGGGAAGTTAGACCTCTTGAAGAAAAAATTTCCTCTTTTAAAAATCCTTTCCCGCGGAACCCAGATCAAATTGAGCGGCGCTCCGGAACAGGTGGAAACGGCCAAGGAAAAAATCGACCTTTTAGTGCAATACCTTCAACGAAATGGTCATGTCAGCGAAAATTATTTCGAACAGATTCTTGGCGGAGACGATGCCGAGACGGTAGACCATTTTGTAGACCGTCATCCGAACGATATCCTGGTCTTCGGTCCAAATGGGAAAACTGTTCGCGCCCGGACGATCAACCAGAAACGGATGGTGGTGGCAGGTGAAAAAAATGATGTGGTATTCGCCGTCGGTCCTGCCGGCACGGGTAAGACCTATACGGCAGTTGCCCTGGCCGTACGGGCCCTGAAGAATAAACTGGTCAAAAAGATCATTCTGACCCGTCCTGCGGTGGAAGCGGGTGAGAACCTCGGCTTTCTGCCCGGAGATCTCAAGGAAAAGATCGACCCCTATCTTCGCCCGCTATATGATGCGCTGGATGATATGATCCCTGCGGACAAACTCGGTTATTACATGAGTACCAGGACCATCGAGATCGCTCCGCTGGCCTACATGCGTGGCCGCACCCTGGATAATGCCTTTATTATCCTGGATGAGGCACAGAATGCAACGGATCTTCAGATAAAAATGTTCCTGACACGTATCGGTGCGAATGCCAAGGCCATCATTACGGGTGACCTTACGCAGATCGATCTTCCGAAAAATCAGAAAAGTGGTCTGGTAAAAGCCCTGAACATTCTCAAAAATATCGACGGAATAGCCCAGATCGAGTTAGATGAGGAAGACGTGGTACGTCACCGGTTGGTAAAAGCCATCATCAGGGCGTATGAAAAGGATAAGAACGAACAGCCGGAATTTCCGGAAAGGAGATCTTCTTAACCGTATAACCGTATTAAAAAAAAGAAATCTATACCTCCTTTTCCGAAAGGGGCCTTAAAACAATTAAGGCCCCTTTCGGAAATTTTGCTCTTTTGCTATACATTTGCCCTATGACAAGAAAGATCATCCTTCCGTCATTGATCCTTTTAGCCTTGGCCGCCTGTGGGGATCCACATTCCTTTAAAAAGGCAGAAGATGCACAGGATGCAGGCAGGGAGTTCATCCGGGCCTCCCTGGACGGAAATTATGAGAAGGCCTACTTTTATTTGTTTGCCGATTCGACCAACCAGATGCTGCTCGGAAAATGGAAAAAAGATTACGACCGGTTGGACCAGGACAAAAAAAGCAGGTATAAAGAGGCGGATATAATGCCTATCAATATCAATACGCTCAACGATTCTGTCACTACCTATACCTATGCCAACAGTTATAAAAAAGATACGACTACCTTTAAGATCGTTCGCATTAAAGGGGAATGGCTGGTAGATTTGAAAGAGATCCTCAACCCGAAGAAATAATTAATAAACAGGTGATGGTGTTCCACCTAATCAACCGCCCGTAAAAAGGCTGATGACGCCTACAACTTTAAATCATTAAGGTTTAACCCTGTAGGTATGATACAAATCAAGAAATTCTCCGAACATTATTCCATTGCCGCTCATCTGTTGCGCTGGACCATTCTTGTCATTCCGATCGGCCTTACAACCGGCTCCGCTGTCGCCCTCTTTTTATGGCTTTTAGATCAGGTCACCCAAATCCGATGGAATCATCCCTGGTTATTGTTCCTGCTTCCCGTTGCCGGAATACTAATTGTATGGCTGTATAAAAAGCTGGGCAGGAACAGCGGGAAAGGCAATAATCTCATCATGGATGAAATTCATCAGCCCGGGGGCGGTGTTCCCCGGCGAATGGCTCCCCTGGTATTGTTCGGGACCCTTGTCACCCACCTATTCGGCGGATCCGCCGGACGGGAGGGCACAGCCGTTCAAATGGGGGGCAGCATTGCCGGAATGTTCGGTAAATGGTTCCGTCTGAAGGGATTAGACACCCGTATGCTACTGATGGCAGGAATCGCAGCAGGTTTTGGAGCCGTATTCGGTACTCCCCTGACGGGCGCCATCTTTGCCATAGAAGTTTTACTGATCGGCCGTTTGCAATACAATGCCTTTATTCCCTGCCTGGCGGCCTCCCTGATCGGGGATTTCACGTGTACAGCCTTGGGGATCCACCATACCAGTTATCAGATCCTTTTTTCGGCTTCTGCCCCTCTTTTTTTCAAGGGATTGTCGCCTGCCAATTACGTTCTGTTGGGAAAGGTCATCCTTGCAGGAGCCGCCTTTGGCTTAACGGGTTTTTTATTTGCTGAAACTACGCACAGGCTTAAAGCGCAGCTGCAAAAGACGATTCGCCCTCCCCTGCTGATCCCGGTGGCCGGAGGATGCCTCATTATCGGTCTTACTTATCTGTTGGGTACCCCCGATTATCTGGGTCTCGGCGTTACGTCGAACGACCCCGGAGCCGTAAGTATCGTTTCGGCATTTAAAGCCGGAGGAGCGCATTCCTGGAGTTGGTTCTGGAAATTATTGTTTACCGCGATAACCCTCAGCGCCGGATTTAAAGGAGGAGAAGTCACTCCGCTCTTTTTTATCGGCGCGACCTTAGGTAATACCCTGGCCATTTTGCTCGGCGCTCCGGTAGACCTTTTCGCAGGGCTGGGATTTATTGCCGTCTTTGCCGGAGCCAGTAATACTCCTCTTGCCTGTACGCTTATGGGAATCGAACTTTTCGGGGGAGAATACACTTTATATTATGCCGTAGCCTGTTTTACCGCTTATTTCTTCAGTGGCCATTCAGGGATTTATACGGCTCAGAAGATTGCTGTACCAAAAATCTATGACGCTTATTTTTCCGGAGAGACCTCGCTGGAAGAATCCATTTTCCGGAGAAGATCGTTTGCAGAAGGGAAATTTTCTACCTATAAAGATCGAATTAAAGCTAAATGGTCAAAATGGTCCCAAAAAGGCCAGGATAGCTAAATTTACCAAACCGCCCGGGTTTTGTATAATGGCTGTTTTCCAGTAGGTTTGCCATATTAACCTTACTTCTTCACTAATATTACTACCGAACTATGATGACAGTTTCCCACCCATGGCATGGAGTGCCCGTCGGACCCAATGCCCCAAGGAACGTCAATGCGATCATTGAGATCCCCCAGGGCTCCAGGTGCAAATATGAGATAGATAAAGACAGCGGATTATTGAAATTGGACCGCGTAATCTATTCTTCTTTCTACTACCCGGTGAATTATGGTTTTATCCCGCAGACCTATGGAGATGACAAGGATCCCCTGGATATCCTGGTTATTACCTCCCTCCCGGTTCAGGCACTTTGTCTGATGGAAGCCAAAGTAATGGGAGTCATGCAAATGATCGATAACGGCGACTCTGATGACAAGATCATTGCCGTAGCGGCCCATGACCCCAGCGTCAATCATTATAATAACCTGGAAGAACTGCCCAAACATTTTTTTGAAGAGCTGCGTCATTTTTTCGAGGAATATAAAAAATTGGAGAATAAAACCGTTGTCGTGGAAGAATTCGGAGACAAGACAACTGCCCTGAAGGTTATTGAAGATGCCATTGCCCTCTATAATGAAAATTTCAGGAAAAAATAAGGGGGCGCAGTAATGCGGCCTTTTTATCAACCGATAATTTTTTTTGCATGTCCATTCAAACGATTGTTATTCTTTTGATAGTCGGCCTGTTGGCCGGCATGTTAAGTGGATTGGTAGGCCTTGGCGGCGGGGTGATCATTGTTCCTGCCCTGGTATTTTTCCTGGGCTTCAGCCAGCATCAGGCAACAGGTACTTCTTTGGGTATCCTTTTATTACCTGCGGGTATTTTTGCCGTTATAAATTATTACCAGAAAGGATATATCGATGTAAAAGTGGTCCTGATGCTCTTTGGGGGCTTCCTGGTCGGAGGATTCCTGGGCAGCAAATTATCGCTAACCCTGCCGGAAGGAACGCTGAAGAAAATTTTTGCCGTTGCCCTGATCCTGATCGCAGGAAAAGTCCTGTTTTTTGACAAATAAACAGATCGCTATGTTAATATCCGTCGGATAATCCTCAGGTGATGGGTCCGTTCCAGGGTATCCGTGTTCAGGATTCCCTGGTTATCGATCTTATCGATCCGCACTTTTCCCGAGGCGTGAATGATCTCCTGAGTATTCAATAATAAACCGACGTGAGTGATCTTTCCATCTGCATTATCAAAAAATGCCAGATCCCCGGTCTTCGTTTCCTCCAAAAAACCGACAGGCTCTCCCTGCGTAGCCTGCTGGCAGGCATCCCGCAATAAGGGAGTATCCAAAAACTTAAAAATGGTTTGGGTGAACCCGCTACAGTCCGTCCCGAAAACGGTTTTTCCGCCCCATAAATAAGGCGTGTTCAAAAATTTGAAGGCCAGTTGCCTGATCGACTTCGCATCCTTTTCCCCGTTAGACGCATCCCAGGTCTTACCTTTATACCAGACCTGGTTCTTTCCCCAGACGGCATGCCCGTTCTTCATAGCCGTCAGGACGCTGCCCATCGGGACCGTCATAGGATGTCCGTTATACTCCAGGACGGTAATCCAGTCCGGGGTCAGGATATTCCCTCCCCGCTCATACTCCTCCCCGATTGGTGCCAGATGGCTTGCCTGGCACCAGCCTTCATAACCATCATAACTACACTGTACCTTTACCCAGTTATCCGGAGCCTTATCCAACAGCTCACACTCTTCTCCGAATACCAACTGGGTAACCATTTCTTTTCGATGCGAAGCCTCTACTCTTAAAGGACTAACCGGAACGCAACAAATGGCTCTGCTCATAAGGACAATTATAGGTTAAAACGTCGAATAAAAGTTAGAACACCGACATACAAAGTTTGTGCAAATTATGGAATCCTGCATCTTTAATACAGGTATTTTCTTATTTTACTGCTGTGAATAAAGACCCTTTTTCCCATATGACCGATCAGGAATTACTGGACCGATATTATACCGACCGGAATAATGAATGGCTGGGCTTATTGCTTCAACGCTATACCCTGTTACTCTTCGGTGTCTGTATGAAATATGTGAAACAGGAAGAAGAAGCGAAGGACTGTGTCCAGCAGATCTTCGTAAAGATCATCACCGAACTGCCAAAGTATAGGGTAGAATACTTCAAATCCTGGATCTATACGATAGCCCGTAACCATTGTCTGATGAAATTAAGGGACCGGCATCATAAACCGGTTGTTTTAACGGATTCCATGCTGGCAGAATGGGATGAAGAAGGGGGCAGGAGCAAACACCTGGAAAAAGATCAATTATTGGAATTGATGACCCTTTCCCTGGAAGAATTAGGAATGGAGCAAAAACAGTGCGTAATTTTGTTCTACCTGGAAAAACGGACCTACCAGGAAATTGCCGATATTACCCAATTTACGCTCATGCAGGTAAAGAGCCATATTCAAAACGGAAAAAGGAACCTGAAACTGATAATGGAGAAAAAGGTAAGGGAAAAAAGTAAATTGCCATGAACAAAGATCTGCTGAACATATTGTCAAACAGTAATAAAGAAATAGATAACCAACAATTGATGGATTATCTGAGCGGAAGGCTGTCGGGCCCTGAAAAACACGATGTGGAAATGTCCATGGCAGACAGTGATTTTATGAATGATGCGGTGGAGGGTCTTCAGACTGTCAACCAGCAAAACGATATCCATACCTACGTCGAACAACTCAATAAAGACCTCCGTAAAAAACTCCGGAAGAAAAAGGGCCGTCGGGAAAAAAGACGCCTGAAAGAGGGCCCCTGGGGCTATGTCGCCATCCTGGTGATCATCCTTTTATGCATCGCGGGCTTTTTTCTTGTCAGGAAGGCGCTGCTCTATTTCCATTAAGGATGATTTCATTAAGCAGATTTCCGTAAAGCGGAAGAATTGGCTATTTTGAGGGCAATTCTTTTCAGATGCCACAATTACAAAGTTCTACTTTCCTGCGGGGTCTTATCAGATCTTGCTTTCCGGTCTTTATTTTTGTCTTTTCGGCGACAACCTTATCCGCACAACGGATCAGTTATATCGTTAGCTTCCCCAATCTTGCCCACCATGAAGCAAAGGTGGAACTAATCATCAGTGATGTTCCTTCCAGGAATGCTCAATTCCGGATGAGCCGGTCTTCACCGGGTCGTTATGCCACCCATGAGTTCGGTAAAAACGTGTATAATGTCAAGGCCTTCGACGCACAGGGAAAATCATTATCCGTCAACCGGGCGGATGGGGATATATATGAAGTTTCCCGCCACAGCGGTTATATACGCATACAATATACCCTGTACGGGAATTATGCCGACGGCACCTACGTGGGGATCGATCCTTCCGGCATTCACCTGAACATGCCCGGTGCATTTCTTTGGATGAAGGGCGTGGATAATATCCCTATCAGTATTCATTTTACCCTTCCTGAAGAACTCCACTGGAATGTGGCGACCCAATTGCAGCCCACAAATGATCCGCAGACTTTTACTGCACCCGGTCTTCAATATTTTATGGATTGCCCGGTCCTGATCGGAGACCTCCGTTACCGGAAATGGGAAGTAAAAAACCCTGACGGCAAAACATATTCTTTCCGGATCGCCCTGGATGGCCATGGTGAGGATAGTGTATTCACCAATTTCAGCGCGAAGGTTCAAAAGATCGTTCAGCAGGCGCAGGCCGTGTTCGGCGAAACACCACGTTATGATTATGGCAACTATACTTTTCTGGCCAGCATCAATCCATATGTTCACGGCGATGGAATGGAACACCGCAATTCCACCATGATCACCCTCCCGGTAGATTTTAAGGGAGAAGACTTTTTATTGGGGGCCTTCGCCCATGAATTCTTTCACTGCTGGAACGTGGAAAGGATCCGCCCAAAAACCCTGGAACCCTTCAATTTTGAAAAGAGCAATATGAGTAATGAATTGTGGTTTGCAGAAGGGTTCACCCAGTATTACGGCGATCTGTTGGTCCTCCGCTCGGGAATCGGTAAGGATACGGATTATGTGACAAGTAAACTTGCGGGGCTTGTAAATACCCGGCTAAATACCCCTGGTGCCAGGAATTACTCGCCGGTAGAAGCCAGCCGGATGGCAGTTTTTGTGGATGCCGGAGTAGCCATCGACAAAACCAACTATTCCAATATATTCACCTCCTATTACCCATATGGCGGGTCGATTGCCCTGGCCCTGGACCTGGAATTAAGAGGACATTATCAAAAAAACCTGGACGACCTGATGCAGGCAGCCTGGAAAAAATTCGGAAAAACGGAAATATCGTATACCCTATCCGGATTACAGGATCTGCTGGCCGCGGTAACGGGGGATAAAAAGTTTGCCGATGAGTATTTTACCCGTTTCATAAATGGTCATGAAACTACCGATTATTCCGCCTTACTCGCCCCAGCAGGTTTTACCCTTCAAAAAACGACGCCGGGAAAGGCCTGGATCGGCAGTCTCCGGTACACGGAGAAGGAAGGACTGGTGATAACGTCCAATACCCTTCGGGAAACTCCTCTTTATGAGGCAGGTCTGGATATAGATGATAAAGTTATAGCTGTCGATAATCAGCCGGTTAAATGGATGGCCGATCTTACCCGGATCCTGGAAGGCCATCGTCCAGGAGATAAACTGACGATCCGATTTATTCATCGCGGAATAGAAAAGACGACAACGCTTGTCGCTCAGGAGAATCCGTCCTTATCGGTAATTAGTTTTGAAAAGGCCGGTCTACCGGTGACCCCGGCCATTTTACAATTCAGAAAAAACTGGCTGGGAGGTAAAGAGTAATGGGAATAAGAATCGCCACACCCCAGGATGCGAAGGCCATCCAATCCTTATTGGAACAATTGGAATACCCCGGTACAGAAAACTTTCTCGTTGCCAGGCTGGAAAAACTCCTAACCGATCCAGCGGAGCAGTTGCTGGTGTATGAAAAAGAAGAGAGTCCTGGGGGGGAGGGGGGGCGTGCAGGAGAAGAGAGGCCTTGGGGAGAGGAGAAAATAATGGGAAATATCCTGGGTGTTCTCTCTTTGCATTTTATTCCCCAGCTCGCCGTTGAAGGGGATTTTGCGCGGATCAGTTATTTTTCGGTGGATGAATCTGCCCGCAGCGAAGGCATAGGCAAAAAAATGGAGGAATATTGTGCCAGAATGGCCAGGGAAAGAGGATGCCAACTGATCGAGGTACATTGTCATACCCGCAGGACGGAGGCGCACCGGTTTTATGCCCGCCAGGGGTATGAGGAATCGCCAAAATACCTGGTAAAGCGGCTCAGGATTGAATAGTATTTTTTATTTTTGAGGCAATTTCAGTGTAATTTGTAGTATGGAGAAGATCCAAAACCAGCCTGACACGACACTTTTCGAAAATCTGCCTGTTGCCATCTATACCTGCGATTCCGACGGTTTCATTACCTATTACAATAAAGCAGCTGCCAGTCTTTGGGGGAGAGAACCGGAGAAAGGCAAAGACCAATGGTGCGGTTCCTGGAGAATATTTAGCCCTGACGGCGACCCTCTTCCTTTGGATTCCTGTCCCATGGGCCTCGCGCTGAAAGGCAAAAAAATAATTCATGGGGATGAAATTGTCATACAAAGACCCGATGGTACAAAAAGGGTTATCCTCCCCTACCCGGATCCCATCTTGGATTCCGACGGAGAACTGACCGGCGCCATAAATACACTGATAGATATAACCGAACTAAAAAAGGGAGAAACCAGGCAGGCCATGTTGGCTGCCATCATTGAGTCTTCTGAAGATGCGATTATCAGTAAAACATTACAAGGAATAATCACCAGTTGGAATGATGCTGCCGAAAAGTTGTGGGGGTATACGGAAAAAGAAGCCCTGGGAAAACATATCAGCCTGCTTATCCCACCAGATAGGATAAGCGAAGAGGCGGTAATTATTGAAAAAATCAGGAAAGGGGAAAGGATCGACCATTATGAGACGATCCGGCTTACCAAGGCAGGAGAAGAGATTCCCATATCCTTAACGGTCTCACCCATAAAAGATAAAACCGGCCGTATTATCGGGGCCTCCAAAATCGCCCGGAATATCAAGGACAAAAAAGCGGCAGAAGAAGCGCTGAAACAGCATTCCAAAAATCTGGAAATTCTTAATACCTTAGGACAGCTTGTATCCAAAGATTTGGACGTTCAAACCATTTTACAGAAAGTGACGGATGAGAGCACCAAATTAACAGGCGCCGCCTTTGGCGCCTTCTTTTTCAATACGATGGACGAGAAAGGTGAATCGATTATGTCGTTCACGTTTACGGGTGCGCCGAAGGAAGCCTTTGAGAATTTTGGGATGCAGGGGAATATTCCGTTTTTTAATACTACCACCAACGGAGTGAGCGCCTTGAGATCGGACGATATTACCAAGGAGCCCGGGTATGGAAAAAATGCACCCCATCCCGGAACGCCGGAAGGACATTTACCGGTGGTAAGTTACCTGGCCGTACCCGTGACCTCTCCCTCCGGCAAGGTTACCGGTGGCCTGTTCTTTGGCCATCCAAAACCCGGTATTTTCAATGAAGAACATGAAAAGCTGCTGGTTGGAATTGCCGTCCAGGCTTCTATTGCTTTGGATAATGCAAAATTGTATGAAGAAATAAAAATACTGAACGCCAAGAAAGATGAATTTATCGGAATAGCAAGCCATGAATTAAAAACGCCACTGACCAGCATGAAAGGTTACCTGCAATTGCTGGAACGGAATTTATCGGAGGATGTCGATCTGAGCTTTGTAAAAAAAACGCTGCGGCAGGTAAATAATTTATCCGGTTTGGTATCCGATCTGCTGGATGTTTCAAAAATACAATCCGGAAAACTTCAGTTGTCCATGGAACTCTTCGATTTCCATGGCTTACTCACGGAAACTATCGGGAACATCCAGGAGTCAGTTTCCTCGCACCAAATAATCTTACATGCTGAAGAACAGCCCTTCTTTATCCGGGCAGACCGGCAACGATTGGAACAGGTACTGAATAATCTGATCGTTAATGCGATAAAATATTCTCCGGGTTCGAACCTCGTCAACATTGAACTCCTGCCATCCGGCCAGGAAATTTCCGTTTCGGTAAAAGATTATGGAATCGGCATTTCAAAAGAATCTCAAAAAAATATATTCGCTAAGTTTTTCAGAGCCGAAGATCTGGATTCACATATGTCCGGTTTAGGCCTGGGATTGTATATCACTAAAGAGATCATCGATCGACATAAAGGTAAGATCTGGGTGGACAGCGAGCCCGGCAAAGGATCTGTCTTTTATTTTTGCGTGCCGGTCTAAAAGGCGGCCCTTGCAAAACGATGATTTACAATAGGCTATAGAAGCAAAAGATCAACATCCCTTCTCAACACCATTCAGCCGGTATCCGAGGCATTGGAATTGCATACCTTTAGGTAGATAGTTTTATTGTTCTTTCACAAAATCAATTGTTATGGGTACACTACGACACATCCAGGACTGGAGTGCCACCCATCATCCAAGATGGCTAGTGGTATTGCGGATTGGTTTAGGCCTTTGTCTGTTTGCCAAAGGAATACTTTTCATGAGTAATTCTGTTTATCTGGAGGAATTGATCGCCAGAACGCCGATGGCAGAATATTCAGGCTGGCTCCCCATTCTCATCACCTGTGCCAATCTGCTGGGAGGATTCCTGCTCATCGTCGGTTTGTTGACGCGTTGGGCGGCCTTAATCCAAATCCCCATCCTTTTAGGGGCTATAATTTTTATAAACGCACAAAAAGGCAGCGGATTGGTTAATGGCTCGGAATTGAGCATGGCAATCGTCGTATTAGTGCTGCTGATCGTTTTCCTGGTGGAAGGAGGCGGTCCGTTATCGCTGGACTCCTATTTTTATAAAAACCGGGGAAATTCGAGGGGAACTAATCTGTAAATTAGTTCACAGTAAATGTGGTTCAACCATAAAAAAAGACCCGGGCTAAACCCGGGTCCAATATTTTGCTAAACTGGTTATTGATATTGTTGATTATTGGTATTGTATGTAAATAGGTGATGGCTTCTGCTTCAATACCTCTTCGGGTGTGAGCATCCGGCTATTCTGTTTACGGATATCATTCTTATAGAATAATTTAAAGCCGGTGAATTGAACAGGTTCGTTAGCTACATAGGACTTATAGCTATCACGTTTTAAGGTTGGCTCTCCCCATCCATCCATATCCATTACGATCTGAACATCGGGACGCAGAACGATCTGCTTATAATTGGTGACCATCTTCCTGGTAAAACGATGTACTACCAGGATCTTGGGAGGCAGATTGTTCGCCTTGGCCAAACCTTCCAGATAGCCGGTAACAAAATTTACATCCGATGCATCCATGGTTCCAATCACCGTACCCGGTTTTTTACCTGTTTTCATAGAAAATTCAGGATCGATTCCAAGGTGCACATTTGGCATTTTCAGGTATTTTTCCAACTGAGGGATCTCAGCCTGAACATTACTGAAACCAACCTGAACGTCCAGGAATACCAGGGCATTGATCCGGGCAGCCAGGCCTATTGCGGAATCGATCTGTTTGAACGGCATCCGTAACCGGTATTTGCCATCTTTGCCTGGACTTCCCTGAGCCGTGGCGGCAATATAGTGAATAGCCGGTCTGACCGGAATGGAAGGATCTGCAGCTTCCCATTTCTTAACTTCGACTGCTAATTTTTTCAACATTTCATCAGGTGGATATTCCCCCAGCACGCCCATTTTTTTGGAGTAAAAATTCCCGTAATAAGCGACAACCCTTGTAAAGGGAAAAACTGCCCCTGGCTTAGGATAAGCAGCCTTTACCGGCCAGCGGCCCGAAGAATCGCCATTTGCGAGGTGCAGTACCAGTTTGTTATAAAGAGCCGTATCGATCGGTTTGAGTTCAATCTTCACGGCGGCATCTTTCGGTGTTTCTGCCCCAGGAACGGCTGCTTTGGGTGCTGTGGAATCGATGCTCCCCCCCTTCTTTTCTCCTTCCGAATGACCGCTGTTACAACTTCCTGCCAGAATCGACAGACAGCAGAAGCTTAAAAGCCCTGCCACCCTGAATGCCTGAAAAGAATTACGATTACCTGCTTTCTGCCCGAAACTGTGCTGATACTGCTGCATGGGTTTTAAATAGTATTTTAAATATTAATGCGAATTAAACTCATAACGTGCCCCTTGGGGTTTTATTTCATCCGTTAATGAATGTCTTTTTGATGAACGGATGATTTTTTAATTCGCGGGCAAAGCTATGTTTTTTTTGGCCGGACAGTCCTGTTTTTCGGTAACAAATGCCCACATCTGTGGAAAACTATTCTACAGGAGTCCGCCTGCAAGGACAATCAAAATACCCCTGGCGGACAGATGTAACGATGGTTTGGGGAATTTTTGCTGTAAAAAGGCTTAATACGGGCTAATCCGAATAAGCACCGCTCCCGGAGGACCTGTTCATCCGGGGGCAGCCCTGAAGACAGGGAGAAACTGGGACAAACCAGGTGAACCTGGAACAGACAGGAGACTAACCTGGGACAGACAGGAGACTAACCTGGGACAGACACTGTGAACCAAATAGCAGGACTAAAAATTTATTTATAGCAGAATAATTTATTAGTCTACTTTCTTTGTAGACTAATAAAAATGTTTTAATCTTGCCTAAGAATTAATAATCCAACTATAAATGACTTAATGTACCGGAAGTATGAAATTTAATCTAATCGCCTTTGCGGTCCCGTTTTTTGTTTCCTTTATCGCACTGGAATATTTTGCGGCCAGGCGCAAACGGCTTTCTCATTTTCTTTTGCAGGATACGGTAGCCAATCTCAGTGTAGGCATTTCCGAACGTTTGCTGGATGTTTTTACTACGGTGTTCTTTTTTTCGATCTATGATTTCATCCAGAAGAATTATGGTATTTTCCACATACGCCCAAGCATACTTCTTTGGATCCTTTTATTACTCTGTACCGATTTTCTTTGGTATTGGTATCATCGTCTGGCACATGAGATTAATATTTTCTGGGCAGTACATGTCGTACATCATCAAAGCGAGGATTTTAATTATACCGTTTCAGCCCGGATCACGGTTTTCCAGGCCTTTGTCCGGACCGGATTCTGGGCCATTCTACCGTTACTGGGTTTTCCGGCAACAATGATCACCAGTATGCTGCTCGTTCATGGTCTTTACCCTTTCTTTATCCATACACGGCTTATAGGAAAATTGGGCATACTCGAATATATACTGGTCACCCCCTCCCATCATCGTGTGCATCATGCCTCCAATGAAAGATATCTGGATAAAAATTACGGGGATATGTTCATTATCTGGGATAAACTCTTCGGAACCTTCCAGGTGGAGGACGGCAAGGAAGAGATCGTATATGGTCTGACAACACCTTTAAAAAGTTATAGTTTCCTATGGCAGCATTTTCATTTCCTCATCGAGCTGGCCTTCGCCGCCCGCGAACAAAAGGGGTTTCAAAATAAGCTGCGTGTTTTCTTCGGCAAACCGGATTCGCTCGATCCGGCTATGCGTGAAAAAGCCGAAAAAGCATTTAATATTTTTAAAATCGATAAGCCTGTGGATAAGCCCCTGAACCGGTACGTTAAATGGCAGATTACTTTGGTGCTGGCGGCTTTGTTCACCTTTATCCTGCTGGAAAAGAATATACCCGTCAGTCAACAGGTATTGATCAGCCTGGTTATAATGGTCACCCTTATTAATTGCGGAGCGATCATGGAACAAAAGACCTGGATCGTTTATCTCGAATTCAGCCGGCTTCTCCTGGTCATGCTCGGTATCGGCCTGCTTTATCCGACAGGCTGGATTGCCCTGTCCCTTATCCTTCCCCTGCCCCTGATTTATTTTTATTTCCGGGATCTTCAATTTCAATATCTAAAACTGGTGTATGCTAATCCTAATTCTCATTAAATTAATATACGAGTTACGTGGCCGAGCGGAAAGGCGGAGGTCAGCAAGACCTTTTACGGAGGTTCGACCCCTCCCGTAACTGCAAACCTGTGGTGAAGCGCTGTTCGATCTATAACAGTGCTACACAAATGATTTTATGGCAACAATGGTTAGACCTTAAGGGTGGTGTTTCTACACTGCCCTTTTTTTATTGATCCAAATAAAAAAAGATAAATGAATTTTATACCCGCAATTTCTTATATGCATTGATCAAACCGTTCGTGGAAGAATCATGCGAGCTCACCTCTTTGTTATCCTGCAATTCAGGGAGGATTTTTCCGGCCAATTGTTTGCCTAACTCAACCCCCCACTGATCAAAACTGAAGATATTCCAGATAACTCCCTGAACGAATATTTTATGCTCGTACAAGGCGATCAGTTGCCCCAACGTAAACGGTGTAATTTCTTTTAAAAGGAAAGAATTGGTGGGGCGGCTTCCGCTGAATTGTTTGAAAGGACGTAATTCGTCTATCTCCGACTGGTTTTTTCCCGCTGCTTGTAATTCTGCGCTCACTTCTTCTGCTGTCTTGCCATTCATCAGGGCTTCTGTCTGGGCAAAGAAATTGGACAGGAGTTTTACATGATGGTCTCCGATAGGATTATGACTGTTTGCAGGAGCGATAAAATCACAGGGGATAATCAATGTACCCTGGTGGATCAATTGATAAAAGGCATGTTGGCCGTTGGTTCCGGGCTCGCCCCACACCACCGGTCCTGTCGACCAGGTCACCGGGTCTCCGTTACGGTCAACGGACTTTCCGTTACTTTCCATATTCCCTTGCTGGAAATAGGCGGCAAACCGGTGCATGTACTGATCGTAGGGAAGTATGGCCTCTGTCTGGGAGCCAAAGAAATTGGTATACCATAACCCGACAAGGGCCATGATAACCGGAACATTTTTTTCAAAAGGAGCTTGCTGAAAATGGTTATCGGTATGATGTGCGCCTTTCAGCAAAGATTCAAAATGGTCATACCCTACGGTCAGGGCTATGGATAAACCTATTGCGCTCCACAGGGAATAACGTCCCCCAACCCAATCCCAGAAAGCAAACATGTTGACTTTATCGATCCCGAATTTCACGACTTCTTTTTCATTGGTGGATAAAGCCGCAAAATGTTTGGCCACTTCTTTTTCATCCTTTGCGGAATCCAGGAACCACTTACGGGCAGTATGGGCATTGGTCATGGTTTCCTGGGTGGTAAAGGTCTTGGAAGCAATCAGAAAAAGTGTTTCTTCCGGATTTACCTTTTTCAGGGTCTCAGCTATATGTGTCCCGTCGACATTGGATACAAAATAGGGCTGGATCCCTTCTATCCAATAAGCCTTAAGCGCTTCAGTTACCATGACGGGCCCGAGATCGCTTCCGCCGATACCGATATTGACGATATATTTTATTTTTTTTCCGGTATATCCTTTCCATTCCCCGCTATGCACTTTTGCACAGAAGGCCTTCATCTGGGCTAACACTCCCAATACATCCGGCATCACATCCTTTCCTTCGCTATACACGGATCCGCCGGACAAATTGCGTAAAGCCGTATGTAATACGGAACGGTCTTCGGTACGGTTGATCTTTTCTCCGGAAAACATCGCGATGATGGCCTCCTTTACGCCGGACTCCTGAGCAAGCTGTCTTAATAATCCGATCGTTTTATCGGTGATCAGGTTCTTGGAATAATCGAAAAGAATATCATCGAACTGCAGGGAATAGTTGGAGAAACGTCCAGGATCTGCTGCGAACAGGGATTTCATCGCCGTCCCTTTGATTTCCGAGTTATAATGGTCTTGTAATTTTTGCCAGGCTTCAGTGCTTTTGGGTGATTTCTTCGGGAACATAGCTAATGCTTTTTATTGGTATGAATTTATTCTTTATACAGATTTATTCTTAAACAGGCTTATTTTTAAACAGGCTTATTCTTAGACAGGTTTTCCTTTTTTTGCGTTCCGAAGATACTACAAATGGTCAATAATGCCGATCGTCTGCTCCACCATTTCCGCTGTTATATCCAGGTGGGTGACAAAACGTATCTGGGTTGCGGAGATCGCTATGGTCAGTACTCCTTTTTCCTTTAATTCCGCTGCGATAGTTTTGGAACAGTAGGCTTCCTTTACAGTAAGAATGACAAGATTGGTTTCTACCGGCAGGATCGATTCTGTAAAATCCTTTTTAGCCAGTGCGGCAGCGATCATTCCGGCATGCCGGTGATCTTCCGCCAGGCGATCCACATGAAACTCCAGCGCATAGATCCCGGCAGCCGCCATATAACCGGCCTGACGCATCCCTCCTCCGAAAATTTTGCGGACCCTCCTTGCCTGGCGGATGAATGCGGTTGTTCCCAACAGTATGCTACCAATGGGGCATCCCAATCCTTTATTCAGACAAACGGATATGCTATCGAATAAGGGGCCAAAGCTGCTTGCCTCTTTTTGTTGGGCTACCAGCGCATTAAATAGCCGGGCGCCGTCCAAATGAAGTTTAAGGTTATTGTCACGACAAACCTGGCGGATCTTTTTTATTTCTTCCGGATCATAACAACTTCCTCCACCCCGGTTGGAGGTATTTTCCAGGCAAACCAGGGAAGTCCTGGCTTTATGTACATCGTCCGGATTAATGGCGGCGGCAACCTGCTCCGCTGATATGCACCCACGATCTCCTTCGAGGGCGCGGACCTGTGCGCCCGAATTAAAAGCAATCCCCCCGCCTTCATAAATGTAAACATGCGCATTGGAGGAACAGATGACCTCATCACCCGGCAACGTATGGCATTTTATGGCTATCTGGTTGGACATCGTACCGGTAGGGCAATATAAGGCAGCCTCCATTCCAAAAAGACGGGCTGCCGTCGTCTCCAGCAGATTGACGGAAGGGTCTTCTCCAAAAACATCATCGCCGGTTTGGGCTTGCATCATGGCGGCTAACATGGCCGGAGTAGGTCGGGTAACAGTATCGGAACGAAAATCGATAGGCTTCATGCGATTGATTGTACGATTGTTTGGTTGATTGGCTGCAAATTAATACGATTTCAGCAGATTGATGGTTTCGCTGAATAGTTCGGCAGATAATCTGTGCAGAAGCTGGGAAAACGACTGGGGAAAACGGCAATAAATAATTACAAATCAGCATGTTATATATATATTTTTACCCATTTTCGATTTTTTGCTATAAAAAGCCGACCTTCACCCATCACCAAATTAGAAGTTAGAACATATGAGTAAATCCCAGGAAACGTTTAGTAAAAAAGAAAAAGAAAAGAAAAGAGCCAAACAACGCCAGGACAAGGCGGAAAAAATGGAAGAACGCAAGGCAAACGCCAAAAAAGGCAAATCTCTTGAGGATATGATGGCTTATCTGGATGAGAATGGAAATATCTCTTCCACTCCGCCCGATCCCAGGAAGAAAAAGGTCTTTAAAGCGGAGGATATGCAGATCGCCATCCCCAAATTAGTGGAAGGTGAACCGGAAGACGTTGTAAGATCCGGAACCGTCACTTTCTTTAACGATGCCAAAGGTTTTGGATTCATCAAAGATCTGCAAACCCAGGAAAGCGTTTTCATCCACGTCAACCAATTATCGGAGCGGATCACTGAAAACGACAAAGTAACCTTCGAAGTGCAAATGGGACCAAAAGGCCCCAACGCCGTCAATGTTAAAAAGGTAAAGCCCTAGGTCCGTACCGGATACGGCCACACGATGCCCCTTTTACCCACATCCAATTGACCTTCGGGGAATTCCTGCGTCAACATTGCATACCGTTCGAACTTTTATTATCGACCAACCTTAGTTTGATCCGCCAGTAACCATTGGCCGGTAACAAAACCGGCAACCAAAAAATTTACTCCGGTACAGTTCAAATAATAAATGAACGCCTGCAGCAATTATAAAAAAAAGGAGCCTTGATAAGACTCCTTCTTTCCCTATTGCGGCAGGCGTTTATTCCTTCCAGCGATCCGGTGCAATACCGGAATCTGCTTAGGACAGCGCCTGTTCTTTTATATGATTGCCCCTGACCTTGGCGGCCTTGATCAGATCCAGAACCCGGGAACGAACATCGTCCTTTAACCCTTCTGTTTCTTTTTCAAAAATATCTTTTAGTTCGTCCAGCTCATCTGAGGTCATGCCTCTTAATTTTTTGAGTTTCTTTTTCAGTGAATCGGCCGTATCCGCTATTTTCCTGCGTGTTTCTTTTCCTTCAGCGGGAGCCATCAATACACCGATGGCAACACCGGCTACAAGACCAGATAAGGCACCGACTAAGATTCTTTGCGTACTCATAACTATAAATTTTAAATGAATGAATCAGGTTTAAAAAAATCATTTAGCTATGTACTAATTTTCAAGAACCCTGCCAGAATTCGTTAAAGAAAACATTAGGCCTGGTCTGTCATTTATTGTGGATTTTTCTCTACAATTCTATGAAATCAGGGCATTGAGACTTAACAGACTCTATAAGACAGCCAAAAGTTAAAGGGAATAACAATGGGATCCTGGGGAATTTATAAAAAGCGAAAGCATCAAGTCGTTTTCGGTACTTTGGCCTAAGCCTTGGTACTTACTGACCCGATGCTTTCTTTGAGTTGCCGTTAACTTTTGACAGATAATTGCTTCTCAATTGTACCTGTAAGATACATCTTGATTACCTCCTTTTCCAAATTTATTGCCCTTCGGTTTTGCACCTGTTCTGCACCTAATTATGCACATTTGGGCGAATTGGGCTATGGATTTTGGGCAAATTCCAGATAGCCCGTTAGATTAAAAACGCCAAGGGGCAAAGCCCCGACCGAAGGTCAATCATTTGAGATTAAACCGATTTGGTCAAAGGGGTAAATTTCGAAAGACCCCTTCTGGCCAATATCGCAACAGGCCAGCGGCCTGGACCGAAGGTCAATAATTAGAGGATTATCAGTTTTTAATCTAATGGGCAAATTCCAGATAGCCCGTTAGATTAAAAACGGATAAGCATTGGCAAAAATTCATAACGGCAAACTTTCGTACCTTCGCGCCATATGACACAAGAACAGATCAAAAGTATGAGGGACCGTGTGGTCGTCCTGAGGAGGTTTCTTTGACGTCGATAACCGACAATATAAGATCAACGAAGAAAAACAACTGTCGCTAAGCCCGGGTTTCTGGGATGATAATAAACGCGCGACGGAAATTCTTAAAAACATCAAGCTGAACGAATACTGGGTAAAGCTCTTCGAATCGGTGGAATCCGCCGTGGAGGACTTTGCCGTTCTGTTCGACTTCTGGAAAGCAGGGGAAGCCAGTGAAGAGGAAACACGGGAAGCTTTTGCCAAGGGCCAGAGGCTAATCGAGGAAGCCGAATTCAAGAGTACCCTTAACCAGCCGGAAGATGAATTGCCGGCGGTCATGCAGATCAATTCCGGTGCAGGGGGTACAGAAAGTCAGGACTGGGCGGAAATGCTGTTGCGCATGTACCGCATGTACGGTGATAAGCAAGGCTGGACCCTATCGGAGATCGACCTCCAGGACGGGGAAGGCGCCGGCATCAAAAGTGCCACCATCCAGTTCGATGGTCCTTTTGCCTATGGTTTCCTGAAAGCCGAAAGCGGGGTTCACCGTTTGGTGCGTATTTCCCCTTTCGATTCCAATGCCCGTCGCCATACTTCCTTTGCCTCGGTATATGTGTATCCCCTGATCGACGATTCTATCGAGATCACTGTCCATCCGGCCGATGTGGAGTGGGCCTTTTTCCGAAGCGGCGGCGCAGGTGGCCAGAACGTGAACAAGGTGGAAACGGCCGTCCGGCTTACTCATAAACCCAGCGGGATCATTGTAGAGTGCCAGCAGGCCCGTACCCAGGGGGAGAACCGGGAAAAAGCGATGACCATGCTCAAAAGCCGCTTGTATGAAGAAGAGATCCGCAAACAGGAAGCCATTAAGAACGCCACCAATTCCACAAAGAAAAAGATCGAATGGGGTTCCCAGATCCGGTCCTATGTTTTCCACCCTTATAAAATGATCAAAGACCATCGGACGGATTTTGAAGTGGGCAATGTACAGCCCGTCATGGATGGGGAGCTGGACGGTTTTATTAAAGCTTATCTGATGAGCGAGAAAGAAATCTAAACGAAAGAAATTTTATATCAAATCTTATCCGGGAACGACGTTGCCATTTTCACCATTAACATTAAATAATCACACATGAACCTGGGTTATTTTAATTATCCACCGCCTGCCAATGAACCGGTACTCAACTACGCTCCGGGCAGTAAAGAAAGGGGAACCTTAAAAAAAACGTTAGCGGAACTTAAAAGTGTGCAGCACGATATCCCTATGTATATAGGCGGAAAAGAAGTGCGCACCGGTCAAAAGAAAACGCTTCGCCCCCCACATGAAATCGCTCATACCCTTGGTCATTTTCATGCGGGCAACGAAACACATATTCACCAGGCTATCGATGCAGCCCTTCAGGCCAGGGAAAGCTGGGCAAATCTGAGCTGGGAGAACCGTGCGGCCATTTTCCTGAAAGCAGCCGACCTGATCTCCACCAAATACCGTTCTTTTATGAACGGTACTACCATGCTCGGTCAGAGCAAAAACGCTTACCAGGCGGAAATCGACAGTGCCTGCGAAATAATCGATTTTTTGCGTTGGAATGTTCATTTTCTCAGCGAGATCTACCGGCAGCAGCCGGTTAGCAGCCCTGGCATCCATAACAGGTTGGAATACCGGCCGCTGGAAGGTTTTGTACTCGCGATCACTCCCTTCAATTTCACGGCCATAGGAGGAAATCTTCCTACCTCCGCAGCACTTTGTGGAAATACTGTCGTCTGGAAAGCAGCACAAACCCAGATCTTTTCTGCGCAGATGTTCATGCGTATCCTGCAGGAAGCAGGTCTTCCGGCAGGAGTCATCAATCTCATTTATGTGGATGGACCGACATTAGGTAAAGTTTGTTTCAGCCATCCTGATTTTGCAGGCGTTCATTTTACCGGTTCCACCGGGGTCTTTAACCATATGTGGAAGACCATCGGTGAAAACATGGGCAATTACCGCTCTTATCCCCGTATCGTGGGAGAAACCGGAGGTAAGGACTTTGTCCTTGCCCATGAAAGCGCAGATCCCGATGTGCTGGTAACTGCCCTGCTCCGGGGAGCCTTCGAATACCAGGGACAGAAATGTTCCGCTGCATCCAGGGCTTATATTCCGGACAACCTTGCTCCAATCGTAAAAAAGAAACTGGCGGAAGGGATTGCCAGTTTTAAAATGGGAACCGTGGAAGATTTCTCCAATTTCATCAATGCCGTGATCGATGAAAAGAGCTTCGATAAGATCAGTGAATATATCGACAAAGCTAAGAAAGATCCAAAAGCAGAGATCTGGGCCGGTGGACATTGTGATAAAACAAAAGGATATTTTATCCAGCCAACAGTGATCGAGGCAAAAGATCCAAAGTATGTAACAATGTGTGAGGAGATCTTCGGCCCTGTACTTACGGTTTATGTATACAAAGCATCCGAGTTCGATAAAACCCTGGACCTGGTAAATACGACCTCACCTTATGCACTGACCGGTGCGATTATCGCCCATGACCGGCAAGCGGTTGAACTGGCAACGGCAAGGTTACGTCATGCAGCGGGAAACTTTTACATCAATGACAAGCCTACCGGCGCTGTTGTCGGGCAACAACCCTTCGGTGGAGCAAGGGCATCAGGTACCAATGATAAAGCCGGATCGATCCTTAACCTTTACCGCTGGCTGAGCGCCCGGACGATCAAGGAGACCTATGTTCCGCCTACGGATTACCGATATCCGTTCCTGTCGGAGGAATAATCCACCGGAAATATCGAAAATATGGCAAACGGACGGCGGGCAGCCGTCCGTTTGCCATATTCCTGCACTGCATGTTATTTTCAGCCATGCATTGACAAGTCCTTTTCTACTTTTGGCCCACCTTTTGCAAATCAGCTATCTGATCGCCGGAGAAAGCTTAAAATATATGCAATACATTATTCGGCAAATTATTAACCATTAAACAAAATATGAATATGAGCAAGAGATTATTTTTTTTATTGCTGGCTGGAACAACATTCGCTACGGTAAATGCACAGGTAAGGTTTGGTGTAAAAGGCGGTCTTAACATCGCATCCTGGACAGGATCAGGGTCCGGCAATTCGAGCAATTTAGTCGATTTTCATCTCGGTGGGCTCGCAAAGATCTACGTGGGTGAGGGTTGGAGCGTACAGCCTGAATTGGTATATTCCGGCCAGGGCGCGAAAGTCAGCAGCCTGGATGCAACATTCCATGAGGGATACCTGAATGTTCCCGTACTGCTAAAATATACCACTTCTTCGGGGTTCTTTGGAGAAACAGGCCCTCAATTGGGTTTTTTGCTGGGCGCGAAGTATAAAACAGGAGGCAATAGTGCGAGCATTTCGTCCAGTTTCAAATCCACTGACCTTGCCTGGGCTTTCGGCATCGGCTATATGATACCTCGTTCGGATGTCGGTATCAATATGCGTTACAACGTCGGCCTTACCAATATAGCCACCAGTTCCCAGTCCAATGGCACGATCAAAAACAGCGTTTTCCAGTTAGGTTTACTTTATTTTTTCACCGAACCTAAAAAGAGGAAATAAAAAGTAAAAACAACTCTTCTTATTTTACTGTTTTTTTTAGCAATACACAATAAAAAAGTCCTCCTTTCGTAGTATTGCACGTTATGAATCAAGTACTTACATTTGCGCATTCCTTTTAACTAAATGCCTTTATTATGAAAACAAATGTTCAGAAGCTAATGACAAATGTAAACTTTAACATTAAAAAATCAATGATGAACGGATTAAGTAAAAAACTGGCTTTACTATTATTGGCAGGAACCACTTTAGCTACGGCAAACGCCCAGATCCAATTCGGCTTAAAGGCAGGCGCTAATTTCGCAAGCCTAACCAACACCTCCGGGAGTAAAACCTTGGTAGGATTCAATGGAGGGGCATTAGTAAAAATTCCGCTAGCAGGTGCATTAAGCTTGCAACCGGAAGCAGTTTATTCAGGTCAGGGTATAAAGGGTGATGGCGGTTCTATACATTTGAACTACATCAATATCCCCGTGCTTGCAAATTACAGCTTGCCCATAGGAGTATTTTTCCAGACTGGCCCCCAACTCGGCTTCCTGATGAGTGCGAAATTGAAAGCCGACGGGGAATCTGACATAGACTTAAAACCCTCATTAAAATCAACAGATTTCTCCTGGGCATTCGGAGCGGGTTATTTACTCCCGATCACCAATCTCGGCTTCAATGTCCGTTATAATCTGGGCCTTACAAGCTTAGGTAAAGAAGGCGGAACTTCCAAGAATGGCGTATTCCAGGTAGGCGTATTCTACTTGTTCGGTGAAACCGCTAAACATAAATAATCGCTTAACTTATCATACGATAAAGGGAAAAGGCCATCTTTTTATGTTGAATTTACTGATATCGGCGATTCAGCATCGAAGATGGCCTTTTCTGTTTTTTTAATTTTTCCTCGGTTCTTTACTCGCCTGCACATTCACACTGGTTTCTGCAATTTCTGTAAGCGTAATATCCGCCTTTTTTTCTTCTGCCAGGGTTACACCAAGTAATTCAGCTGCATCCGTATAACCTAATGTCCTGGCTAATTGAACCAGACCGCCGTAGGTGGCAATCTCGTAATGTTCGGCCTTCTGACCAGCAAATATCAATCCTACATCACGCTGTGCCGTATTTTCTTCCGTCTCATCAATGATATCTTCTCCTTCATCGATGATACCGGCAATAGCATGGCATTTTTTTGCCTGTGCAGGCTCACCGATAAGTTCAAAGATCTTTTCAAGACGGGTTACATGATTTTTTGTCTCCTGAAGATGATTGTTAAATGCCTGTTTTAATTCCTGCGAGTGGGCAGATTCTTCTAATTTGGGAAGGGTCTTAACCAATTTCTGTTCCGCCCAATATATATCTTCCAACTGATCGATGAAAAATTCCTGCAATTTTGAGTTCCTGGTAACCTCTTTACCGGTAGTATTACCCTCATTACCCGTGGCCATCTCATTACCCGTACTCTTTGCAAAATTGGGATTTTTCGCTATTGTCGTTTCCATATAAAAGCTTTAATTATTAAAAAATAGTTTCATAAGTATGTACTTAAACTATTATGCCAGGGCCGAATCAATCGAAATAAGGGAAAAACAGGGGTGTTTCGGGCACTCTTATTCCCTATTTAGTAGAAAGTTAGCTACAACAGGATTTGCTGAATATAACAACACCAGCTGAATCAAAATCGGCTTCAGGCTGAAAAACAAGGGTTTAAGTATTTATACGTAGACCTTAGGTAAAAATACCCAGTTAATGGTATTTTCTATCCAGGGTCATTCTGTTACTTTTGCGCATCTCTAAACAAAAACTAAATCACTTATTATGAAAAAGTGTTTGCTGATCTTAGCTATTGCTGCAGGAACAACCTTTAGTACCCAGGCCCAAATCAACAAAGAAGGTTTCACTTTCGGAGCAGGTGTTAATGTCGCTTTACCGATTGGAAGTTTTCACGACAGCCATACTTTTGGTATCGGTGGTGAATTACAAGGTGAGTACATGTTCTCGGAAAATTTATCCGCCGTGGCTACCACCGGGTACACGAGTTACTTTGGCAAATCCCAGACCATTGACTTTGGCGCCGGTCCAATTACTGCAAAAAACCCCAGCGTAGGCCTTATCCCCATCCTTGTTGGAGCAAGGTTTTACCCTTCCGAACAATTTTTTGTAGGAGCACAGATCGGTTATGGTATTTTTACAGGTGGCGGTGGTGGAGCCCCTAAAGGTTTCGAATACCGTCCCCAGGTTGGTTTTAATGCCGAAAGTTTTCAGTTGATCCTGCATTATGACGGGGTAAGCGTGACCGGAGGAACCTTAAGCCATCTCGGACTTACCGGCATTTATAAATTCGGAGGCAATTAATACCGACCAGATAACAATTGAGCTTATTTTTTAGAAAGAGCGGCCCGCTGGTATTATCCAGGCGGGCCGCTCTTTTTTACTTACATTTCGTCCCGTTGCCCTATTAATTGACTGCTTTGACTTATTAATTCGCTTCGTTGCCCTATTTTTATAAAAATATTGCGCTTGAAAACAATCCTTCATGAACAACAATTAGCGATAACGATTCAACGTCTGACCCATCAGGTGCTGGAAAATCACCTCGGGTTGGAAAATACGGTTCTCATCGGTATTCAACCCAGGGGCATTTATTTTTCCAACCGCATTGTTGAACAGCTCAAAGGAGAATTACCCGATGTAAATATCCAATATGGTATACTTGATATTACTTTTTACCGGGATGATGTCCGCCAGGGTCTTCATGAACTAAACCAGACCAATATCCCTTTTTCTATAGAAAATAAGAAGGTAATCCTGATCGACGATGTCTTATATACCGGGCGGACCATTCGTGCCGCCCTGGACGCCTTGCTTGATTTTGGCAGACCGGCCAAGGTGGAACTTTGTGTATTGATCGACCGCCGGTTCAGCCGCCAGTTGCCCATCCAGGCAGATTATACCGGTAAATCCATTGATTCTATCATTACCCAAAAAGTAAAGGTTTTCTGGAAGGAAAAGGATGGAAAGGACGAAGTCGCACTGCTTGAAGAATAGGGAGTCTAAAAAAAATCCGGTTTGCTGCAGGAAGCCTGCTGCTTGAAACTAAAAATACCCTAATTTCGCTTTTTAATGCATCTAAGTACTAAACATCTTCTTGGCATTAGAGATCTCCAACCGGGTGATATTCAACTAATTTTAGATACTGCCGTTCAATTCAAAGAGGTTTTACAGCGTCCGATCAAAAAGGTCCCAACCTTACGTGATGTGACCATCGTTAACCTTTTTTATGAGAATTCGACACGGACCCGGATCTCCTTCGAACTGGCTGAGAAAAGACTGTCGGCCGATACGGTCAATTTTACGGTTTCCGGCTCTTCAGCGGCAAAAGGAGAGACACTCCTGGACACGGTTAATAATATCCTGTCCATGAAAGTGGATATGGTCGTCATGCGTCACAGCGCCAGCGGCGCCCCGCATTTTTTAGCCAAACATATTCCTGCGGCCATTGTTAATGCCGGGGACGGGATCAATGAGCACCCTACCCAGGCTTTGCTGGATGCCTTTTCCATAAGGGAAAAACTGGGCGGTCTGGAAGGTAAAAAAGTGGCTATCGTTGGCGATATCATGCATTCCCGGGTGGCTTTAAGCAATATTTACCTGCTGAAGAAAATGGGAGCAGAGATCACTATTGTCGGCCCCCCCACCCTTATTCCGGTCCATATCAAAGAAGCGTTCGATGTCCGGGTAGAATATAACCTGAAAAAAGCGCTGGAATGGTGCGATGTGGCAAATATCCTCCGTATCCAGCTGGAAAGGCAGAATCAGCCTCTTTTTTCCTCCCTGAGGGAATACAGTCTGGCCTATGGTGTTAATAAACGTTTACTGGACAGCCTGAGTAAAGAAATTGTCATTATGCATCCCGGGCCGATCAACCGGGGCGTGGAACTCGATAGCGATGCAGCGGACAGCAAACAATCCATTATCCTCCAGCAGGTGGAAAATGGAGTGGCCGTGCGCATGGCTGTGTTGTATTTACTGGCGGGAAAAAACCCTGCTGCAACCTCCCCTTCACCTGAACCATTAAAGGGGGAGTCCCGGAAAACCCAGGCGGAGTGAAGAACGAAATAATCGGAGATCGGAAAAAGTTTTTTTAACCATTGCTTAAAGCGCCTCTTATGCAACGCATCGGCCTTTTCCCCGGAACTTTTGATCCAATCACCATCGGTCACCTCGATATCATTAACCGATCACTCCCCCTGTTCGATAAGCTGATCATCGGGATCGGCCGGAATGCCAATAAAGAACCGATGTTCCCGGACGAACAACGATTATCCTGGATCAAGGAAATCTATAAGGATAATCCAAAAATTGAAGCGGTGGTCTATGAAGGTTTGACCGTTCGCTGCTGCCAGCAAGTAGGGGCGAATTTTATATTAAGAGGCATACGGTATGTAAACGACTTTGAATATGAAAAGGCCATTGCGGATATGAACCGCAGCCTCGATAAAAATATCGAAACCATTTTTCTTACCTGTCTGCCGCAGTTCACTTCGGTTGCTTCCACCCTGGTAAGGGACGTATTAAAAAACGGCGGCGATGTAATGCAATTCCTGCCTGATGTGGTAGCCAGGTCAATCGGGTCTGTTGAAAAACGGTAAACAAATAATTATGGCTATCTGGTTTAATCCGTCCACGCATATCGACCATCTGCAACCGCTGAGCAATAATACAATGGCTGGCTATCTGGGTATGGAATTCACCGAAATCGGACCCGATTTCCTGAAGGCGAAAATGCCGGTGGATCATCGAACCCTACAACCCTACGGAGTGCTCCATGGCGGCGCTTCAGCTGCCTTGGCTGAAACCGTCGGAAGTGTAGCCTCGGCCTGTGTGATCGATCAATCCCGGTTTATTTGCGTAGGGCTGGAGATAAATGCCAATCATATCCGGAGTGCCCGGGCCGGGGGCTATGTTTATGCTACGGCTTCGCCGTTACATCTGGGAAAATCCACACATGTATGGGATATTAAGATCGTCGATGAGCAGGGGAAATTGGTTTGTGTGAGTCGTTTGACGGTGGCGATATTGGAGAAAAAGGATTAAAATCAATACTGAGTAATGGATTTTAAAGAAAATACAACATAATGACAATCAGGACGAAACAAGAATTTATGTATTCGTTTGGACAGGCAGCTTTAAAAAATTAAATTTGTAGAAATAGGATAGAAATGAGTGCAGCAACAGCAATAGACAGACAAATATCAAACTACCTGGTTCAGTTGAATCAAAAGCAAAAAAAAGCGGTTTTGACGGTAGTTAAGACTTTTGTTGAAGAACAAGAGCAGGAATCCACCCCATGGAAGGATGTTGGATTTTTAGCTGAAATGGATAGGCGAATGGCCGAATTGGAAAGCGGTATGGTCAAGGGCCATAGCTGGGAAGAAGTTAAACAAAAAGCAAGACAATCTTTAAAGGTGAAAAAAAGGAAATGAGTTTTGAACTGATTTTCCATCCTGAAGCAGAAAGGGAATATTTGGAAGCATATCTATGGTACGAAGATTCACGAGCGCAGCGAAGGGAACGAACGAGGAAAAGCGAGGACCGAAGCTTTGCCGAAGTTTAGAAGGGATTAGGAGATCGTTTTGAGAAAATGGTTGAACTGCGGATTCTTGAGATTTCAAAATACCCTGAAAATTATCATTACTGTAAAGCTCCATACAGGGAAGTATCTACGGAAATTTTCCCCTATGTAATTGTGTACAAAATAAATAAAAGAAAAAAGCTGATTTACGTATCGGCAATCTTTCACACCAAACGCAACCCTGCATATAAGTATAGAAAATAGAAAGTTAAGAATCAAATCTTAGCAAAACCCTCTTTCCGCAAAACATCAAGGATCGAAGGATATGTATTTTTAAGGACGGAGTGAAGGTCTTTCTCTGTCACCCATTTCAATTCGGAGATCTGTTCTTCGGTTTGCGGCACAAGCGTCTGTTGCCCCGGAGCTGTCATCCGGTACCAATGTGTTTCCTTTAAAAAATGTTTGCCGCTCTCATCATAGGTATGAAAGGTAATCAGTAATGGTTTTTCCAATTTTACCGTTTTAAGTCCGGTTTCCTCTTCAACTTCCCGCACCGCGCATTGTTCCAGGGTCTCTCCATTATCGAGCTTGCCTTTCGGCAGATCCCATTTTCCCCGACGGAACATAAACAGGCTTTCCCCTTTATCATTTAGTACCAGCCCCCCACCGGCGCGGATCAGGAGAAATTTTTTCCAGAACGCCTTTTTTAACGTCTCCAGGTCCTTGTGTAAAAAGATCCCTGCATGGACTTTTTCCTGCCTCATTTCGTGGATTATGGAATTTATGGAAGGGGTGGAAAATTCATCGATAAAAATGGCGTCGTCGTGATGGGCATAACCGTTGATCTCCTCATTGATCTCATCGCAAAGGAACAGGGGTTTATCGTTAAAATAGATCTTTATGAACATGGGAGGGGAATTTGGCCGGGAATTACCTGCAAGATAAGGTCGGGGGAGCCAATTTTTATTTAATTTCGCGGCATGGCTGAAAAAATGATTACCACGAACGAAAAAGCCGTTGCGGAGAAATTGCTGCAGGTACAGGCCATACGCCTGAATGTTAAGGAACCTTTTACCTGGTCATCCGGCTGGAAAAGTCCCATTTATTGCGATAACCGGAAGGTTCTTTCCTTCCCGTATATCCGGGATTTTATCAAATCCGAGATGTGTAATGTGCTTTTCGAACAATTTCCGCAGGCAGCTATGCTGGCTGGGGTCGCCACCGCCGGGATCGCCTGGGGCGCCATGGCCGCCGATCAGCTCAAACTGCCCTATATCTATGTTCGTTCCAAACCGAAAGAACACGGACTGGGGCAGCAGATCGAAGGATATTATGAAAAAGGGCAGCCTACCGTCGTCATAGAAGACCTGGTCTCTACGGGAAAAAGCAGTCTTCAGGTGGTGGAGATCCTTAGACAGGCGGGATTGGAAGTGGTCGGATTGGTTTCCATCTTTAATTATGGGTTTGAAGCGGGCAGAAAGGCCTTCGAAAACGCCGGAGTACCCTTTATTTCTCTTTCCGATTACCCTACCCTGATCAACCTGGCCCTGGAGAAAAAGATCGTCAGCCCGGAAGAAGAAAGTATTTTGTTAAAATGGAGGGAAGATCCCGCCAGCTGGCAAGGCGTATAGTTTGATCCAGTCATAAGTTTTGTATATTTATAGGGCTAATGAAACCCTTATTATATTAAAAAAACAAGACATGTACCAAATCATGAAAATCCAATTCCTCTTCCTTTTCCTGCTCGGTATTTCCAGCGCAACCATGGCGCAGGTCGTTACCAAGGGCACCACGGCAACGGCAACGATCAAAACACCCACCGTTCAATGCGAGCAATGCAAACAACGGATCGAAAAATACCTTAGCCATGAAGAGGGCATCCTGAAAGTCAATGTAGATTATAAAAAGAAGATCGCCGTCGTATCCTACCTGGTCGACCGCACCAATGTAGAAAATGTCAAGACACTGATCGCCAATGCGGGTTATGATGCCGACGATATTACAGCTGAACCCGACTCCTACAAAAGATTACCACAATGCTGTAAAAAACCGGAAGACGGAGGACATAAAAAAAATTAGCCATCTGAATAATTGAGAGAAGCAAAAAACAGGGCAAGAGAAATAATTTTCTTTTGCCCTGTTTTTATATTTTCGTATTTAATTCTTCAAACTAAAGTCCAGTGGAAATTCAAGTTTGAAAGAAATATTCCTTCCCATATTGTGAATTCCATGAGCGGGATTGGTATCGTCCGCAGAATAGTAAAAATATTTCAACCTGCTCAGATGGTCAAAATAAGCAACATCGGTCAGGTTGTTACCCATGACATACAAATTACAGATAGTTTTACCTTTGCCATTGGTTATACCCGCCCCGATTCCGGCATTGAGCAAAGCATAGCCCGGAGTAGCCCTTTCTGTATTATCGGTGGTATAGACCCTGTCCTGGTTAGCATAATAAGCCAGTTGAACTTTCACGAAACCCTTGACGATATGGTGCGCTTTGGATTCGAAATCATAACGCAGTTCAGATATACCATGTAAAGGCGGAATGAAGGGCAGGTATCTGTTACTATCCGAACGGAGTTTGGGGTCGATCCCTTTGTTCAGCGCGTAAGTCGCGGAAAACGTATTCTCAAAATGCAGCGCCTTCACGGGATGGAAATCCACACTTACCTCTCCTCCATACAACTGCGCCTTGCCTTGTTGGAATTTATAGGTCTGGTTACCGGCAACAATTACGGAGTCTCCGCCACCGGCGCCCAGTAAACGCTGGTTGAAAATATAATTGGTGAGCGTATTGTTGAATACACTCAGGGTGATCACCGCATACTTCGATGAATATTCCACCCCGATATCCTGCTGGAAACTAAATTCAGGTTTGAAATCCCCGTTGCCGATCTGGTAGAGATTTGTTCCCGGATGCACGCCATTGGCGGAGATCTCGGCAATATTCGGAGCACGGTATCCCCTGGACAAATTAATCTTTGCAGATAATTTTTCCGAAAAATTATAGGTAGCCCCGATACTTCCGGAGAAACCCGAAAAAACATGGCTATAATCATAGAAGGGATGAGCGGCCCCAACGGTATCTGCGCCATAAACAGGACTGTCAAAACCGGTTATGGGGTCGGGTTTGGTGCTCAGTGCCTTATTGGTGAAAGAACGGCTGTCAAAACGTAATCCACCGGACAGGTCCAGCTTATTGAACGTTTTTTTAAGCATGGCAAAGGGGCCAAAGTCAAATTGATGATAGGAAGGAATGACAAATTCCGTTCCATTCGTGACGGTATTTGCCTGGTACATGCCGTTCAATCCAGCGCTCAGATTCCAGCCATTATACTCCGGAAAATAATATTTCAGGTCATAAGAATAGGTGTTCAACTGCAGAAAAAGACCTGGCGTCTCCTGCATTTCCGGATGACTGAATTCCCTTCTTACGCTTCGCTGGTATCCGAGATTGACGGCAAGCCGTCCGCTGCCGATCGTAAAATTATTATTGGTAAAGACCCGGTAATGCTGGATATGCTGATGCAGCGGGGTGATCGTATAGGATGTAAGATCTGCGTCCGACACAATTGGCCGGTAGGCATCGTCTTCGGTAATTTGCCGGGTAAATTTACCGGTTGCCGAATCCCTGCTACCGTCCGGGATTTCCTGCAGGTTATCAAAAAGAGAAAGACTTAAGTGTGAATATCCCCAACTGCGATGCAGACCCAAAGAAATATTCGCATCCGTTTCTTTAAAACCGGTGTTAAATACACGTCCGTCAATTTTATTCTGATAGTTGGTTGCCACTTTGCGGGAAATCCTGCCCATCCATTCAAACCCATTCTTCGTGGCACCCAGCATGGCCGATCCGCCGAACTGCCCGTTATTGGTATGGTACTCTGTTACGATGTCCCCGACCATTTTACCTTCCGGAGCCGGTGGTGTGGGGATGAGGTTCACGACGCCCGCGAGAGCATCGGATCCATAAGTCAAACTGGCCGGACCTTTGATGACCTCTATTTTATCTACCCCATACTGGTCCACTTCAATCCCATGTTCATCACCCCATTGCTGTCCTTCCTGCCGGACTCCGTCAAATAAGGTTAATACCCGGTTATATCCCAACCCCCGGATAAAGGGTTTGGATACATTTGGGCCCGTTGTGAGGGCACTGACGCCTGGAACTTTCGCAATGGCGTCGATGATATTGGTACTTAAATTGGTGTTTATATAATCATGCGTTACGGCCACCACCGGAACCGGGCTCCGTTTGATCTGGGTAGCCTTGGACAAACCTGTCACCACTACCGGGCTCTCTTCCACAAATTCGTCCGACAAGGCAAAATCCTGTACAGTCGTCCCTTTTATGATCACCGTCCTGGTCACGGTCTTGTAGCCTACATAATGCGCCTCTACCAGGTAACTCCCGGAGGGTATGTTCTTAAACTGGTAATGACCGTCGGCATCGGCAACGACGCCCAATTTAAGATCGGGAATATAAACGGATGCCTTGGGCAACGCTGCCCCTTTATCCTTTTCTGTCACTTTTCCGGACAGAGAACCCTCTCCCGGGTTTTCATCCCGGACAGAATCACCTGCAAAAGCCACGGTGCCCATTATGCCGGAGGAACCGATTCCCAGGCAGGTTATGAATAAAAAGATATATCGAAAGGAAGAACAGTACATTTGATTCGTTTTAAACCAACTAACGACAATGAATAGCTGTTATTAAACCATTACTGACCCATTGCTGAACCGGGGCTATTCATTTCGAAGGGCGGAATGAAGAAAAATAATAAATTAATGGCAAGCGGAGTTAGCAGGAAGCAGCAACCGGAGGCCCCCGAAGACCAAAAAGAAAGGGGGCAGTGCACAAAATTTGATGGGCGGCCCTGACCTGGTAAATCAAAAAACAGACAGGCAGCCCTATTTGGACGTCGGTGAAAGAATAAATAAAAGGAGACTCTACGACCAGGTTATCACAATCACAATGAAAACCGGCCTTATTATATTGATCTGCCCGGTCATGTTTGCCGGTCAGGTGGGTATCCTTATGATCCGCTACCAAACTATGAACGGCAATCTTAGGCGTGATACCCAGCGCGAACAGCACCAGCATCCCTAAGGCCGAAATCGATCGTATGATTCGTTGGTTTAGCAAATGATTATTTGATACAATGTTGCAAATTAAGGGAATTTTTATGAATCCAAGCCGACCCATCTATTTTCTACCACAAAAAAACAGGATTTTCAGGAGGGAACTCCTGAAAATCCTGTTTAGTAACCAGCGGTTAACAAAAATCTGAAGTTCTTTTTTGCCTTTTAACATATAACCGCAACCCAACCGTCACCAGCACGATCTGGGCCAATGCCCAGAACATTGTACTTAGGTCTTTTACCCCTTTCCCGCCCCAGGACATAAACTCATGTTTGTGCAAAAAAGCAAAACTATAGTCTTCCAGTAGGCTTTGGTCATCCAACCGTTTGGAAAGCTGACCGGTGGCTGTTTCAACAAAATACCGTTCATGACCATGGCCGGCATAACTTATTTTCCATACCGGCAAACGTTTGTCAGAAAAATTATATTCGCTGTTAAACCTGGAAACGGAGGTAGTTGCCAGGATTTCGTTCTCACTATGACCGCTAAAACGAGTAGCCAGGAATCCGGCATATCTTTCCTCTCCCCGGGAAAGGACGGAAAGACTGTCGGTGCGGATGTACAGCACATCCTTTGCTCCGGCGCCGGGCAAGCGATCTGACCCCGGTTTGTTGAGAGCAGGGGTATTTACCTGCCAATAGGCACCCTCTTTTAAATATACCAGACTGATATTGGTGATCCGGTTACCGGAAAGCGCTTCCAGGGCCGGCACATCAAAATCAACGGATGAAGCGGCCGTCCGGCGATCCATAAAATACAGATCCCTTTTATCGTCACTGAATTTTGATAAAAGATGCACGGAACCGCTGAAGGTAAACATCAGGGTAAATAAAGCAATCGTTATGGAAGTGAAACGGTGAATCCTTCTTGCCTTCACCATACTATTTCCTTTCGATGGTTTGCTTTTCGTGGAAAAGAAAATAATGATTCCCATTACAGTAGTCAGAAATGCCAGAAGTACCAGGGTAAACTCAACCACTAACCTGCCCTTTCCCAGGAAATCCAGCCAGCCCCAGGTATGGATCAGGGTAAATATCCGGTCAAATACATAGCGCTTGTCGTCCATGGCAAAGGCAAAACGATCCTGCGTGGTTTCTACAAATACCCGGATCCCGTCTGCCCTGTCAAAATTGACCCGGTAAACAGGCATCAAACGGTTGATACTTTTATATTCCTTGTCAAAATCATGAAGCAGGGAGACATTCGTTACTTTAGCCCCCATCGGACTGTTCAACACGCATTCGGTAGCAGCTCCGCAACAATCATGCGCCTCTGGTTCCTTGTATAGGGCAGGAAGAGCTTTCATCGGACTTTCAGCAGGTACATGTGCAGGCGGAGGAGATTGCCCATGAGAAAATGCCTGTCCCTCCAGGAATTGGCGGGCAAGATACTGGGCATAGAGCCAATCCCCTGCCGGCAATGATTTCCCGTTGGTTGCGCTCAGGTACACCGGCGGGCTTTTTGCCTTGAGCTGGATCTGATAAAACCAGTTGGTGTCGATATGTACCAACCGAAAATTAAAGAAACTATCCAGATGATTCTGTTGCAGGGCCTTTTGCAAAGAGACCTGTATCCTGCTACTTTCCAGGTTCTCCGGAACCAGGGTTTGTGTGACCAGCTTCGGACGCATATTTGTCATGAGTGGGTGCATAAATCCGCTGGCTGCCCATAATAATACAGGGATCGCAATGGTAACGGATATAAGGCGATGCCATTTATAAAGCTGTTTTTTATTCAGGAGTTGATTTATATCAGGAAGCATTTTGTTGTTGTTTTTCAGATCCGGACAGGCCTCTGTTATTATAATTATTATTGTTTCCCAAAATGCCAGGCTACCCCTACCGTATATTCAGCCGGATCGCCCAGATTATAACTATATCCGTAAGCCGATTTAGTGGCCAGCGATGCATAATATTTATTAAAGGCATTCAAAGTGTTGGACCAGATCTCCACCTGTTTGAATTTATAGCCTGCCCGTATATTGAAGATGTTAAAACCGCTGTATTGGCGGGTATTGGCATTATCCATCCAATATTTTCCCAGATGCTGCCATTCCATTCCAATACGGAACCCTTTGATGAATACCGGCTTCCAGGTAAATTCTGCGTTGGCGATAAAATGCGGAGCTGCGGACATTTGGTTACCGCTGTAATCCTGGTTGTTCTCGTATTGCACGATGAATGAATGATCCGCATCGGTGGCGCTTACCCGCAGGCTCCATTCCGCGGATGGTTTCCAGGTCAGACCATATTCAACGCCCTTATGCCTGGTCTTACCGGCATTCGTATTGATAAAGGTCCCGTCATTCTGACGAACGGATATGATCTGGTTCGTGCCTTCCAGCAAATAGAGACTCCAGTCTGCATAAAGCTTGTTCTTCAACAGGGATAACCATCCGCCAATCTCATAATTGAAAAAGGTCTGCGGTTTCAGGAAAGGTACTTTTACGCCATTGTATAGTTCGGTTACCTGCGGGGGAACATAACCCTGGCTATAATTGACATACCCACCCACAGCTTTGTAATTATAGGTCAACCCGATCTTAGGGGTCAACCGTTTAAAATCGTTCTTCGTATCGGGAGAGGCCGTCGAAGCAGAAGATGGCAGGTAATTGCGAAAATTATAATGATACAGATCATAACGGAGAGCAGCAACGAATTTTAATCCTTTGGCCGGGCTCATTTCATAATTAAGATAAGAGGCGATATTGGTTATGTCAGTAGCATAATTGCTCAGCAGGGAATCGGTTTTGGCATAAGTTCCGTAATCCCCTTTGGCATCCCGCTGAATACGGATATAATTAGCAGCATAAGAGCTGGGACTTATGTCGGCACTGATGCCGGCAATCAGTTTGCTGTCCAGCCAATGAAACTTCTGCTGATGCTGGGCCACCAACAGGTAACTATTAAAAGAACTGTTGTTGACCTGCCCGTTGGCCAGCAATGGATTCGTCCGGTCATTGGAAATATAATAGGAAGGATTCTGTTTGATACTGTTGTTCCGGTAGGCCAGCGCGATCTGTGTTTCACTTTGACCATTCCACCGGTAGTTCAATTGGGATTTTACCCGGAATGAATTTACTTTGCGATAGGTAAAAGAATAAGGTGTATTATAATTCTTTTGCGCAAAATGGGCGCTGTCCAATGAGCCATACATATCGCTGTAATAATCGACATAGGTGAGGGTATTAGTCCAGACTACCCGCTCATTCACCTGGTAATCGGCCCGAAGGGTGACCGCCGTTTTGTGATAATCGCTGTATTCAATCGGGCCATTGGTCCTGTTCGCATAATAACCGCTGGCCAGGATCCCCCATTTGCCAACACTGCCCCCAGCCTGGGCATCCACCCGTTTGTATCCGTTATTATTTCCCTGAAGGCTAAGGTACCCGCCGGGAATGGCAGGAGGAGCCTGGGTGATGATATTCACCGCTCCGCCGATAGCTTCCGCTCCATACAGCGCAGAGGCAGGCCCGCGTATGATCTCCATCTGCCGGATGGCTGTCATATTCATTTCGAGCAGGGCATTGTGATTGTAGATGCCTGTCGTTCTGATCGGTATTCCATCTTCGAGATAAAGAAAAAGGCTCTGTGTGGTCATTGGCTGCCGTATACTCATTTCATGCTGTTCGTTGCCCAGGTCAACCATAAAAACCCCGGCGACCTTGTTGAGAAGCTGGTCCATTTGATTAGCCCTGGTATCGGCGATCGTTTGAGTATTAATGGTAGTAATGGACACAGGCGCTTCCGTCCTCCTCTGAACGGTCCGGTTACCGGTTACGATCAGTTCCTGTAATTTATTTTGCAACGGGACCATGGCGATGGTTAACCGATTATTGGTTAACCGGATATTGGAGATAGGGATGATCTGTTCCTGGTAATCAATGCAGGAAACCCTCAATTCATCACCCGAGGTTGCCTGAATGGAAAAGACGCCGTGTACATCGGTTGTAGTTCCGTTGCCTTGAACGTTGGAACCTTGAATGCCTGTGCCTTGCTTTTTGCTGCTGATCGTCACGGAGGCCTTTACCACCGGTTCTTTGGTGACCTTATCGAAGACGGTACCTCTGATTATCGCTGTGCCTCCTACTACCTGTTGAGACCAGGCATGATAACCTGTTAACAAAACAAAGAAAAGAAAAAGAGGGCCAATTATTAAATGACGTTGTTTATGATAAATATTGCTGTTGGGAAAATTCATTTTCTGCCGTTAATGGGTGAATGGCGCATATCATTGATCCTACGCCGGATTGCTGTATCAGGTACTCCGCAATTTGTTCATTTTGCAATTTGATCATTTTGCAATTTGTTGCCTTAACAGCCGGGAGGGTGAAAATGAGAAGTGGGGCGGTCGACAGGTCGGAAGACCTTTACGGGCGGGTAATTTGTTGAAAGAAAAGACATACAGGCAATAAGCCCGGTCGGATAAAAAGTTTTCGAGGAGATGACCTCATTTTTGTTTTCGGATCTTCTTTCCGGATTTTCGTTGTCTTTGCTGTCTTCCTGTTTGAAACGTTTTTTCAACTGGCATTTACCTTCACAGTCGATAGCCGTATTGTTCCTGTTCACGCAGAGATAACGGGCAATATAGTCCTGGTTGGCATAAAAATCCGCGATAATGACAGCCTTGCTGAAGGATTGCGCCACCAGGGAAAGCAGTAATAAACCGGTTATACTATGACGGATGAAAGTCATGGTCTGTTCGTAATACAAACAAAATTTCAGCAGGAATTAAACCTAACCCTAAACACGATTAAAAAAAAAGGAAGAAAAAGGAATAAATCAAGCCTGGGGAGGATGAAAGACGGAAATGGGCACTTCCCTGGAAACGGAAGCCAGGTAACGGGTCCTGTTAATAACGATGATCGTTTGGCCGGATTTGTCCGGCAAATTATTTTGCAGGGTAAAAAGCTGAAGTGGAGACTCCTCTTTCTGCCCTCCCTTTCCGGGAGTTTGCTGCTGCGTTTCATCGGTAGACATCTTCTTATTAAGATAACACTTGCCATGGCAGCAACAGGAAGGTTTTGCCCGGTTGATACAAAGATTTTTGGCGATATATTCCCTGTTGACCTGGTAGTCCAGGATCACACACCATTTACTGAAGGTTTGCAAACCGATCAGCAGAATCAATAGTATGGTTAGCGGATATTTCAAGACTGCCGCAAAATTACGGGTATGCAGGATAATCTGATCGGTTTAAGAAAAAAAAATTGTTATGCCAGGAACAAAGACAGGATAAAGACCGTCAGCATGGTCACCAATCCCATCAGCAAAGTGGCGACGGAGTAGACCTTCAACATGGATTTCATATCCAATCCGGAGAATCGCGTAATGACCCAGAAATAGGCATCGTTGGCATGTGAGATCATCATCGATCCCGCTCCCATGGACAGGACACAAAGTAAATGGGAATGCGGGGCAGTAAGCCCCAATGCAGGCAATAAAGGTTGAATGATCGAAGCTGCCGTAATGATCGCTACCGTAGAAGAACCCTGTGCCGTTTTTAACAAAGCCGTCAATAAGAAGGGGAATAGCAGACCCAGGCTCCCTCCATGGAGCGTTCCGCCTTCAAGCATGGCCCCGAAATGGCTGCCCGGGTGGGTTGCAGCGATTACAGCCCCAAATCCCCCTCCTGCACCGATGATCACCAGGATGCCTCCTGCCTTTTCCACGGCATCCTGTAAAAGTTTGCCGGTACTTTCCCGATTCCAGGAGCGCCCTCCATAAAAGGCCAGCAGGATACCCACAGAAAGAGCGATTACGGGATCACCCATAAAAGAAAGGGCATGCAGCCATCCGTTATCTGCACCTTTATCAACAGCCAGAAACGAACGGGCCGCGATCAGCAGGATAGGAACTCCTATAGGTAGAAAAGCTTTTAGGACATACGGACGGGAGAATACTGAAGAATCGGGGGCTACGCAAGGACCGGGAGTTACGGAAGTATCGGAAATTTCACTCACCCCGGAAATGGAGGAATCCTGAGAAGGTTCCAGCGAAATTCCCGGTTCGACTGATGCTGTCCGGGTCAGGAATTTTTTCCCGGAGAACCTGGCCCACCAGTAGCCCGTCAGCATCGCAGGAACGGCTACCGGGATACCGACTAGGATCAGTTGTCCAAAGTCCACGGCAAGGGCACCGGCGGCAGCGGCAGCCCCGGGATGGGGCGGGATCAGGCAATGGACCGCGTAAAGACCGGATGCCAGGGAGACACTCATGGTTATAACTGGAATGCCTGTACGTTTGGCAAGCGATTTGTTCAGGCCGCTCAGAACGATATACCCCGAATCGCAAAAGATGGGAAGCCCGACGATAAAACCGGTAAGGCTCATCGCCAGGGATGCGCGGGCCTCTCCGGTACGTTTCAGGATAAAATCGGCCAGCACCTGGGTGCTGCCGGTATGTTCCAGCATTACGCCGAGGGTAGTTCCCAGTATGATGATCAGCCCCAGGGAACTGAGGATACTCCCAAACCCCTCTTTCACGGCCGTGATCACAGCCGCCACCGGGATCTGCATGCACAGGCCAACGGCAAAGGAAGCCAGGAGCAAAGCGAAAAATGCATGAACCTTGTATTTCGTAGTCAGCAGGATAATAAGGGCGATTCCAATGGCCAGGGAGATCAGGATCATTCGTTCTTCTTTTTATCGGTCTTGTTATCTGTTTTGTCGGTCTTATTTGTTTTGTCTGTCTTATCTGTCTTGTCGGTCTTTTTTTTATCTGCTACGGTCTTCAATCTTCCTGCCTCTTTCAGCGATTTGTTCAGCATCCATTCAAGTTGTCCGTTGACACTGCGGAATTCATCGGCCGCCCATTTCTCGATAGCCTTCATCGTATCGGCATCTATCCGTAAAGCAAAAGGCTTTTTTTCTGCCATTCCTAATTGGTTTAATGTTCCTGTATTCACTACAGGCTGCGTGTTCTTATCGCCGCAAAGTACGACCATAAGATTACTCACCATAGCTGCTTTTTTATCCTCATCCAGATCTACGATCCCTTTGTCCGACAACAGGCGTAAGGCACTTTCCACCATACTGACCGCGCCTTCTACGATCTTATGCCTGGCCGCCACCACGGCAGAAGCCTGCTGACGCCTCAGCATGGAATGTGCAATTTCGGGAGCGTAGGCCACATAACCAATTCTGGCATCCACGACTTCTATACCCGCGATATCGAGCCTTTCGGAGATCTCCCGTTCGAGAGCCGTGTTCACATCGTCGAAATTAGTACTAAGCGTAACACTTGCCCTTTCATCCTCAAAATGATCATAATTTTCAAATTATCCTTAAAAAAAGAGCTGCCTAAGCGGGAAAACTAAGGGAGGTAAAACGTTACCCTGAGCGTTACGAGAAGCGTTACGAGAAGCGTTACGAGAAGCGTTAAGAGAAGCGTTAAGAGAAGCGTTAGGAGGAGCGTTAGGAGGAGCGTTACTGCTTACTATTCAGCTCATTAATGAGAACAGTCCAATCCGCCTCCGATTTTAATTTTAATTTCTTTTCATCCACGACCGATTGAATATCCTTCTCTCTGCCGGGTAGAAATCCTGTTAAAGAGTTCTTGTTAAGCCGGATCTTTAAAAGGGTATTAGCAGTGGAATCATATATATACCAGGACCCGGTGGTAAGGATGTTCTTAACAGGAATGCCTGCTGAGTTATTGATCTGAAGCAGTTTTTTGCCGGTTAATTTTAAGAAGGAAATTTTGCCGCTCGCCAATACCTGGTAAAATGTTTTGGCGGTTCCGCTGCCTGCCGCCGGAAAACCGCATCGGAATGACGCATCGATCCTGGTGCTGTCATCCGGATTATATAATCCAAATTCCGTGACCGGCAGGGAACCATCCAGGACAAGCGCCTGGCTGTCCTTCCATATATAAATCTCATTCGTGGCCGCATTAAACGACAAAGTAATATTGTTTACTTTTTTGGAGCCGTTAAAAAGGAGGAACCCCTTTCGCCATCCTTCATTAAAGAACCAGGTCCCCGTAACCCCTTCTCCGGCACCGAGGTTAGCACCTGCCTCCCTGGCATTGGCCGCCCAGTCCCGGTAGAGAAGACCTGTCTTTTCATTAACGGTTTGATTAGCGGCCAGCGACCCTGTATTTACCGGACGGGGGGCAGGTTGAGATTTGACCGAAAAGGTTCCTGCCACCAGCAGAAGGAGCAGAAATAAAGATTTTAAAGGTCGGGGCATATACAGATGGTTTAACTCAATTTACGAAAATCCGGTGCGAACTGCTAAACTTTTGGGTTTCCGCACTGTTATAAACGGACTATGCCTACTAAAATCAATTTAAGCGTATTGGACCAGACCCCCATCCGGCGGGGAAGCAATGCCCCACAAGCGCTGCAGGAAACCATCAAACTGGCCCGTCTGTCGGACAAGCTGGGATATACCCGTTACTGGCTTTCCGAACATCACAATACTACTACCCTGGCAGGAGCGTCTCCCGAGATACTGATCGCCAGACTGGCAGCAGAGACAAAATCTATACGCCTGGGATCGGGCGGGATTATGTTACCCAACCACAGTACCCTGAAAGTAGCGGAGAATTTCCGGCTCCTGGAAGCCTTATATCCGGGCAGGATAGATCTGGGGCTGGGTCGCGCCCCCGGCGGCGACCGTCTTACCGCACAGATCCTTAATCCTTCCAATACCTTTGATCCCCAAGAATATATACAACAGATCACCGATCTGGATGCTTTTCTATCCGATAAGGCGACAAAAGGGACTTTTCATGGAAAAATAAGAGCCATTCCCCGTATCGAAACCCGCCCCGATCTGTGGATGCTTACCTCCAGCGGAGAAAGCGCTTTTCTGGCAGCCCATTTTGGGATGGCCCTTTCCTTTGCCCAATTTATTAACCCGGTTGGGGGAGCCGCGGCGATCAAGGCTTATAAGGAACGTTTCGTTCCTTCCGACCAATTATCCGCCCCAAAGGCCAATGTGGGCATTTTTGCCTTTTGCTCCGATGATCCTCAAAAAGTAAAAGAGGTAGAAGCCGTCATGGATTACCGGCTGTTAAGTTTTGAGAAAGGGAAATTCGATGAAATTCCTTCTTATGAAATAGCCAAGGCTTATGAATATACAGAAGCCGAATGGCAGCGTGTTTTATTCAACCGCCAGCGTACGGCAGTTGGTACCCCGGATTCGATTAAAAATAAATTCGATATATTGACCCAGGAATTTGGAGTCGACGAACTGGTGATCTCCACTTTTTCAGAACGGCTGGAAGACCGGATGCATTCGTACGAATGGCTGGCCAGTATCTTTAAACTGACTTCCGGGGAAGTCGTTTCCAAGGCAAGAATGTCTCTTTAATTAGCTGATTCATGGAGATTTCCATTTATTATTCGAATATCCGGACCCTCTCTTCCGATGATTTGATGAACAGGGCTTTGACCCTGTTCCCGGATCCACTCCAAAAATCCATTCTGCGTTACCGTACCAGGGAAGACCGTTTGCGTGCATTCGCCGGAAAACTGCTCCTGTTGCGGTCAATAAAGGATTGTTCTTTTGATAAAGGCCAGTCCCTCTACGACCTGAAATATACCCCTTACAACCGCCCGTATTTTGATGGTCAACCTGATTTTAATATAACCCATTCGGGAGATTACGCGCTTTTGGGAATAACAACCACCGGGAAAATTGGGATCGATATCGAAAGGATCGCACCTCTTCATTTTCACGATCTAAAGGAAATATTCACCATAAAAGAATGGGATGCCATCCGGCACAGCCCGCTGCCAGAAAAAAAATTTTACGAGATATGGACAAAAAAAGAGTCCATCGTTAAAGCCGTTGGCAGAGGATTGAACATCCCTTTCACGCAATTCCAAGTCGACGGTTCATTGGTCGAAATCGAAAACCAATGTTTCCGGATTTTTGAATTGGATATCGACACACATTATTATTCCTGTTTTGCTACAAATGGAGAGGCTCCTGCTGTGCCGGAAATGCAGGGGATCGATCTGACAGAATGTATCTATGAATTTTTGGATGCCTGAGCTCAGGGAGATGAAATACTTGACCAGCGCTACTATCGGTTTTACATAGAAAATTGTTCGGAAACGATCTTGCCCTCCTTAACCTGGTAAACACAAAGCTCACCCATCTTCATGCGGTCTTGCCCTTTCATGGTCACGTCCATATTTAAAGTCAGCGCTATGCTGTTGCCTTGAACCAGGGGCTCGGAAACACGCTGGCTGTGCATTTCCTGTACCATATTCTGAAATTTATGCCCCTTTTCGAGAATGGCCGGCAATCCCTTCGTTTCTTTTTCAAAAAGCGGTGAGGCTTCCGGTTCAATACTAATGGCATTATCGGCGAATAATTCCTTTTGTGCAGTTTCATAGTCCCCCTTGCTGCAAAGTTCAACCAGGCGGGCCGCGATTTGTGGTGTTGTCATGGTATGTTATTTAGCGTATTGTATGCAATTCCCTTGCCACCCGAATAGATACAGACAATATTTCCTAATGGTTTTGGGGAGTTTTCCCTTATCTCTTTCTATAATTGCAGGAATCCGGTTTGTCTATTAAAAAAAATCGTAACTTATTGGCCATCCATTCTTCTATTAAAAGCAAGCGCTTAAAAGCACGGCTTCCCTCCCTTTTCCACATTTCTATTTCTTTATTTATTATTTAAAAACCGGTTTATGAAAAAAAATTTACTCCGTTTTTTTATCGGCAGCGGTGTGCTTTTGGGAGTCTCGCTCCAGGTTACACAGGCGCAGATCAAGGGTGACCCTGAGTTAAGAACCACTACACTTCAGCAGCCTGGCCAGCCAAAGTCTGCTTCCCGGCTAAGCCCGGATCTTAAGAGTCTGTCAGAAAAGTCCGGACCTAATGCAAAAGTGATCGAATCAACAAGGAAACCAGGGCTCTCGACAGACGCATTGAGCAGGTACATGCAGATCAGCGGCAATAGTGTGGTCGTCGATATCACGGTAACGGATGATATCAATACCGCTCTGCCAGCCCTGACCAAGATTGGGTTGCGTGTCAGCGGAGTGTTCGGACGGGTAATTTCCGGCGCCATTCCCATCAGTGCCCTTTCCCAATTGGAAGCAACTCCTTCCATCCGCTTTGCCAAACCCGCCTATAAACCGATGCATCTGACCAATTCTGCAGGCAGGGCCGTTCCGGGGGCCAGGGCCATACCCGGATCCACGACTATGCCCGGCTATCTAAGGTATCTCACTCAAAGCGCCAGGAATACAGCTAAAATGGCACCAACCCCAAAAATAACCCCGGTGATCAGCCAGGGAGATACGGCCATGCTTGCTTATGTGGCGCGAAAAAAATATAATGTAAACGGAAAAGGTGTAAAGGTCGGCGTCCTATCCGACAGTTATAATAATCTCGGTGGTGCGGCTACTGGCGTTTTGCATGGAGAGCTTCCCGGTCACAACAATCCCTTTAATTTTAAGAAACCCGTTCAGGTTTTGAAAGAACTCGGCAGCGGAGGTACGGATGAAGGAAGGGCTATGATGGAGATCATCCATGATGTAGCTCCCGGTGCAGAACTGGCCTTTCATACTGCCGACAGTGGCATGGCCGATTTCGCACAGGGGATCGTAGATCTGCAAAAGGCAGGCTGCGACGTGATCGCAGATGACGTCATTTATTATGCAGAGCCTTTTTTCCAGGATGGTATTATCGCCCAGGCGGTAGACCAGGTAAAGAAAAAAGGAGCTACTTATTTTTCTTCTGCCGGTAATTCGAGTATCCGCTCCTACGAAAGCGAGTACCGGCCTACTCATTTTTTCCCGTTTGCAGACACTACTTTGGGAACGGCTCATAATTTCAGCGGCCCAACAGATCCTCCCCGTTATGCCCAACCGATCTATATCCCACAAGGAGGAATTCTGATCTCCTCCTTCCAGTGGGATCAATCCTCCTTTACCGCCAGCGGTGTAGGGCCGGAATCCGATTATGATATTTATCTGACCAATAGCAAAGGACAAATTGTCGCCGCCGGAAATTCCGATAATATGGCAAGCGGTGATCCGATTGAAGTTTTTGGTTATTATAACGATACACAGGATGTTACTTTTTATTTAACGATCGTTAAATTTTTTGGGCCGGATGCTACCCGCCTGAAGTATCTCCTGTATAACGATGCCCTATTCTACCTGACCAGGGTACCCATTCCGGGCATCCTGTCACCCGCCCTGGTCGGCCATGCGAAAGCTGCAGGAGCCATCGCAACCGGCGCAGCTTTTTATTTGCAGACTCCTCCTTATGGTGTGGATACTCCCGTCGTGGAAGGTTTCTCATCCGTTGGCGGGACTGCCAATTATATAGATATCCTGGGCAACCGGATCGCACCACTGGTCCGTAACAAACCGGAGATCGTTGCGCCCGATGGCGGCAATACTTCCTTTTTCGATCCTTTCGGGAATGGAGATATCACCGAGGATAAGGATTCTTTTCCAAACTTCTTCGGGACCTCTGCTGCTGCCCCGCATGCTGCCGGCGTAGCCGCCCTGATGATCGAGGCGCAGAAAATACGAACGATCACCCCGGATCAGATCAAAGGAGTCATGTCCTCCCATACCTGGGATATGGATGATCCCTATACTACCGGTTTTGATAAAGGATTCGATTTTACCACCGGTTATGGTCTGATCAAGGCCGATAAAGCAGTCGGTGCCGTAAAATTCCCGAACCTGTATATCAAAAATCTGGATCTGGATCCAATTTGCTCGGACAATCCGACGACAACCAGGAACTGGAGGATCAGGAATCCAAATCCTTTCCCGGTTGAAGCTCATTGGATCGTTCTTGGCACCCAACTAAAGGGAACCATTTACGTTCAACCTGGTGATACGAGCTTTTCGACAAAGGCCCAATATTGGGGCAACCGGCCCATACCAACGATTGTCGTTATCGACTGGCAGGACAATTTCGAATTCCCGCGTTTCGATATTGCCTACAGCACCAGGGCCCAATGTAATAAAGACATGGTTTCCGAAAGCAACAGCGATAAACAGCTTAACGGTAGCGGAAACAAACTGGGAAATGGTGTCGCTGATGCCTTTGCCACCAATAAAATCAATATGGCTGAAGTTTATCCCAATCCTTCCGTCAATACGATCAAATTATACTTGTCTCTTTCCGGAGATCAAAGTACGGATATCGAGTTATACAGTGTGGATGGAAAAAGACTGCAGACCAAACGTGTCGCCCAATCGAACGGCGTGATCGATATCGATGCCTCAGCTTACCGGCCAGGGGTATATATCTTAAAAGTAGTACAGGGTAATTTTGTGAAGACCATCAAAGTGATCAAACAATAATTGAGCTGATTGAAAGAGAGGCGATTTTTAAGTGGAATCGCCTCTCTTTTTTAATGAGTTGATCGTAATAAAGCTTCCAGGTAATAATAATCCGCATAATTCAGCGGGACGTCCACTTCACTGTTTGACGGTTTGGATCCGGTGCTGTGTAATAATAGGAAGCCCTTATTGGTACCGGCCTCCGCCCGATAATGCTCCGACAGGTTCCTTAGTATGCTGTTGGCAACAGACCGGTATTCCCCGGCCGTTCCCCCATACCCGCTCAGTTCGTAGAGAGCGGAGGCCATGACCGCGGCCGCCGAAGCATCCCTGGGTTCCTGCGGAATGGCCGGCGTATCAAAATCCCAATAGGGTACTTTATCAACCGGCAAACGGGGATGATGCAATAGGAATGCTGCAATATGTCTTGCTTGCTCCAGGTAGGCCTTATCCTTTGTAAAACGGTAACACATGGTAAAAGCATATAAACCCCATGCCTGACCGTGGGCCCAGGATGAAGAATCCCGGTATCCCTGCCAGGTCATTTTTTTTCTCACTGCTCCGGTTAGAGAATCATAATCCACTACATGGAACGAACTGTAATCCGGCCGGTAATGATTTTTCATTGTCGTGTTAGCATGACTTACAGCTGTTTTGAAGAAGGAAGAATCACCCGTCAGCCTGGTTGCGGCGAATAATAACTCCAGGTTCATCATATTGTCAATGATAACCGGAAACTCCCAAAGCTCCTTGTGATGATCCCAGGAACGGATACAGCCAATGCGTGGATTGAACCGGGTGGAAAGGGTTTGGGCAGCACGGATGATCACCTCGCGGTAATGTTTATCTTTCGTAAGCCTGTAGCCATTCCCAAAGGAGCAATAGATCTTGAAACCCATATCATGGGTCGTCCCGTTCGATTTTTCTTTCTCCATTTTCGCAGTAAAGGTCCTTGCCGCTGTTGACCATTCCTTTTTACCGGTATATTGATAGAGCATCCACAGTACTCCCGGGAAAAATCCGCTGGTCCAGTCTGTTGAAGCCACTAATTTCAGTTTGCCGTTCTCTATGGTTCTGGGAGAAAAGGCTTCCGCTCCAAAGGAGTCCTGGTTGATGTCCGTACGGATCTGGCGGATCTCCAGTAACATTATCCGTGAAAAGATTTTTATAGTTAAGGCTCATAGTCATTACAGGATGTCCGGAATTAATGCAAGAAGCTGATCTTATAGGTAACCGCATTTTCTGAGGGGTAAGAGGCCGATGCTTTTATCACCAGAGCATCCGCATTTTGTGACCAGCTCACTTTGTCGGTACTGCCTACCAATTCTATACCAGCAATTTTACCGTTTCCTGCCTTGGCCGATAAGGCTTTTATAGTGGTATTACCCGATGGCACCCCTAAAAGGATGGCATATAAAGTTTCGCCTTTGGTGGTGAACCGGATATCTTTTGCATTAAAAGGAATTTTCTGTTCGCTGAAGGATCCGCTGGCTGACTCAGTTGGGCCTTCCCCATAGATCTTCCAGGGTCTGGTCCCGTAGATGGCCTCTCCATTCACGTTCAGCCATTTTCCTGTTCCCAGCAGAACCGCTGTTTCCGCCTCTGTAATCGACCCATCCGGACGTGGTCCGATATTTAGCAGCAGGTTGCCATTTTTACTAACGATGTCGATCAGGTTGGTAATGACATATTTCGGGGTTTTGAACGTATTGGTGGTGGTATATCCCCAGGATTCATTGCCGATGGCGTCGTCGGTCTGCCAGGGCAGGTTACGGATACCGCCCAGTTTTCCCCGTTCGAGGTCCAGAACGGCCGTCCCTTCCGGATAAGCCAGGTTCTTATAATTGACCACTACGCCTTTGTTCCATTCCAGTCCTTTGTTATAGTAATAGGAGGCAAAAGACTTACGGTAAGGATCCATGGCAGGTTGTTCTATCCACCAGTCGAACCAGAACAATTGAGGTTGGTATTTATTGACCAGTTCCGTACACCGGAGCAGCCAGTCGTTCATATATTCAGGAGAAGGCGTATCCATCTGGTCTCTGGCCGGTCCGTAAAAATCGGCATATTTCGGATCGTTCACATCCGAATCGAATTTACGGCCTCCGTTCATGAACCACCAATGTTCGATCCGGTGCGAAGAAAGTCCGAATATCAGCCCTTGTTTGCGGATCGCCTCGGATAAAAGACCGATGATATCCTTGTGCGGTCCCATTTCCACTGCATTCCATTTCGACATGGCTGTCTGATACATGGCGAATCCATCGTGATGCTCGGCAACGGGTACTACATATTTTGCACCTGACCGTTTGAAAAGATCAGCCCAGGCATTCGCATCAAAACGTTCCGCTTTGAACAGGGGAATAAGATCTTTATATCCGAATTTGTTTTGAGGGCCGTAAGTAGCGACATGGTGTTTAAATTCATCCGATCCCTGCTCATACATATTCCGGGGATACCACTCGCTCCCAAAGGAAGGTACGGAATAGACCCCCCAATGGATAAAGATCCCAAACTTGGCATCCCGGAACCAATCCGGGGTCTGGTATTTTTTAAGGGAAGAGTCCCAGTTCGCCTGGTAGCGGTCCTGGGCGATGGTCTTTACACTTGCTGATAATAAACAGATCAGCAGAACGAGCGGTACAATTTTTCTTTTCATATGTCAAATTATGGGAGGGTATTGTGAATTTTAATAACAAAACCGTATTGGGTCGTGATCTTGTTCGGATCGAAGGAGGGCATGGTGATAACAAGGTCATTCCCCTGTTGTTTGCCGGCAAGACGAGTATGCGTTTCCAGTAATTCGATCGTTGTTCCCGGGGAAAGCTTCAGATCACGTATGGTAAAAGTACCGGTATGCCAACGCGGCAGCAGGACGAAAAGGTCTTTTTGTGCGGCATTATAGGTAAAGAAACATTCCTTCACCGCGAATCCCGGATCGGGGTCAACGGTTAACTTCAACAGCAGATCTCCGCCACCATTGGCCGGTTTGTAATCCCGCTTTCCCGTTCCCCATTGCGCAGGAGTTCTCCATTTGGTCGTTCCATAAATGGCCTCTCCGTTAATCTTTATCCAATCCCCGATCTGCAACAGACGTTCCTGCATGATGGGAGGGATTTTCCCGTGTTCATCCGGCCCGATATCCAGCAGGAAATTACCTCCTCTGCTCACTTTGTCTATCAACTGAAAGACCAATGCTTTTGAAGAATTATAATCCCAGGCATCTTCTTCGCGGTTATATCCATACGAAAAACCCATCCCGCGGCTTTCTTCCCAGTAATGATCGTCCTTGATCTCCAGGTCGGGCTGATACTCCGGCGTATATACTCCTCCGTGATGAAAACGGATACCATCGCCCCAGCGGTCATAAGTAACCACCCTGTCTTTGACGGGGCTTTCATTATATAACCAGGAAAGGAACTCCGGCGATTTCCACAAGGTATCCTTTGCATCCCATTCCCCATCGGTCCAGAATACATCAGGCCGGTAAGTATTGACCAGGTCTTTCATCTGTGGCCACATATGTTCTTTTACATAACGGGGCTTGTCATTTAACCAAAGAGGATTATACCATTCGTACAGGGAGTAATACATCCCAGGATGAACGGAGGTTTTGCGAAGGGCGGTAAAAAGATCGCCCAACAGATCGCGGTGAGGACCCGCCTCCACTGAATTCCAGGGGAATCCCCAATCCCGGCTGGCCTCTTTGCTGGGCCAGTTGGCAAAACCATCATGATGTTTGGAGGTCAGTACGACGTATTTGGCTCCGGATTTTTCGATGAGTTTGGCCCATTCGTCCGGATTATACAATTCTGCCTTGAACTGATCGGCTAACTGGTAATAGGTAAGATCACCGAATTTTTTCTTATGATAGTTTATCCGCGCCGTGTCTTTTTCATTTAAACCATGCTGGTACCACTCGGCATATTCTCCCTTTTTGCTGTAACCGGGGACGGAATATACTCCCCAATGGATAAAAATCCCAAATTTGGCATCCTTAAACCACTGCGGAACAGGTCGTTTGTCCAGAGACTCCCAATTGGGTTGCCAGGTTTGTGCAAAAAGCGGAGTGCCTGCACAAAAAATAAGCAAAGCGAACAGGTGTTTTCTCATGAAGCTATCGTTTTTTAATGATCGGAAATTATCGTGTATACAGGGATAAAACTATCGGATTTGGGTATGGAAAATACCCATGAATTTAACCTTTCTATATGGTATTCTCACTTAAAAAGGGGTGGAAACAGAATTTGTAAGGGAGTGTGAATAAATAAGTTGGGCAAGATTTTTTGATATCACACCAAATATTTTATATTTGCATATATGAACGAGAAAGAATTCAAAGAGTTTGAGGAGCTTTTACTAAAACAGCAAGAGGAAGTTAAACATTCCAAAGTTGCTGCCAAAAAATTGCTGACTAAACTTGGAATTATGCATCTTCTCGTCCCCAAAGGTACCAATAAATTTTCCTCCGCTGTTTCTGCAGTCGCTCCCCGTTAAAAAATAAGTCTTACTAATTAAACTTATTTCAATGTATCCCGCAAAGCCAGGATTGCTAATAGGATTTCATGGGTGTGAGGAAACAATACTTAATGACATTGTTTCTGGAAAAAGTATTTTAAAAACAAGTGAAAATGGTCATGACTGGTTAGGTACCGGCTGCTATTTTTGGGAAAACAATTATGAACGGGCCTTGGATTTTGCCCAAAATCCACCCGGTAAAAAGAAATTCAAATCTCCGGCTGTTCTAGGAGCCACAATTGACTTGCAATTTTGTTTGGACTTATTGGATACTTCCTATCTAAGGTTGGTAAAAAACTCCTACTATTCTTTATCTTTCTCTGCGAGTACTCTTGATCAGGAACTTCCCATTAATCGACCAATTAAAAATTCCAAAGATTTACTTATCAGAGAACTGGACTGCGCTGTGATTGAAAACCTGCATTTAAAAAGGATTGAAACTAAATTAAAAACATTCGATTCAGTAAGAGGTGTTTTTGTGGAAGGACAAGAGCTCTACCCAGGTGCCGGCTTTCATGAAAAAAACCATATCCAGATTTGTATCCGCAATCCAAATTGCATTAAGGGCTTCTTTATTCCCCGCCATGAATTACAGTGGGTATAAACCCTAAGCCCATACTTACCAGAACCGCACATAAAGGGCGGAAAAGATCAGCAGAATAAAAGCGATCAATATCCAGTTGACTGGTTTGAGGCGGAACATTTCCAGATCCAGGTGGAAGGCTTTGGGGTTGATGCGAGGTCCGCCCATGCTGATCAGCACCATCAGGATCACCGTATAAAAAAAGGCCCAGCCCATACAGATGAAAAAGGGGATCTCGTAAACGCCATTGCTATTCAGGAAGGCAGAATACATCCAGGTTTCGGTTCCCAATACCTTGACGGCAAACTGGCCGAAGAATACGGACAACACAAAACCGGAAACGATACCCGCGATTGCCGCCGCACCAGTTGTCCTTTTCCAGAACATCCCCAGGATAAAAGTGGCAAATACACCCGGGCTGATATAACCGGTATATTTTTGAATGAAGGTATAGCCGCCGTCGCCGCTGATACCTAACAAGTCTTTCCAGGTAAAGACGATAGCCACGATCATGGCCAGCAGGATGGCAAGACGGCCGGTCCAAACCATCTTTTTTTCGTCAGCGTTTGTATTGATGTATTTTTTGTAGACGTCGAGCGTGAAAATCGTGGAGATGCTATTGGCCTTACCGGCCAGGGAGGCAACAATGGCCGCCGTGAGGGCTGCTATCGATAAACCTCTTAAGCCACTGGGGAGGAAACTGAGGATCGCCGTATAGGCCTCGTCCTTTCGACCACCGACCAGTTGAGGAAGATGACCATTTTTATACAGGACCCAGGCAACAATACCGGGTAACATTACGATGACAGGCATCAGCAGTTTCAAAAATCCGGCAAAGAGGATTCCGTTGCGTGCCGTTGGCAGGTTTGCACCAAGCGCCCGCTGGGTAATGTATTGGTTGCACCCGAAATAATTCAGGTTGCCTATCCACTGACCGGCATAATACATCGTAATACCCGGCAAGATGAGGTATTTATTGACATATATCTGGGGAGAGTCAGCCGTTGGCTTCTTAAAGATCAGGTGAAAATGATCCGGGGCATCCCTCAGCAGCACCTGGAAACCGGCGATCACACTTTTGCCCATTCCAAAGGTTTCACTGACCAGGGTGAGCGCCATATAGGTCGTCGCCAGACCGCCCAGGATAAGTACAGCCACCTGGATCACATCCGTATAACCGATGACCTTCATTCCGCCCAAGGTAATAAAAAGGGCAAAAACGGCCAGAACGATCATGACCGTATGGAAATACCCGCCGCCCAGCAATCCGTTGATCGCCAATGCACCCAGGTAAAGAATTGAAGTCAGATTGACGAAGACATAAAGAAATAACCAGAAAACGGACATGATTAGCGCCACGGTTTCATTATACCGCGTCTTGAGGAACTGCGGCATCGTGTAGATCTTGTTCTTCAGGTAGACCGGCATAAAAAATACCGCTACGATGATCAGCGCGATCGCGCCAAGCCATTCATAGACGGCAACTGCGATTCCGGCAAAGAAGCCGTCTCCGCTCATCCCGATAAACTGTTCGGCAGATATATTGGAGGCGATGATAGAGGCCCCGATTGCCCACCAGGTGAGTGAACCTTCGGCCAGGAAAAAATCCTTGGTGCTCGTTGCTCCGCCTTTTTTACCCTTTTTACGGTAAATCCAATATCCATAGCAGGAGACAAGAATGAAATATGCAATAAAGACTATATAATCACCGGTAGCCAATCTATTATTCATAAGCAGCAATCAAACGTATATGTATCCGACAAATGTAAAAGAAACTGGCAAAAATCCGGTTAAAATTTCAGGGTAGCCGGTAAGTATTTTGTCACCAGCGCCTCATAGTAAGAACGGAGCTCGTTCCAATCCGGAGGAGTGGGGCTCTTGGAATACAGGTCATATGGATTGAACAGCCTGACCCATTTAAACATTTCCCGGTCATGCTCATCCATCAGATGATCATAGGAGTTCTCCCGGTGCTGGGAATAAAAGGAGTGATACCGGAGCATATATAAGGCCGGCTCCGGAAGATGATCCTTCATCATATGGTAGATATATTCGTCATGTCCCCAGGACATGTCCACATTGCGCAAACCGCAATTGGGTGAATAGACCCCGTATTTGGTAGAATATATTTCATGATCATGATCCGGGTTAAGCGCAAAAAATTCCGGATAGACGATCTTGTCAGCATATGCACATCCAACGGGAAAAGTATCCCCTACAACTGCCCATTGCGGCTCGTCGAAGAGACATAATGTTTTTCCCATATCATGAAAAAGACCAGCCAGGACCATCCAGTCCGGGTGACCATCCGCACGGATAGCTTCCGAAGTTTGCAACAAATGCTGGAATTGATCAAGGTCCGTATCCGGATCTGAATCATCTACCAGCTGGTTCAAAAAATCAAAGGCAGCCCAGACCGTCATTTCTTTTTTATCAAACTTCAGATAGTCCGCTTTTTTCTCCCGGACAAAATCATAGGTTTGATAAGTGTGGTTCAACTTATAAAACTCCCGTACGGATTCCTTTTTTGTTGATTCATAATCCCGGTATTCTTCAGTGGTTTTTGCCTTGGCAATAGACTCCGGGTCAGGATAACGTTCCAGCAAATCTTCTTCCCAAACATCCAGGGATGAAAGAGGATTTGGATTGGGGTTGTCCAGCGTTAGATTAGCGTTGGGTGTCATGGCTTTCTCGTTTGATCGTTTTGAATGGTGACATGCCGGCTATTTAAACCGGTAAAGTAAATTTGCGACCTTTTTTGACGATATTATGCATTAATTTAGAACTTTATTTACTTAACCGTTTTCGTAAAAAGGGCTACCCTGCTAATGGAAAATATAACTATCCGGATCTTAGCCCGCCAATTACAACTTTCGGCAGCAACGGTTTCCAAAGCCCTTACGGATAGTCATGAGATCAGCGAAGGGACCAAAAAAAGGGTGCGGGCGCTGGCGGCAGAACTCAATTACATTCCAAACCCCTATGCCAGCAGCCTTCGGGGGAAAAAGAGCAAAACGATCGCTGTCATCCTTCCTGAGGTGGCCGATAGTTTTTTTGCCCAGGCGATCGATGGGATCGAGGCCATTGCACAGGATAAAGGGTACCATGTCCTGATCTGCCTGACCCATGAAAGCGCACTGAAAGAGCAGGCAATTCTGCGTGATTTCCTGGGGGGCCGGGCGGACGGAATCCTGCTTTCGGTGACCTCTGAGACCAATAACCCTGCCTATATGCAGGAATTGCAGGCAAAAGGCACCCCGCTTGTTTTCTTTGACAGGGTCTGTGAGGGGGTGGAAACCGCCCGGGTCGTTACCGACGACCTGGAGAGCGCCTATAAGGCTACCGGGCACCTTATTACCTCCGGTTGCAGCCGCATTGCCCTATTATCGATCTCTCCCACCCTGTCGATCAGCGAACAACGAATCGAAGGGTATAAAAAAGCCTTAATGGAGAATCATATCGGGTTCAGGCCGTCAGATATTATCTCCTGTACCAACGATAATGCCCAGAATCAAAAGATCCTTAAAAAATTGATGACCAGTACTTGCAGGCCGGATGGAGTTATAGCTACCGTGGAAAAACTGGCTACCGGTATTTACCAGACCTGTTACGAGCTCCAAATATCCATTCCGGACCAGGTAAAAGTGATCGGATTTTCCAATCTTCCCTCCGCCATGCTCCTCAACCCTTCGCTGACTACTGTTACCCAACCCGCATTTGAAATGGGGAAGGCTGCAGCATCCTTGTTGTTCAAGGCCCTGGCCGGGAAAAATGGCAATCTTTCCAAACAGAAGGAGGTTATCCCTTCCTCCCTGGAAATCAGGGGGTCGACGGGTTAACGATCTACAGATTAATATTTAGAGAATTTGCCCATCACAAACAGTCTTCCCGGAGCTTTTTCATATAAGCTTCTCCTTTTCCCCGTGCAAAACTGATATTGCGATCAGGTATTTGTCCGGGATCGGGAAAACGTTCAAGCGCTTTTTCGATGCTCGCTTCCCTTAACAAATGCAGCATCGGATAAATGGATCGATTCGTATAATTGGCGGCATCATTGGCCTTGGCACCCCCAAAACGGTAAAGGGGATGAAAACTGGCAACCTGGTATACCCCCTCATATCCACTCTTTTTTAACAATTCTTCCGCAAGGGAAACCAGGTCAAGGTAATCGTCAAACTGCTGAAACCCATTGGTCAGGATCAAAAAGGAAGTTTCTATGGATTCTTCCCGGTCCAAACGCAGGCATTCCTTCATAAAGGATTCCAGGCAGGTCTTCTTATCGATAGCCGGCTCTACCTGGTAGTAAATGGTTCTTTGTTTAACCTCGCGGGCGGCGAACGGACAAAAGTTACAACCCACTACGACCGTATCTATCCATGTACGGGTTTGTTCAATTACCTTATCCGTTGTGTCCATTATAGTTTATTGCATTCATCATCGTGCTATCCTGTTATTCTCCCTTATCTTCTTCCAGGTCATCATGATCATCGCCTCCGAGGCTATAATAATTGTTCTCTTCATCTTCTTCTCCGATCTCTTCGTCCTCATCGTCCAGTTCAGAACCGGGCACATCAAGATCATCCCCGGGAGCGGGATCTTTTTTCTTTTTCCCTTTAATCACCGACTGGGTGTCCAGATCGATATCGCCTTCTTTTTTTTCTTTATTATAAATATCCTCGTTTTCCGGATAATGAGGATATCCCGGCAAATCTTCTTTTTCTTTTGGGTTCTCTTTGGCGTTTTCCGGCTTGCCTTTGGATTGTTTGCTCATACCTGTTTATTTCCAACAAATCTACGGATATATCAATAGCTTAAGGTTATCCCTGCGCCAAATTTCATATCACTGTCATAATGAGTAGACAAAGAGAAGTATTTGGTGAATACGTACCGGATACCCGCCATATATTCCTTATCTGAATTGGCCATAAAATTAAACCGGAGCCTGCCGGTTACCGGAATATCCTCCCTTCCCAGCTGAAACCTCAATTTACCTTTACTATCTACCCGGGCATCGGCAACGACCAGCATCGGTAACAGATATTGGATACCCGCACATATTACTTTCCTGTCATCCCTGGTGTCCAACTGTCCAAAAATGTTTTTCTCTCCATCCTTATTGTTCCGGTGTCTGATATCAAAACCGACATAAGGGAACCAATATTGCATCCTTCCCAGGTATCTTCCGAAATGCGTTTCTACTTCATAGCCACTTTCCGCATTTAAACCAACCCGCCATTCCGTCTGGAAGCGGTACCGGGTATTGAACACATTAATCTCTCCGTCGCTGCCATTGCTTTCCAGGGATATCTTCCCGGAGGGATGAAACATCCGGTCATCCATATAGACCATTTTCAAGGCCATATCCGGATCGGGCACTTCCGGATTCGGCGGTGAATTCTCATAGCTGAAGATCCTGCCCATCCCACTCATCATATGGTAAAGGATATGGCAATGAAAAAACCAATCCCCGCTAAAATCCGGCGCATCCGGCAAAAATTCCAGGGTATCCCGCTCCATAGGCATAATGTCCAGCGTATTCTTCAGCGGGGAATAATCACCCTGTCCATTCAGCACACGGAAAAAATGGCCATGCAGATGCATCGGGTGACGCATCATCGTATTATTATACAGAATGATGCGCACGATCTCTCCTTTTTTGATCAGGATCTTATCCGTTTCCGAAACGGTCTTGTTATTAATACTCCAGACATAACGGTTCATATTACCCGTCAGGTCAAAATGCAATTCCTTTACCGGACCATCCGGGAACTTCGTTTTTACCGGCGAACGGAGCATGCCATAATTCAACGTGACGACCGGCTCCTTTGACTTTGCCTTTCCGGTTATCTCCGGGTACATCACCGTATTCATGTCCATGACCTGGTTGCTCATTTTCATCCCCATATCATCCATATCCCCGTTCATCTTCATCATGCCATTCATCATCTTCATCCCCTCAAAATAATCCAGACGGGGAAAAACGACCGCGTTCACTTTTTCCCCCTCTCCCACCCATAACGAAGCAGACCCGGTCCTGTCCTCCGAAGTCGCCCGGAATTCAAAGCGTTTATTGTCCGGAACCGTCACGATCACATCATAGGTTTCCGCCACTCCGATGATCAAACGGTCTACTACAACCGGATCCGTCTCCATGCCATCGTTTGCCACAACCGTTATTTTCCCACCCGCATAATTCAGCCAGAAATAAGTAGAGGAAGAACCATTGACTATATGTAATCTTATTTTATCGCCTGCATGGAAAGGAGGAGTTTCATTTTCCGTTGCTCCATTGATCAGAAACCGGTCATAGGCCACATCGCTCACATCCATGGCCATCATACGTTTCCATTCATTCGTTAGCTTCGTCTTAAGCTGTCCTTCTTTGATTGCCTGACCATAGTTCTGCGTACTGCCCTTTTTTATGGCGTACCAATCCGTGGCTGCGTGAAGGCTTCTGTCCACCTCATAGGGTTTTTCATCGATCCAATCACTGATAAGAAGCGTGTATTCCTTTTCGGGAGAAACACCCGATTCTCCGGATACCTGGTTTCCGGATGGCTTTTTCCGTTTGTGGATGACAATGGCCCCATAGACTCCGCTCTGCTGCTGCCAGGCCGAATGGGAATGATACCAATAGGTTCCTGTCTGTACGATCGGAAACCGGAACAAATGTGTCCGCCCTTTCCGGATGGGCGTGGTCGTAAGATAGGGCACGCCATCATATTGATTGGGAAGGATCAGGCCATGCCAATGGATCATGGTTTCCTTGTCCATTGAATTATGTACATAGATCTCGGCCGTATCCCCTTCCGTAAATTCCAGGACCGGTGCAGGAATCGATCCGTTGATCGCCATCGCATGTCTTGACTTTCCCGTGTATTTCACGATGGTATCCCTGACATCCAGGTGATAGACAACCTTATGCTGACCATAGATCAGAGAAGAGAGGCCAAGCAGGATACCAACAAGAATTATTTTCTTCATTTTCAGTTTTTCTTTGTTTAATTGACCGCTTCGCTGGTATATCCTGCTTCCTTCAACGCTGCTGTCACCTCTTTGCTGGTGACGGCAGCGGAATCCGGTCTGATGGTTAAAAGCTTTTCAGGTTTGGTGATATCCACTTCCCAGTTTTTTTCCCCTACTGCCTTATTTAAGAATGGCGTTACCGAAGCGATACAACCTGAACATTTAATATTGGTCTTGAATTGTAAAGTTTTCATTGTGTATTATTTATGGTGTTTGTTACTATTGAATTTTAGTTGTTGGCGTAAAGGTCCGTAATTTTAACCGCAGACTATTGCCGACCACAGAGACAGAACTTAAGGCCATGGCTGCTCCCGCGATCATAGGATCGAGGAGGAAGCCATTTACGGGGTATAAAATGCCGGCGGCAAGGGGAATACCAATGATATTATAGATAAAAGCCCAGAAAAGGTTCTGGCGTATGGTGGCCACCGTATATTTTGATAGTTTTATGGCCTGGGGTATTTTGGTTAGATCGGAGGATATTATAGTCATTTTTGCCACATCCATAGCAATATCGGACCCTTTTCCCATAGCGATACTAACATCGGCCTGGGCCAGTGCGTTGCTATCATTGATCCCATCACCGACCATTGCCACGATCTTCCCCTGTTGTTGCAACAATTTTATAAAGGCAGCTTTCCCAGCCGGTAAAACGTCTCCTTTATAACTATGGATACCAGCCTGCCCGGCTATAACCCTGGCAGTAGCCTTATTATCACCCGTAAGCATGTATACTTCTATTCCCGCCTCCTGCAATTCACGGACTGCTTGTCTGGAAGTAGTTTTGATTCGGTCTGCGATAGCCAGTACGGCCAATGCCTGTCTGTCACTGGCAAAATAAATAACGGTTTTGGCCTGGAGCACCCATTTTTGCGCATGAGCCGCTAATATTGGATCAATCGAAACCGACCGGTCCTTTAACAATTGTTGGTTCCCCACATACCATTTACTTTCATTGATTACCGCTGTGGCTCCTGAGCCGGTAATACTTTCAAATTGTTGAACGGTTAAGGGCCGTTGATTTCCCTGGTTCCCCGGACTCCCCAGATTCCCCGAACTCCCATAATAATTAACGACGGCCTCCGCCAAAGGATGTTCTGATTGTTGCTCCAATGCTACCAGGATGGATGGCCAATGCAGCTCTTTCGCTTTTGCCTCATCAAGCCAGTTAATATCGGTAACCTGCGGCTTTCCTTCGGTGATAGTGCCGGTTTTATCCAATACAATTGCGTTGATCTTTTTAGCCAGTTCAAGGCTCTCAGCGTCCCTTATTAAAATCCCCGCTTCCGCTCCTTTTCCCACCCCTACCATGATGGCTGTTGGAGTAGCCAGCCCAAGCGCACAGGGACAGGCAATTACCAGTACGGTAACGGCAGCCAGCAAACCCTGCGTAAAACCATTTTCACCTCCCGCCACTATCCAGGATGCAAAACTTAGCAAGGCTACTCCGATCACGACTGGCACAAATATACCGGCTATTTTATCAACCAGTTTCTGGACCGGAGCCTTACTTCCCTGAGCCTCCTGTACCATTTTAATAATATGGGCGAGTACCGTATCTCCACCTACCTTTTCGGTCCTGAACTGAAAACTGCCCTTCTGATTGATCGTACCGGCGAATACGGCAAGCCCCGTACTTTTTTCTACCGGAACCGGCTCCCCGCTGATCATACTTTCATCTACAAAAGAAGTTCCGGTTATTACTATTCCATCTACAGCCACCTTTTCACCTGGCCTGACCAACAATATATCCGTTAACTTTATCTGTGCCAGCGGTATCTCTGCCTGATACCCCCCTTCGTGAATGATGGTAACTGTCTTTGGTTGAAGTCCTATAAGCTTTTTTATAGCGGAAGTGGTATTGCTTTTGGCTTTTTCCTCCAGCCATTTGCCCAGTAGTATGAAGGTGATTACCACCGATGAAGCTTCAAAATAGACATGTCCATGTAAACCCCTGGCATGCCAGTACCCCGGGAACAAGGTGTTAAAAACACTGAAGAAATAAGCAACTCCGGTACTTAAAGCGACCAGGGTATCCATATTTGCAGAACGATGACGGGCTTGTTTCCAGGCGTTTATAAAAAACTGTCTTCCGCACCATAGGAGAACGGGTGTAGAAAGCCCCCACATGATATAGTTGGCGTAAGGTATGTCCATAAAGAACATGGCAATAAAAACAAGAGGTAGAGAAATACCGATTGCGCCCCAGGTTTTTATTTTCAGTTCGTTGAATTTCTTTTGCTGTAAATTCTCCAATGCATCCTTCGCTTCTTCCGTGTCCTCGATCATCAGATCATATCCAATGGATTGCAGACTTTTCTTTAATTCTTCCGGATTAGTCTGTTGGGGGATATATTCCACCTGCACATTGCCATTCGCATAATTTACCGTGGCGGAGATTACGCCTGGTTGTGCTTCCAACATACTCTGTGAGCTGATTGCACAGGAAGCACAGGTCATATTGAGCACGGGAAAGGTCCGCTTAACGGAATCGATCGCGTTGTCTTTTTGAACCAACTTATTTTTATGAGTTTGATTGTTATGAGTTTGCGTAGGAATATCCATTGGGTATCTTTTAAGCAAAGCTCCTTCAACGCCAGGAAGGAAGCGTTACAGAATTACTGCAATTCTTTGTAAGATTTAATTGCCTAAGTGAGGTTTGACTGGGTAAGTTGACTGAGGGAGCAGACTGGAGGAGCAGACAGGGGGGCAGACAGGGGGGTATATGTTTTTTTTTAGGGATTTAAAAAAGCAGGTTTGGGAAATCAACAACAGGATTGAAGATCAGCTATTTACAAATTTTTAATTATTATATATCTAAATGGCTGATTACCAGACTTATTTTTTATTGATAATCAATGCTTTGCGATTTTTTTTAGCGCTTTTATGAGGTTTTTCACCAGTATGCATATGCGCTATACCCTGCAGGCTCGTTATGCTCTGCAAATTACACCTGATCCAGGGGAATCCTTTTCTTTTCGCGGATGGTTTTAAAGTGAGAAGGTGTGAAACCGGTCACTTTTTTAAATTGGTTACTTAAATACCCGACACTGCTATAACCAAGGCGAAAAGCAATTTCGGAAAGGGTAAGTTCATCATACATCAGCAATTCTTTTGCCTTCTCGATCTTTTGTGCAATAAAATACTTCTCAATGGTAATCCCTTCCACATCGGAGAAAAGAGTACTCAGGTAATTATAATCGTGATTCAGTTTGCTGCTGAGAAAATCGGATAGATTGGTCCTGGGTTGTTCTTCCGTATAGTGAACCAAATTTACCAGCTCATTTTTTATTTTTTCAATTATCCTGCTTTTCCGGTCGTCGATCAGCTCAAACCCCAATTGCAGCAATGAATCACCCAGCCTGGTAAGAACCTCCTTTGAAATCTCTCCTTCAACTTCTACTTCCCCCAGCGTTATACTTACCGGTTGAAGCCCCAAAAGCTCCAATTCGGCCCGTACCGCCGTAATGCACCTGTTGCAAACCATATTCCTGATATATAACTTCATCCCGCAAAATTATCAAAAATTACTTATCTTTTGGCAGAGGCGATCAGGAGCATACATTTACAAGGCAATTATTACAAAACCTCAATACGTTATCCAGTTGATCACATGAGAAAAAATAACACCTTACTAATTGGCCTTGCCATACCTGCCATTCTCATCGGGATCTATCCCTTTTTATACCCGGTCCTCGATATGCGCCATCATGGCTTACTACAATCTAAATCTAATGAGTTGCTGGACAGCTATTGGTATAATTTTTTCTTTTACATCCATATCGCCATGGGTGGCCTTGCCCTCCTTACCGGATGGACCCAATTCAATTCCGGGTTAAGAGCACGAAAGATCAATTTGCATCGTTTTACCGGCAAGGTATACCTACTTGCCGTCCTGTGCAGCAGCCTTGCCGGGTTTGCCATCGCATTTTTTGCGACAGGAGGGTTAATCAGTACGCTGGGATTCGGTACCCTCGCCCTGGTATGGCTCATCAGTAATATCCAGGCATATGCCTTTATACGTAAACGTAATATCCCTAAGCACCGGAACTGGATGATCCGAAATTATGCCCTTACCTTCGCAGCAGTGACCCTGAGGATCTATTTGCCGCTATCGGCCCTGCTGAATCTGCCGGGCCTGGATGCTTACCGGGCTATCTCCTGGTTATGCTGGGTACCTAACCTCTTTTTCGCTGAATTCCTGATCAGCCGTCAGACACAATATATTTAGTAAAATGATTACTGTCATCTAACGGTTTTAAGTTGCCCCAAACTGTCGTCCTGATCAGCTGCCGGCCCCAATTTGCTTCATAAAGGCTGCATTGTCCCAAAACAGGTACTCCTCAGCCATTTTGTCCCCTTTCCAATGTCCGACCGTACACATCTTCAATTTAAATTTCCGGCCCGTAGGTTTTAAAAACCTCCCTTTTCCCATAGGCATTGGTTGGGAAAAGGTCCCTTCCATTACTCCTATTACTGCAGTCCAGTCACCGCCTGCCACACGAACTGGGTGCGTTTGGATCTTTGTGTCAGGGGCAAATACGAAAATTGGTTTCAAGGCATCGATATGTTGGGGGTCCAGCCCAATGGTGGTGCTCCCATCCGGATAATAAACAACAATATTATCTGAATGGCTGACAGACAGCTCATCCCATTTCTGGTTGCTGTAAATATCAAAGTCAAGTGAATCGAAACGCGTCAAACGCTGTTGGTTCAAATCCTCAGCACTCGTATGCTTATTCAATTCATTTTGTAAGGAATCTACTTTTGCCATTAACATCTGTGAAGGGGTACTGACCGACGAACAGGATTGTACTGTTAGAAAGGAAAGAAAAAAAGGTAAGAAGTTTTTCATTGATGTGATTTTAAAGAAAGCGTCCTTGTTAAAGACTAAATATATTAAATATTTAACTAATAACAAAGACGCAAGGACGACAATGTTCAATAACTATAGCAAAAACAAAAATCAGAAATCAAAATTGCCTACCAATACGGTTCCGTTTGATTCCTTTAGCATTTGCATGGTAATGATCCTGCGGACCTGATGTTTTGTTCCGTACCCGGTAAATACTTCCGCCATTATAGTGGTCGGACCCGCAATTTTTTGTTGAGAATCTCCGTAATAATTCACCTCTATCTTATATTTCCCTTTCACCGCCTTTTTCAGCATAAATTGTTCCGGCCCCAGTCCCCTGGTAAAATCGTTTGAGATCCTGCCTCCAATTTCGGTATTACGATGACTGTAATAACATTTTTCACCCGCAGGATCAGTCACCCAAAGATCGATATCCGTATCATTCATGTTCCAGTTGAGTACTACCCGTATATCCACCGGCATATTGGCAAAGAGCTTTTTGGGAATATTTCCGAACTGGAGTTTGTCTGCTTTTGCTGTAATAAGGCTATTGATCTCCGGCAGGATGGTTTCCTCGATTCCCGGATATAAGGCGCTCACGCCTGCATCATAGTTCTTTACCAATGCCAGGTAAAGGGTATCCAATGCCTGCTGATAATAACCGGCATCTTCCAAAGCCAATCCATAATCGCGGTAACTCTGCGGCTCGAATGGGCGCCAGTTCAATACTTTTTTAAAAACAGCACAGGCAGCCCCGGCCTCTCCCAACTCTTTTAATTTATAACCCAACATTTTGCCAAGCTCATAGTTTTCGATATCCAATTCAGCAATATTGGAGAGTATTCTCAATCCGGTGGCGGCGTAGGCCTTTCTGTCCTTTTCATCCGCAAAACTATGGGCCGCATCCAGAAAATAACCGGCCGTATTAAAATAAAAAGACGGCGTTGCGATATATTTTTTCCGAATCTTTAGATAGACCGAATATCTGTCCCGGGGGCCTGCTCTTTTTAATTCATCCAGGTAGGCCGTGTTGACTTCAATTTTTCCAGACTTGAAATAACCACTTCCATCCGCGTTATTATTATTCCTATTATTCCTGCTATTCGCATTATTCCTGCTATTCCCCTTATTCTTATTATAATTAAAATCCGTTTCAACTTTTTCATCATTTTCCTGTTCAGGGGAAGTACCATTCATTATTTCACTCCTTCTAACGGTTGCCACGGAACCCGTTAACGTTCTTTTTTGCCTGGCCCCACTATAACCCGTTACCACTACTTCATCCAATTGACTGCTGTTTGCCTGATTGCCCTGAAAGCTGCTTTGCCCCCTTATTCTTATCTTTTTATCAGCTCCCGGGGCCCTTGCGGGGGTTATAGAAATTCCAGAAACCCTTCCTTCCAAAGCCTGCTGAGCCGGAGGGGCTATGTAACCAGATAATGAATCGGCACTTCCCCGGGTATTATCATTTTGAAAATTCAATTGGCCCGGAATTGGATTATTCCCGATAGTCGTAGGTTCGGGGATCTCCTTCTTAACAACCTTATTATACGGTGTTTGCCACCAGTTCAGCAATTCGGAAAGATAGGATTCAGCATGATCGACGGAAGAACGCCGGACCTGGTTTTCCATTTGCCCCCTTTGTTTCATGATCCGGTCATATTCAGCTCTTAATTCTGAGGGAGGTTCTATCTGATAGGTGATATAATCCTGTATACTCTCTAAAACAATCAGGGAAGTATTTCGGGTAATGATACCATAACGTTTGCCCAATTGCGATAACTCCATTTTGTTCTCTTCGTATCTTCGGTCCAGTTCTTCTATTTTCTTCTGCGCCCAGATATGGGAAAGGTCGGTATTAACCTGTTGTTTGGAAAAATCCAGCTTAACGGTTTTTTCCATGATCACTTTGCCTCCATATCCAAATTGTAAAACCAGATCATGAACGGAATGGTAGCTTATACCGGCAATCGAAATGCTACCCGTCACCGGTATCGGAAGGGAAGGATAATTTTCTTCAAGACCGTCAGAAGCCTTAACACCCATGAAATATAAACTTTGAAACGCTAATTGTCCGGCGGCATCTGCCATTTCCATTTTTTCCAGATTGATCAATTCTCCGCCTGTCATCTGAACGATATTTTGCAGATTGGGGAAGTCCGTCACCGGCGAAGAAACTATGGCATAGACCGGTTTGCCTCCAGGTTGTAAGTCCGGGCTACCAAATGTAGAATGCCCGTCACTGAATAACAAACATTCTTCTCCCGGGTATTTTTTAAGATCCAACGCACCAAATTGAGTAGCCCCGTCATAAACGGTATTTTTTAATTCTTCCTTCAATTTATCCCAACTGCCGTCCCTGACCGTAAACTGCTGCGGAGCCTGAACGGTATTGCTGAATTTAACCAGGGTTAGGTCTACCTCTCCCAGCCTGGAAAAATAGGCATCCAGTAAATTCAGTTCTTTATCCAGGTTGCGGGAGAGTCCGCTCAGGGATACATCCCAAAGGACGAGTGAACTGGCTATCTTTTTCTTTTTTATTTTTTGGGCCTTCGGAAAAACGCTTAGGGAATAAAAATAATGATTGCCGGTTTGCTGCATCATCACTTCGGAGGATTCGGGTGTTTTCGGAATCCGGATAACGATGGATTTATTCGCGGCAAAATTTTTCCATTCCCTGAAAGCGGTATAAACCTTATTCCATTCATCGAAACATAATTCATCATCGATATTTTCTTCAAATACCGGCTTGAAACTTCCCCGGATCACATTTATATTTATCTTAAACTCTGCAAGTGGTTTTTTAAAGGCCAGGGGTAACCGGTAAAGCAACGCTTTGGCAGGCCCTGGGCCAAAGGAAAGTTCTTCTTCATATCCGATCAATACGGTTCTCGTTCCATTAGGGTTAATGGGATAGATACGTGTACGGAACCCATTTCCATCTACCTTCTCCAGCAATCCCGGATCGACGCGCCGGCGCTCGATATTCTCAAAAACCATCGTGCCTTTTTCTTTTTCAACGGGAACCGCTTCTCTTAACCGGCCATTAATATCGAGGGCATACCTGGACACACTTATCCCTTCGGCCAAGGGAAAATTAAGTTCACCCTCCAGTATTCTGCCCGTAGTGTTCTTAAAGGTCATCGTCCAGGTAGTGGAAGCAATTGTCCCGTTGATCTTTACATCCACCTCAAGCCTTTGCAGGTAGACGAGATTGGATTCTTTTCCTTCCACTTTGATCGAAGGGAACTGGGCATGGAGGGAAAATGAAATTCCGATTAACAAAAAAGTACCGAAAAAAAAACTTAGGGGGTATCTCATAAAGGCAATTTCCCGATAAGATGCCCCCTATGGAGAAATTACATACAGAAAGGGAAAGATTATTATGCTTTCACACCCCCAGAATGAATTATTATTTTAACGGTTCTTTAGCAAATCGGGCATACTAGTTTTTTTGGAAAAGGCGTTTTGGGTATCTTCCACCATCCTATAAATACTTTTTTCCGAAGGATGTTATTTCCAAAATCCTTTTCCGGAATCATTCGGCTGGTAAAATATTTTCACTATGAATACCCATACCGGTAAGGGGCGGCCATTCAAGATAATGGCTGTAGTGGCTGTGTCATTACTGTTCTCGATTCTCCTGGACAATTTCTGGGTAACCAGCCAGTTCCCCTGGATATCCGGATTTGTGGGCATCAATCCTATAATCGTCTTTCTGGATATTCCCGTCCATCTTCCCTTTACCATAGACCTTTTACCCGTATCCGGGTTATTCTTCATTTTCTATCCGATCTTTCTTTTAGCTTACCCGTCTGCGGATAAACAATCTCCCCGGAAGAATCTCAGGAGAAGGCTATGGGCCGTCATAGCCGGTCTTTCGTCTATTTTGGTTTGCCTTCTTGCAGGAGGATTGACCTATTATTTAATACAGGATCACCTTCCCAGGAAAGTGAGGAATGGAATAGATTCTTTTGGAATAAATGCAGATATCTACATTCCTTACCCTGGTCATGAGGTCATACATCTCCGGGGAAGTATGATTCTCTTACTCTGCTTTTACATGGGTATGCGGATCTTCCTGCGAAAGATCAATAAGGAGCCGGAAACAAAAGGGAACCCTATATCATTCGCGGACCCAGCAAACCAGGGAAGCAGGCAAGAGCCACCAGAGGTCACTAATCTGCAGCAACCTGCATAAAGTCACTCTACCTCCACCACCTCATAGGCATTTTGCCCGTTGAATTGAATTGGCTGATACCAATCCCCGTTGTATTTTAAATAGGCAATATTACCGGCATAAACCGTAGTACAGCCTTCGGGAAGATTATATACGATCGCACCTGCCGGACCTCGTACGACCTGGTACCCCCTCTCATCCTGATAATAAAAGGTCCCTGCAAAATAGTAGTAGGGTTCCCCGTCGACCCGCATCGATACCGCTCCCGGAGGCAGAGAAGAGACGATAGCCCCGAATGGAGGAAGTACTACCTGATAACCTCCGTTATACGGTTCGTAGAATACTCCTGCATCATAGCGGTACTGTGCATTATTGATGGCGATGATGGTGGCCGTAGTGGCAACCGCACCCAGGAAAAAACCAAGGGGATGAAACCCGGGGCCATAAAAATAGGGCCTGTACGGATGATGATAATAGGAATAATAGCTGTAATAACGGCGGCCGGCCCAATAATTCGGAGGGCGGGTATAGGCTGGACGACTTGGCCTCCAGTTTGGCGGACGATGGCCTGCGGAAGGAGGCCGGTAATTGGGTGGACGGGTATTATTGGGTGGACGATAATCCGGAGGACGAGTATTGGTTGGAGGACGGGTATTTCCGGGAGGACGAACTGTCTGTGGAGGACGGGCTGGCTGCACTTGCGGTCTTTGTTCCGGACGCGCAGGCTGGACCTGAGGCCGTGGAGCCGGGCGCGTCTGCTGGACAGGGCGTTGGGCCGGAGGCTGTGTCGCAGGGCGTTGCGGGGCCGGCCTTGGTTGGGCAGGACGGGAACGATCCTGGGCATAGGATAAAGAAAACGTAAAGCAAGTCATGGCCAGAATACCCACAATGGACCTGGTTAACCGCCTGCCAAACAGAAAAGAGTTTCGCATAATGCTATTTATTTTATTGCATGAATGAATTCCGGGTTGCGGGAATGCTTTTCAGGAATGCCTTTTAAAGCGACAGGGATTGTCAAGGTCAGCCGTTTAAAGTTAACCCTTTTCTCCTGTAAAAATGAGATGCGCTCATATGTTCTTTATTAAATAAAATTCAATAAATTTGTTTCAACCACCGCAATTCGGGGATTTCTATGTCCCTGGATCAAAAAAGTATTTCTCACTTTAAAAATTTATTACTCACATGGCAGAGCAAAACAAGCCCAGAACACAAACGGCACTTGGAGATGTCGCTGCGAGACAGTTAGCCATTGCAACCCGTACGGTGCCGCAAATGATTACTATCACTCCCCGGTGGCTTACCCATTTACTGAGCTGGATACCCGTTGAATCAGGTGTATACCGTCTGAATAAAGTGAAAGATGCCGATAGCGTGGAGGTAGACTGTTCGGGACGTGATGAAAGAGCATTGCCTCAAACATTCGTAGATTATATCGAAGAACCGCGGGAATATAACCTGGGCGCGGTCAATACGGTCGTTGAGGTGCATACCCGCGTATCCGATCTTTACAGTAAACCCTATAATCAAATCAGTGAACAATTACGTCTGACTATTGAAACGATCAAGGAACGCCAGGAAAGCGAGCTGATCAACAATAAGGAATATGGTCTGCTGAACAGCATTTCGGCAGCACAGCGGATTAAAACCCGCACCGGAGCCCCTACCCCTGATGACCTTGATGAACTGATCACTAAAGTCTGGAAAGAACCGGGGTTCTTCCTGCTTCATCCTCTTGCTATTGCGGCGTTTGGCAGGGAGTGTACCCGCAGAGGCGTACCACCGCCCACCGTTTCCCTATTCGGATCCCCTTTCCTCACCTGGCGCGGCATCCCACTTATCCCATCGGATAAAGTACCGGTCGTTAAAGGAAAATCACATATTCTTTTGATCCGCACCGGTGAAAGCCGTCAAGGGGTCGTGGGTTTGTATCAACCTAATTTACCAGGCGAACAATCACCGGGTCTGTCTGTCCGTTTCATGGGCATTAATGACAGGGCTATCGCCTCCTACCTGGTTTCTTTATATTGTTCACTGGCCGTTCTGGTCGATGACGCTATTGCCGTTCTCGATGATGTTGAAATCGGAAAATACCATGAGTACAAATACTAATCCATTCGAATTTCCCGATCAGGATGTACTGGAAAAACTTGCCAACCAATTTTTCAGCGCGTTGCCGGGACAGGATCCCTTTAATACAATCCCGGATTTACAGCAAGGAATGTCTATACACCAGCAAGATTCACCAGGTTCTGCCAGTTCACCAGGTGGGCAAGGTTCTCCAGGTGGGCCAGGTTCTTCAGGTGCGCAAGGTTCTCCAGGTGGGCCAGGGTCTCCAGTGTCTCCAGGTTCCCAAGGAACAGCAGGATCTTATGGAGCGGCGGAATCACCGGCTTCTTTCGGTCAGCATTCAAAACCCGGTCAATCTTTTCCGGGAGGCAAAACCATTCCGCCCTCTGTGGCTGGAAGCGGTAAATCGCCTTCTGCAGCCCACTTGCAGCAAGGCAGTGTGGATGATATCAAAGAACCCCCGACCAGTTTGCCTGATCCTCATTTTGCCGGGAAAGGGAATATCCCTTCTTCTGTAGCAGGCAGTGGAGTTTCTCCAGCCTGGGCAAAGACTTCGCCTTCGGGCAATTACCAATCAATTACAGCTAATAACCAATCCCCCGATGAATTGCCTGCAGCCGCGCGGTATCAGCCTGATAAAAGGGCTGCACAGCAAGGGGCCGGCAATAACCCTACCGGACAAACAAAGGATAATAAAGGGACACCGGAATCTTTTATGCCGGAATCTTATCATCATTTGCCATTTGGCTCCATTCAACCTTTTGAAGCGGAGATCAATGTTTTGCTGAAGCCGATCTCCTCCTACACTCCTGGCCCACAATTACCTTATGGTCAGGCGCCGGAATCCGGAAACCCTTCCTTTTATTTTATGCCGGGAACGGAAGGTCCTTCCCTTCCGGGGATGGGTACCTCCTTTTTACAAGGACGTTCAGGTGGAATCTCTGATATGGCCACTCCTCCTTTTGACGTCAACCGGGTCCGGTCAGATTTCCCTATCCTGCAGGAGCGGGTGAACGGTCGCCCGCTGATATGGCTGGACAATGCGGCAACCACTCAAAAACCCAAACAGGTCATTGAGCGGTTAAGTTATTTTTACGAACACGAAAATTCAAATATTCACCGGGCCGCCCATGAACTCGCAGCCAGGGCAACGGATGCGTATGAGGCTGCCCGTAATAAAGTTCAGGCTTTTTTGAACGCCTCCTCACCCAACGAAATCGTTTTTGTCCGCGGTTCTACGGAAGCAATCAATCTCGTCGCCAAAAGCTGGGGGGAGCAACACCTGAAACAAGGTGATGAGATCATCATCAGTCACCTCGAGCATCATGCGAATATCGTTCCCTGGCAGCAATTGTCAGAGAAAAAAGGAACCGTACTAAAGGTGATCCCGGTAGACGAGGATGGTCAGATCATTCTGGAGGAATACGCGAAATTACTGGGTCCCAGGACCCGTCTTGTCTCCATAACCCAGGTCTCCAATGCCCTTGGCACGATCACACCTGTTAAAACGATCATTGAAATGGCCCATCAGGCAGGGGCAAAAGTGCTGGTAGACGGGGCACAGGCCGTATCGCATATAAAAGCGGATGTGTGTTACCTGGATTGTGACTGGTACGTTTTCTCCGGCCATAAGATCTTTGGTCCGACAGGTATCGGTGTTCTTTATGGCAAAGAATCCCTGCTGAACGAAACACAACCCTGGCAAGGCGGAGGAAACATGATCCAGGATGTTACGTTCGAGCATACCCGCTATCATAACGCCCCCTCCCGTTTTGAAGCAGGCACAGGAAATATTGCCGACGCCGTTGGTTTGGGTGCGGCCCTTGATTATGTAAGTAAGATAGGGATCGGACTGATCGGTCAGTATGAACATGCCTTGTTGTTATATGCTACCAAATTGCTCAAAGATGTTCCCGGTCTCCGTCTGATCGGTACAGCTCCTGATAAAGCCAGTGTATTATCTTTTGTGCTGGAAGGTTTTCGAACGGAAGAGGTAGGTGCAGCCCTCAACGAAGAAGGTATTGCCGTTCGTTCAGGCCATCATTGCGCACAACCGATCCTTCGCCGGTTCGGACTGGAGGCTACCGTAAGGCCATCTTTGGCATTCTATAATACCTGTGGGGAGGTAGATGTGCTGGTGCGCGTTTTGCACCGGCTACGCAGCGCAAGAAGATAAACCCAGGAGTAAGGTGCTTGAAGAAGAAGGGACAGGGTTATGGAAAGGGCTGAGGAGAGGGTTGTTATGTATGATTTAAAAAACAGTATCCCAAAATTGGGCAAAAACCGGTTTCTTTGCACCCTGAATGTCTCTATATATTACATCGTTAAACTCGGGCAGTAACGGCAATTGTTATTATGTCGGCAATAACAGCGAGGCCATTTTGGTCGACGCCGGTCTTTCCTGCCGGGAAACGGAAGCCCGGATGTGCCGGCTTGGTTTATCCATGAGCAAAGTAAAAGCCATTTTTATCTCCCACGAGCATTCCGATCATATCAAAGGGGTGCCTGTCCTGGCAAAAAAATATCAGTTGCCGGTCTATATCACTGCCGCCACCCTGAAAAATGGCGGTCTTCGTATAGAAAAGCAACTTATCACCGCCTTCCTGGCTAATGAACCGGTTACTATCGGGGAGCTGACTATTACTGCCTTTACCAAGTTGCACGATGCGGCCGAACCACATAGTTTCATTGTGGCATCCCCGGAAATAACCATTGGCGTTTTTACGGATATCGGCGCTCCCTGTGAAAACCTGATCCATCATTTCAGGCAATGCCATGCTGCCTTCCTGGAAGCGAACTATGATGAAACGATGCTGGAACAAGGCAGATACCCTTATTATTTAAAAACGCGTATCAGAGGAGGGAACGGACACCTGTCCAATACCCAGGCTCTGGAACTTTTTAAGACCCACAGGCCCTCTTTTATGAGCCACCTGCTCTTAGCCCATCTTTCCAAAGACAATAATTCGCCATCCCTGGTTGAAGAGCTGTTTAATCAGCACGCGGGCGGGGTAAAGATTATCATTGCTTCACGCTTTAATGAAACCCCCGTTTACCAGATACTTTCTCCAGATCCCGCATTTTTGAACAGGGTAAACGAACAGCCTTCTGCTGCTTATGCGCACCAGAAACCGGTAAAGCCCCCTCCATCCAGGGTTCCTCAGCAAACTTCCTTATTTTAGATTCAGGCAGTCAGCCGGCCGGAGATTCAAAGAGTTCTGGTATACTCGGATGGCCGGTAACCTGTAATTTTTTTGAATGCCGTACTGAATGTCTTTCTATTCCTGAACCCGCATTGTGGGAACAGGATTTTAAAAACCGGCGAACCATCCCGTTCCCGTTTAATTAATTCCTGGCAATAATCAATTCTGTACCGATTCAGATATTCTGTAAAATGAACTTTCCAGGTGCGGTGGATCACAGAAGATAACTTCCGGGAGGATATGTTCAATTCTTCCGCGAGATCCCGGACCGAATAATCTGCCTTGAGAAATGGTCTTTCCTTGCGCATATGAAACTCCAGCCTTTCTTTAAGCTGTTCAATCGCCCGGGTCTTGGAATATTTTGTTTTTTGGGCACTTTTTCTTTTTTTTCGGGCTCCGAATATTCCAAAAAAGTCAAGCATTTTAATCCTTAGGTTGCCTTTTTGCGAGCGAATAAATAACCGGGGTTTAAATTTATGGGAGTGTACCATTTTCTTCAGATAAAGCTGGTTAATTAATAATTGAACTTACAAAACGGAACAGGAATTAAATTGACTGTTTGATTTAGTGTAATCAAACGGTGTAGATCCTGTAAATTTCTTAAATGCCGTTGTAAATGAGTTCCTGTTATTAAACCCGCAATTCCCAGCCAACCCTTTCAGATTCAATTTAAAGGCGGATCCTCCTCTGATCAGCTCTTCCGAATAAGCAACCCTGAACTGATTGATATAATCATTAAAATTCAATCCTTTGTTTCGGTTGATATAGGCCGACAATTGATAACAAGGGACCTGAAGATCATTTGAAAGATCCTTCATGCAATACCTGGATTTTAAGAAAGGTTTGCCATTTCTCATTAACTCTTCCAATCTCCGGCCTATAAGTTCCATACGTTCTTCAGTAAGATAAAAGGAGGTACTATCTTTTTTGGAAGTTGTCTGGGTATCCAGAAAGGATAATAGTTGTGTAAGGTTACTTTCCATGATCACATTTTTTGATAAAGAATAATGTTTAGATAAGCGATTTTATCAGGGTAGGAATTATGCGTTAAATACGTTACCTGTAAGTTACTACCAGACCAAAAAAGAAATCAGATTTCAGGCCCGGCAATTGCATGGAATAATAATTTTTGGCAGATTTGATAATTTCAGGCTTTGGCTCCGGCCTTTAAAGAGGCAATACACCCGGCTTACCTCACGATCTCCGGAAGCCACGATAAACGGATCAAAATAAATAAACGTGAAAACCATGTTAAGAGATTCCTGGCTTTCGTTTATAGGTAATAATACGCGGGGTTAAAAGAAGGGTCAATACAAATACGTTGTTATTCAGCAAAATACAAACAAAAGATAGTAATTATTTTTAATGTTTAATAAATTTACTAGAGATTTTTAAGGGTTTGCACTTACTCAAATATACAAGAATTTATATTTCAAATCCCCTGATTTTGCATAATAAATACCATTTTTTGCCAATATTTGTAAATTTTGTCAAAAAACGCCGGGCTGGACATTAAACAAAAAACACCTATTTTCCCGGATGCAAACGAATTCCTTTTTGCTTTACGGATCCAATGGTTATACGGGGGAATTAATTGCCCGGCATGCACACCTTTATCATTTACAGCCAATTCTGGCCGGAAGACGGGAGGAAGCCCTTGCGCCGCTGGCGGCGAGACTCAACCTCCCCTATAAAATATTCGACCTTTCCGATACGCGGACCGTAGTATCTGCTTTAAAAGAAGTCAAACTGGTCATGCATGCAGCGGGTCCCTTTGACAGGACTGCCCGGCAAATGGCAGAGGCCTGTCTGCAAACCGGTACTCATTACCTGGATGTCAACGGTGATATCGGGGTATTCGAAATGCTGAAAGATTTTGATACCCTTGCCCGCCAGGCGGGAATTATGATCCTGCCCGGAACGGGCTTCGACGTGGTACCCACCGATTGCCTGGCTTTATTATTAAAAAAATTATTGCCGGACGCCATTGAATTAAAACTAGCTTTTGCTATCCTGGGTGGATCCTTATCACACGGGACCGCTGCTACGATGGTTTCGAAATTAGGGGAAGAAGGGGCTATGAGAAAACAAGGTAAGATTATCTCCAGCCCGGTCGGTGAAAAAAGTCTCCTGGTTGATTTTGGTCCTAAAAAACTATTTACCATGACTATCCCCTGGGGGGATATCTCAACGGCACATTTTACCACCGGCATTCCGGATATCGAAACCTATTCAGCCATCCCCCCTGCCGTCTACCGGCTAATGAAAGGACAATCTCTGTTCAATTGGTTGTTACGAACCTCCCTTTTCCGACGGATCATAAAAAACAAGATCGACAGCCGCCCTGCCGGTCCCGGGGACGATAAACGCAGCAAAGCCACTGCTTTCGTCTGGGGGCAGGTAAAGAACCTTGCCGGGGAAACCGCAACCGCCCGGCTGAGCGGTCCGGAGGGTTATACCTTAACTACCCATAGCAGCCTGCTCATCATTCAGAAGATCTTAGCCGGGCAATTCCTGCCTGGTTACCAAACCCCGGCAAGTGCATTTGGGGAGGATCTGATTCTGGAAGTGCCGGGGGTCAAGCGTGAAATTTTGGGTCCCAAAGGTTGGGGAGTATTGGGCCTTGGGGGTCTTGTGAAAAAATAACCCCAGGCCCAATACCATTATGCGTGGCAACAAAGGGAGGGCCCTTGGGAATCCCCTTTATCAATGTACACAAGGTCATTTAATAAACTCAATCTTCCAGTAAAGGGGTTTACAAAGGGGCTCTGCCCTTTTGTCGCGACGCATTGATTTTTTTGCGCCCGGAGCGACACATTTTATTGGGGGAGCACCGGGCGCAAAAAAAATAGCCATCCCATAGACATGAGATGGCTTAAAAGGAGAATTCAAGACTACAGCGTTAAAAAAATCTCGTTTATATCTTTCGAAGTTTTCTTTTTTAGAAACTATACTTTACCCCCAGTTGTCCCTGCCAGCGTGAATTGATCGGATCATTGGTATAATAATGATTCTGACCGGCCGGAGGAGCCAGAAAATTGAAAGTGGGCAGATAACCGGAAGCGGGTGAACCCGGAGCCTTACCGCCTGCATCGTTTGCAAACTTCAGGAAGTTCACGGTATAGTTGTTGACATTGGTCACGAAAGTGACATGGCCCCAGTCATTGTTGATCAGGTTTAGCACGTTGAATACATCGAAGCTGACCGTAATGGCATGTTGCGTATTCTTGGTCGATAATTTGAATTCGTGCATCAGTTTTAAATCCAGATCATGTACCCAAGGCGTGCGAAGACCATTCCTTTCGGCATATTGACCTTTGCGTGTCTTCAGATATTTGTCGCCATTGATAAAACTATTCAGTTCATTCCACTGTTGATCGGCCGTATACATGTTTCCGTTGGACAGTTTATAATCCGCCAGGTTGATCTGGGATCTGTCGCCCGGAATAAAGGGCAGCGAAGCATTGGAAGAGTTACCGAATTTAGCATTGGTATAGATCAGGGAATAAGGACTTCCAGACTGACCGGAGTAGAAGAAGGCAAGCGAAGTTGTTTGACGGTCATTCCAATGCAGGGAACCTCCCAGGGTAGCAACGATACGCTGGCGCAGATCAAAGTTGGAATAGGCCAATGACGAGTTTTCCGGATTGATCGATGGATTCAACTCATAGTTGGACTGGAAGGAATTACGGATACCATTGCTGACATCTTTTGATAATCCATAAGTATATGCAGCCGACCAGTTCAGGCTTAGGCTGGCATGACCAGCGAGCTGGAGGTTCGTGGCTTTGGAAAGCTGAACAGTAAAATTATAGCGGTATCCTTCTTTTGTATTGGACAGCAGATATACATTTGAATAGGCAGTGTTCAACTTACCTCCAACATAATAAGGAGTCTGGGTTGGTCCTGTGCTATATCTCTGAGAAGAATCCTTGATATTGATCTGCTGAAATTTCACATCATAGATCGTTTTGGTATACATAGCATCCACGGTCAGTTTGTACCCCTTTCCGAATTTAACGTCAAGAGCGATACTGGAGCGCCAAACAGAAGGAAGTTTAAAATTATTATCGACCAGATCTACTTCGCGGGTGGCAGATGCGCCATTACCGCCATATTTGCTAACGGTGTCTTTCAAATTGGCCGGATCAATTGCCAGACCGACAACTTTACCACCGGGGCTGTAATCTATATTACCATAATTATTGCCGGTAAGCGTGCTGGCATATCCTAACCAGGCAAAGGGCATTCTTCCGGTAAAGATCCCGGTTCCTCCTCTTAATACAAGGGTCTGATTGCCTTTGATATCATAATTAAAACCTACACGGGGAGACAAGGTTGGTTTACCCAGCCATTTATTATCGAACTCATTAAAAGGTGTATGGGAATAGGTAGGATTAGCGGAAACATAATTCGGTGTGGTAGGAATACCCGCATCCATCGTAAATTGTTTGTTCAGGAATGGATAGTCTACCCGCAAGCCGGCTGTCAGCTTGAACTTTCTTGTCAGGCTGATCTCATCCTGAGCGTATACGCTGGTGAGATTAACATTATAAGAACTGCCAGGCAGGGAATTGTACAGGCCTTCTCTGTCATTCTTGGATGCATCAGTGGCAAAAGCACCACGGATACGGGATGGTTTGTTAGCCAGGAAAGCACTCAGACCGCCTGAATATTCCCAACGACCATTCCAGGAATTGATAAATCCATAACTGAGCTGATAAAATTCATTATGGGTGCCGAAGGTGAATTTATTGATCCCTTTGATCCAGGTGACGTTGTCTGTGAATTCAAAGGTCTTTTGTTTCATGTTATAGACGGAAGCCTCTCTCCAGGTTCCTGCCCAGATCCTACCATTATCGATATCCATAAATGGAGCAACGGCGGAAGCTGCCGGCTGACCGGCGGCATTAATACTGGATGGGAATTCACGGTATTCGTGCACATCGATATAACTGAAAAGCAACTGGTTGCTTACGTTGTTATTGAATTTGGTCTTTAATTCCGCTACCAGGTTAAGATTTTTGGTATGCTGAATGAAGTCTGTAGAAGAGAACTGGAAATTGGTGGAGGTACGTTCCAGATTATTACCGGAACCATTGGTATAAAGGGCACGCAGCATCAGGGTATTGTGCGCGTCCAGGTTCATGTCGATACGGCCAAAGAATTTATCGCTCTTTGTTTTGAGCTTAAAAGTATTGTATGTACCGGGATCGTAATTATAATTCGTTTTCAGGAAATTGGAGATCTGCTGCGCTTCGGCAATGGTGATGGCAGCACCCGGATCACCGGCATTATAAAAGGTCGGCTCTGCACGACGGGTCATTTCATAATTCAGGAAGAAAAAAACTTTGTTCTTCATGATCGGACCACCCAGGGTGAAACCTGTCTGGTAATCATGGAAATCCGAACCCATCTTTGTCTTCAACCCATCCACGCTTTTGCCTACCAGGGAGTTATTCCTTCCATATCCGTAAAGCGAACCATGGAAATCATTGGAACCGCTCTTGGTCACGGCATTAACACTTCCGCCGGTAAAGTTCCCGATCTTTACATCGTATGGAGCTAATTGCACCTGTACTTCCTGAATGGATTCAATGCTGTAAGGATTAGTACGCGTTCCGGAACCGGCAGTACCGGATTGACCGCCGCCACTCTGGCCACCGAACGAATTGCTGAAACCTATTGCATCATTGTTGATAGCGCCATCCAGGGTGAAATTGTTGTAACGGAAATTGGAACCCGCAAAGGAGTTGTTATTGGACTGAGGGGTGAGGCGGGTAAAATCGCCAAGGCTCCTGCCCAGGGTAGGAAGCGTAGCAAGCTGGGCTTTTCCTACGGTGAGACCTGAGGAACCAGACCTTTTGCCGCCGACAATGACCACTTCTTCCAATACTTTGTCTCCGGACCGAAGGCCAAAATTATAGTCGGGGTTATTTCCCAGGCTGAGGTTTACATTTTCAAGAACCTCGTCTTTAAACCCTACAAAAGTTATTTTAATGGTATAGGGGCCACCGGGTTTAAGATTGGGAATAACGAACAGACCTTTGTTATTGGTCTGGCCTGCCGAAATAAAACCAGTAGGCACATGTTTGACAGAAATAGAAGCTCCGGTGACAATGGAGCCTTTGGGATCGGTGACAATCCCGCTCAGGGTTGCAGTTGTTTCCTGAGCCCGGGCCAGGGTCATGGATAGGATTCCAAGGGCCAAAAAGAACATAGTCCGAATCTCGCGATACATAAAGTTGAATTTTGCGCAAAGGAACCTGGTTGGTGTTAACAAGATGTTATTCCCATATTACCAAATTGTTAAAGGTTGGCAGAATCCACTCCTGTAAAATGTAAGATGCGGAAGGATGATCATCCCTCCGCATCTTAGCAGTATGCTGCACCAGGCGGTAAAATTTATAGTTCTTTACCTGGCAAAGCCGGGTAGTACGGAATCCATACGTTAAAACGAATAACGCACGCCGAACTGAACGGAATAGTAGCTCGCCGTTTTCTGTTTGGTGCCCGCATTCGTATTTACGCTGTAGATATAAGATTTACTGGCCTGATCAAAACCTGTTACGTTATACAGGCTGGTATTGATGATCTGGGAGTAACCACCCCATTTATCATTAATCAGATTCAATACATTAAAGATATCGGCCCGCAGAGTTATCTTCTGCGATTTGTAAAGTTTAAAATCCTTGGCGATGCTCATATTCCATTGGGTGCGCCAAGGCATCAGGCCGCCGTTATAAGGAGCAAATTTGCCATAGTTATCCTGCAGGAACTTCTTGAACTCCGGACTTGTCTTTTGTAACAAGGTTTGCATACCGGTCTTGATATTGGCCGGAGTGGCTGGATTGTTCGGGTCGTATACATAGGCCAGGTTGGTTCCATCGTTGCTTTCCCCGATCACATCTTTGTTGATGTAGGCAGAATAACGGGTATTCTGATAAGCCTGGAAAGAAGAACTTACGCTAAAACCATAAAAGGTAGGGCTGAGGAACAGGATCACCAGTTTGTTGCGCTGGTCGCCATCGCTGTACCATTTTTTTCCGTATGAGCTATATCCTGAGTAAGAAGAGGCAACACTGAAGTTGGCATTACGGGGATCCCCGTTATCATAGGGAGGAGTGCCCGTTGCTTTTCCCCGGGCATATGAAATGCTCAGATATCCATCCTTTTTAATTTGCGCTGAGGCCTCGATCATGGCACCCACGTATTGGGAAGCCCAGTTGGCATTGGTGAACATACGGACCTGGTTAAAATTGGCCGATATCCTGGAATTGGCCAATACCGGAAGATAACTGGTAGAACTGGTATTGGTCAATGAACTGGCCGGTACATAAACCTCACGTCCTTCATTGGTCACAAATTCTGGTGTACGTTTCAAATTCATATCATACATGTAGAAATTATCCCAGGTATTGTTGAAGTATACATTCGCTCCCATCCGGAACCAGCTATTAAAGTAATGATAATAACTCAGGTTGGTTTTAAAAGTGAGCGGATTCTTTAAGTTTTTATCCAATACCAAAACGGTAGCCGGTTGTTTGGCCGGCAAGGTATTATAATAATCCACACCGGGGACTTTGCTGAAATCGGATTGATAAGCCTGCCAATCGGGAATGGGAACATTCGCCCGGATATCGACCTGCCGGAAATCTACGCCATTATCGATATGGGAAAAAGTGATCGGCTGAGTCGTCAACTCGGATGCAAAAAGGCCGGCTCCGAATTTAACTATATCCTGTCCATTGTTCTTTACATCCCAGATCAGGTTTACGCGGGGCTGTATATTTTTTGCATCGAAAGGAACCACATCGCTCCGGACGCCAAGGTCTTGCTCCAGCAAGGGATTGTAGGTGGGTTTATTCCCGATGATCGTCGCATCCCAACGCAACCCGACAGTTAAATTCAGATTTGGTTTCAGATTGGTCTCCATTTGGGCAAACAGACCCAATTCGATCAACGGAACGCTGATCGCCGGGTTGGTCCCATTCAACGGGATCTTACGGTTAAACCGATAGGGGTTATTATTGGCCATATCGGTAACGGACGCATAGTAGAACTGTCCCTGCTGATCATGTGACAGACGGTCTGTTATATGGTTTATATTGTTGTCTGTTCCAAAAACAAAGCTCAGGTTTCCGGTCTTAACACGGAAGTTATCGATGATCTGGATAACGTCGGAAGCATCTCTTTCCGGTACCCAGTTCTGGTTTCCGAAAGCAACGGTCGTATTGCCTGTGCTGCCATCGGCAAAAGTAGAATTGACATTAACGAATCCTTCCGGTACCCGGTTATTTAAGAAATGGAGGAACTTACGATAGGTACTGAAATTCACCTTCAGGTCATTGCTCATTTTGTTGGAGAACTCCGTCCGCAGACCAAGCATAACCGCATTGTCAATTTCGATCCCGGTATACTGGGTGGATAATAAACCCGCAGACTTCAGTTTGTTGGGATCGACAAAATGGAGATAGTTATATTTTAAGGTTAGGAGGTTCTTTTTGTTAATGTTCCAATCGAATTTGGCAAAGGCATTTTTTGTTTCCTGTACGATATTTTTGGTACCATATTCCGATGCCGCTGTACCTGGAAAACCGAATTGTTTTTCCATGATCGTAACGATCTGGTCCATATTGGCCTTGGTAATATTCAGATTTTTTTCAGCCTGTGCCTGGGTTGCACCGGCATAGGTAAAATCATATGCCCGGAAAGGGATCGTATTCTGGTATTGATCATAGGAGATCAAAAAGTGGACCTTGTCTTTGATAATGGGACCGCTCAGATAGGCACCGCCCTGTTTGATCTCGTATTTGCTGGTCAATTTGTTGCCGTTCACATCTTTTTTTGCAGCCAGCGAATTGGCTCCGTAATAACCCCAGGCTGCACCCGAAAGCGTATTGGTACCTGATTTGGTAATGGCTTTCACCACACCACCGGATCCTCTTCCATTGGTCACATCATAAGCATTCGTGGAGACTTCGAATTCCCGGATAGTTTCCGACGAAATGGAAAAGGCAGCATCAGTCAGTCCTCCGAAGGTGGCTCTCCGGTTGCTTACCCCGTCAAGCATATAACCGGTACCGCCGCCTTTAGCCCCTGCCAGGGAGGTTCCATTCGCCAGGGGGGATAAGACCATCAGGTCTGTATAGTTACGGGAAACCAGGGGGATTTTTTGAATGGCCCTGCCGCTAACCGCGGTTCCGGTACCCAAACGATCGATACTGTTGTTAAAACTTCCCCGCTGAACGGTAACTTCGGTAAGTACGGTGGCATTTTTTCCAAGGGTGATCTTATGTAAGACCAAACGGTCGCCCAGGTTCAAGGTGTTATCCTTTAATACGGTATTCTGGAAGCCAATGGCAGAAATTTCAATGTTATACGTACCGACAGGCAGATCACTGAAGGTAAAATATCCTTTTTTATTACTTCCGGTCGAAGTAGTAAAACCAGTATTCGAATTTTTAATGGAAATGGTAGCCCCGTCCACTGGTTTGCTCCCTTCATCATAGATAAAACCACTAAGACCCGATCCACTGGATTGGCCGTAAGTGACGGAAGCGCATAGCACGAAAAAAAAGGCAAAAAGAAGCCGCGTGAATGGAATAAGAAGAATAGCTCTGAAACGCGAGCTCAAAAGAGAATACATAAGCGATGAGTTTTGGCCGCAAAATTATGACTTATAGCCCGCTTTCTGCATCGTAAGCAAAGGGTAACAGTATGGTAAAATAAAATTAATACAAAGTTTATAGACAAGACTAAGTGTAAACGAATAAGGATTATTTTCCAGTTACATACAGTTTAAATTTCCCTGCCATATATGGAATTTCAGGAGACCCGCAGGCAAGCCCTTATACTTGAAATCAACTTCCTACCTGGATGGGCGAGCCACGGGAACAACCTGCCATATTTTATTTTGTTCATAAAGCTGGCGGTCCTTTTTTCCCCCTCCTATCCTGCCGAGAGAACCGGTACCGATAGACAAACCAACCCCGCCTCCACTGCCAAAGGACCCCATACCTAAACCTCCTCCGATCGAAACACCACCACCGCCTCCTCCTCTCTGCCGCACATTGGCATCAGGAGGAAAACCTTCCACCACAAAACCTACGGCAATGCTCTTTCCGGTGGCATTATTTTTGGGAAAAACTGTTTTTAACGGAATAGAGGCTTCATAGATCATTTCACCATCCTTGTTAAAACCTATTTTCACACCCACTTCCGCCTCGTTATGGTCACCGTAATCATAATTCCCCACATTTCCATCGGGGAGAAATCCATATAACGAATAATCCTTAAGATCTTCGAGGGTAGCAAATTTTTCCTTAGGTTCATCCTTCCGGCCATTACCGTTACTATTTCCGTTGACATTGCCATTACCCCTGTTGCCACGGGCTTCTTCCATTAACCGACGGTCATGATCTTTACGGCTGTCCGTAGGAAATCCGATCCCCACTGCATTGCTCTCGTTTTTCTCGGCCGATCCATTGACCCAGACCGTCATACCGCCTTGCAGGATCTTTTGTTGTTCGATCTCGTCCTTTACAGCAAGGAGGATATAAATATTCTCCCGGTCATTGGTTATGGAATAATTCAATTTTTCCTTCTTATCCGTATACGGCAAAGGCCTGGTCCAATCACCATCCTGTCCATCGATAAAAATGGGCTGTTGTTGCCAGATCCCCGTTTGTAAGGCCGTAGTTTGCTGGTCGGACCTGGAGGAACGGCAACTCCCGATAAGGGATGCAACAGAGATTACTACGCTATAGACAAAAAGAGACGTTTTCATGTTGGCAAATTTACAGCTTTGCCTTAAAGAAGATTGCCAATCGTTTGTTATTTCTGCCCGTCAGGCCTTATGATCCGGAAGCTCATTCCGGCTTGTGTTTAGTATTTTTACTTTACATTTAAAAGAAATTCTTTCCCGCATTCCAAATAACTACGCCCATGAAAGAACAAATGACCGGATGGGGCAATTATCCCAAGGCCCAATCCTCGCTTATCCGTGTCAGGAACCGTGACGAGGCTGCCGCTGCTCTGCGGACAGGCAATATTATTCCCAGGGGTTTGGGCAGGAGTTATGCCGATCAGGCTATTAATAATCAGGGTTATATCGCGGTTTGTTCGTTAATGAACCTTTTCCTGGATTTTAATGAAAAAGAAGGAATACTCACTTGTGAAGCCGGAGCCAGCCTGGAGGAAATCATCCGTTTTTTTGCTCCCCGGGGATGGCTGCCTATGATCTGTCCCGGAACAAAACTGGTTACCATAGGCGGCGCCATTGCCAATGATATTCATGGAAAAGCACACCATATCGACGGATCTTTCGTGAATTGCGTCCTGTCCTTTACCATTCTTTTGGCGGACGGAACTGTCCTTACTGCATCCCGTTCCGAAAACGAAGATCTTTTCTGGGCAAATTTCGGAGGACTTGGCCTGCTGGGCATTATCCTAACGGCAACGATCAGCCTGAGAAAAATCGAAACCACCTATTTCAGTCAAAAGGCCATTGTCATCAGGAACCTCGACGAAATGCTGGCAGCCCTGGAAAAATACGATCATACCTATAATTATTCCGTTGCCTGGATCGACGCCCTGGCAAAAGGAGATAAACGGGGAAGCGGTGTATTGACCCTGGGAAATGCGGCCCGGATAACAGAGCTTCCTGAATCGCTGCAAAAGGCTCCTCTGAAGATCCATACTACGCAAAAGCTGTCGGTTCCTTTTAACCTTCCGGATTTTGCGCTGAATGGTCTAACGGTAAGGCTCCTCAATAAGGTCATCAGTACCGTTCAAAACACCTCAAAACCTTTTGCCCACTATGAAAAATTTTTCTTTCCCCTGGATGCCATCAATAACTGGAACAGGGGTTATGGAAAAAGAGGTTTTATTCAATACCAGTTTGTCATCCCTATCGAAAAGGGAAAAGAAAACCTGGAAAAGATCCTGCAATGTATCGGTGAAAGCGGGTGCATTCCTTTTTTAAATGTTTTTAAAAAGATGGGGAAAGGACAAGGCATTTTATCCTTTCCCTTTGAAGGATATACCCTGGCCATTGACTTTCCGATGACACCCAGGTTGGCCCCTTTCATCCGCCAGCTGGATCAGGAAGTCCTGAAAGCCGGTGGCAGGATCTACCTCGGAAAAGACGCCATGCTTGACCAGGAAACTTTTCGCCTGATGTATCCCCAATACCGGGAATGGCTGCAGATCAAACATAAATACGACCCCGGTCAGGTATTTAAATCTGATATTTCCAGGAGACTGGGATTAACATAAAATTGTTTGAATTTTGCAAGGATTGCTTTGAATGACGTAACAGCTTCAAATCTAAAGCTGCCTAATTTTGTTCTATCAAAAATTGAATGAGATTATGGCAAACAAAAAAACATGGCTCATTACCGGAGCCTCAAAAGGATTAGGACTTTCCTTCGTCAAAAAATTATTGGATAGTGGATACCAGGTTGCAGCAACTTCCCGTAGCAAAGAGGATCTAAAAAAAGCCGTAGGTACCGATCATCCTGACTTCCTTCCGTTGGCAGTGGATCTGAAAACAGAAAAGAGTGTTGTTCTGGGAATAGAGGAAACCATCCGTCATTTTGGCAAGATCGATGTAGTGGTCAACAACGCGGGTTACGGGCTGATCGGCAGTCTCGAAGAACTGACGGACCAGGAATCCCGGGATAATTTTGAAATCAATGTGTTCGGTGCCTTAAACGTTATACGCAATGTAATGCCTTACCTGCGTAAACAAGGCTCCGGTCATATTTTTAATATTTCCTCCATTGGTGGATTTTATGGTTCCTTCCCCGGTTTTGGCATTTACTGTGCAACAAAATTCGCCCTGGAAGGATTTACAGAATCCTTAGCGGCAGAAGCAAAACCTTTCGGGATTCATGTCACTGCGGTTGAACCCGGTTATTTCAGAACGAGCTTCCTTAATTCAGGTTCATTAGCCGTTCCCAGGAATCCGATCGAAGACTATAAAGCGGTGAGAGAAACGCAGCTCCTTCATCAAACCGGCATTGACGGTAAACAACAGGGGGACCCGGAAAAAGCGGCAGAAGCATTGATCAGGATCGCCTCCGAAACCAATCCTCCCCTTCATCTGTTCCTCGGTCAGGATGCGTATGATATGGCGCAGGTTAAGATAGCCGCTCTGCAAAAGGAGCTGGAAGCCTGGAAGTCAGTGACGGTGTCAACAGGATTTGGAAACTAAATGTCAGCTCCCGAAATGCCGTTTCATCGCCATGGGGTAATCGGCCAGGGCGATTTCCGGGGCGGCGATTTCGGGATGCCACATCTTCTCCCATTCAAAACTGAAGAAATGATTATAGCCTCCTGCCACCAGAAGATCGATGGCCTGAAAGATGGGAGCTTCCCCCTGACCCATTAAGGTATATTGTTCCTTGCCATCGACGGATTTCCCGTCCTTTATATGTGTATGGCGGATGTATTTTTTCAATCGGTCATATACCTGAGAAGGAGATTCTTTTGTTACCGACCACATATTGTAGACATCCCAGACCAATCCGGCTCCGGGGTCGGTTGCCTGTTCCATAATTTTTTGCAGATCTTCGCTGTGAACTACGTCACCATGCGTTTCCATCAGGACGGTTACACCGCTCCCGCGCGCATGAGCAGCCAATTCCAGCAGCCCTTTTGCGATCAGATCCAAGGTAACTTCCCGGTTCTGTTCTTTGGGCAGTTTATTTGGAAATACCCGCACATTCGGACAACCTAATTTATGGGCCAGGTCGATAAACTTACGGCCATCATCCAGGTTATGTTGTCTTTCGGTCGCACCGGCATGATGCAATTCGGCGGAGGCACCCAGCCCGACAATGGTCAATCCTTTGTCTTCCACCATCCTGCGGGAGGAACGGATATTGGCATCACTGTTAAATTCGGGACATAACGTAAGATCGAGCTGTCGCTGGATTCCCCTGATCTCGATGCCCTGGTAGTTATTGGCGGCGGCAAAGGTTAGAATGGCAGGAAAGGTCCAGTCCGGGCATCCCAGGGTAGAAAAAGAAAGCAGGGGCAAAGGTCTTGCCAGGTCTGAAAATTTCCCCAAAAAAGCCATTCCCATAAGCCCCGAACCGGCTTTTAAAAAATCCCGGCGATTGGATAAATGCTTCATATACAGGTTGTTTATCCACACAGGAAAATTGACAGGTCCTGGCGGGTTTGGCACTAAATTAAGGTCTATTTACCTCGCCGATGCATTTTACATCTTAATTTTTACCAGATTTTTCCTATTTTGTTGCTGTAATCGAACTATACGATTCCCCAATAAACCATATTACCAATGAAAGGTTTCTCTTTTATTTCGGGCCTGCTGCTGACCCTTCTCTTTCTCTCCTCCTGTCAGAAGGAAATCAAGAACCCGACAGACACTATAAATACCTTACCAAAAACCTATACCGAGAATGTCACGTCTTCCGTTCTGGGGAATTCCGTTACCACCTTTAATTTAACCTATGACAACAATAACCGGATACTCAGCGTGATCGCTTCTGCAACACCCGGTAATAAACAGGTATATACATACAACAGCAATAATTTTACGATGGATCTGTATAATAACAACCAGCTATCCATCCACGAGATCTTTTTTATCAACTCCCAATCATTGGTGGACAGTACATTTCAATACAACGACACGAATGACTCGTCTACCGAAAAATATTTCTATAATGCCGCCAAACAACAGATCGGCCTGAACGAATATGATTATACCAAGACAACGGGAGGAGTACTCTATAACAAGCATGAATACGTTTACGACAATTCCGGAAACCAGGTAAAAGATACGGACGACTATTCTCAAACGGCTTTTGCCTACTATTCCAATTATCAAAATACAGTTTCCGTAGGGGATATCTATTTTTATCACCCCACCAACCTGATCAAAACAACGACCTTCACATCAGGCGGCTCTACGGTAACTCTAGATCATACCTATACCTTCGATAGCCAAAACCGGTTAATCAGCGAAAAGGCTGTTGCCAGTAGCGGGGATATCATTATCAAAAGTTATACTTATTAGCTTCTCCCATATTAGTTGCCCCTTTATTTGTTGCCTTTATTTGTTGCCTTTATTTGTTGCCCTTTATTAGTTGCCTTTTATTAGTTGCCTTTTATTTTCCTGGCAGAATCATTTTGCCTGACCAGCAGTTCCCCGGCCTCTTTGGCGGAAAAGTCAGAAAGAAATCTTCTGTCCTTCTTTGTCTGGTCCGTCTTTATCTTATCGGCAACTTTAGGGCTGGTTCCCGAAGGATCGGCTTTCCGGAAGGGAACGGTGATCAACTGTGTATTTTTGGGCTGCGTGTTATTATCACTCTTACGGACAGGGAGCAAGGGTGCCACATTCGGCTGAGGCCTGGTCGTGCCACTCTTAACAGGCGGGGTGCCGGCATTTTTTGAATCCTGAGCCCGGGTGATTACCGTTATGCCAATCAGGAGAATAAACAAGAGGAAACGTTTCATATTATACATTTTATTTGACATTGACCAATACCTTAATTTTTCCGGTAGTTCCGTTAAATTCTTCCAGCGCTTTGCCGATTGCCTGTCCGGGTTTCAGCTTGTTAAGATCAGCTTTCATCGCGCATCCCGGTATGGAGGAGGTAACCAGGATATCTCCCCGGTGAATGGAACCGCCCTCCTTGCAAACCTTTGTTGGAATGACTCCGACTACACCCATCGGAATTTTATCCGCCAGGCTGCTTTTCCCTGATTCTTCTGTCAATAAAACACCGGGTTTGGTAGCATATACGCCTGCCACCAAAGATGAATAGGCTGCGTTTGATTTAACCAGTGTTCTGTCGGCCTGCGTGGAGATCAGCAATACATCGCCAGGTTCATAAGCGGCAACTGATCCCTCCACATCAAATGCCTCTGCCAGGTCGGCGCCGGAATTCTGTGTCCCTCCATTGAAAAATCCCCTTCCGGAATGATCGATCCGGGCAACATTAATACCCCCTGCCTGGAAAGCAGCCAGGTTTCCAGTGCCTTCATGATCCACCATCATGGCATATCCCTGATCATTACTAATTACCTGAAGCGTTACACCAAAACCGGTCGTTTCGCTGTGTTCAAAATATCCTGCATATCCCCCTGTACCGGATGCCACTCCATAAACCCCGGCCGTACCGTTATTACCAAATATGGAATTAACCTCACCGCGGACACCTGCTCCTACACCGCTGGTATTGTTATTGAAGAAATTTCCGGCATTCCCTGTGGAATGATTCGCGATCACTCCTTGTGTATTGGTGGTCACATTTAAGGTATTAGCCGTATTGGATGAATTTGTATTGGACAGGGCACAGGCATTACCGGTGCCTATGGTGACTACCTGAAGGACAGGCTGCGCATTGGCAGCATTGGTATTTTCGAAATTGACAACCGTACCCAAACCCGCGCTGCCGGCATATAAGGAATTACCGAACCCGGTCGTATTGGAATGTTCAAAATAACCGCCATACCCACCGGTGCCGGAGGCCGTTCCGTAAACACCCGCCGTGCCATTGTTGCCAAAGATGGAGTTGACTTCCCCGCGGACTCCGGCACCCACGCCACTGGTATTGTTATTAAAAAAATTACCGGCATTGCCTGTGGAATGATTGGAGATAACACCGCTGGTATTCGTAGATACATTTAAGGTATTGGCGGTATTGGATGCATTCAAATTGACTACGGTAGCGCCATTTCCAGTACCATTGGTCACCGCCTCCAGGGTAGTCGCAGCATTTGCCGCGTTCAGGTTCTCGAAATGCCCGGCAATACCCGTACTACCGCTTATCCCCACACGACCAAGAACCCCGATGCCCGTTCCGGTATTATCCGTCGCGATAAATCCGCTCAACCCATATCCGGGCCCATCGTTACGGCCGACGACAGCTCCGGTTGGCGTACCCCCAACGCTGGCTGTTCGCCCGGTAACCCCTTCTCCACCCGATAAATTATCTGCCAGGAGACCGGCGCTGCTCAGGGAACCTGTCACTCCATATATGCCGGTACCTCCCGTACTGTTCCCGCTGATGGCCATCCCGCTTCCGGTATTGGAAAGTGCAAACAAAGTAGAGACAGAATTGAGGGAAGCCGAGAAAGGAAGGGTCAGCGCTCCTGAACTATTCGGGATTTGCTGCCAGCCCGTCCCCATCTTATAATACCAGAAACCCTGGGTATCCGTATCATAGACCCATAATCCGTCCGCAGGCGAAACAATGAGGAGACGTTCGGAAGTTTTTACCCTGGGTGCCAATACCCCCCTGGTAGTACTTTTTACATCCAGCATCGCGCTGGCATCCGGCAAACTGGCATCTGTATTAATGGCCACCTGCCCCTGTAAGGTGAGTTGCCCACCGAAGAAAAAGAAGATCAGGATTCCGGCAATGTGTTTCATATAGCTTGATTTAAAAAGAATGGGTTGTAGAAAAAATTCAGGTAGTTTATTACCAATAAAACGAATGGCCTATAACCGGATAAGGCTGGTCATCAGTACCGTATCAGAAAGCAACAATTTCACGAGATAGGAACCTGCGGCAAACCCGGATACAGGTAAGGTAAATTGATTGATCCCCGGCTGAAGATTCCATTGGCTGCTGTATATCAATTGGCCGCCCGAACTCCATACCTGAAGAGTAGCCGTTACCGCCTCCCGAACAGATAGCTGTGCTACTGCCTGACCTGGTGAAGGATTGGGATAAACCAAAAAGGGGATCGTAATATCCGAACAACCTCCCCTGAATACCGGAGAATAGGCAAAACGGGCAGAACGGTCCACCATTTTTAACCGGTAGAGCGAACTAATTTGCGGGTGGGCGTCTTTAAACGTATAGGAAGATCCATTGGGATCATCTGTTGCAGCCATTTGAGAAAGAAAAGTCCAGTTGTTACCATCGGTACTTGTTTCAATTTCGAAATGGTCCATGCTAGCCTCATTACCTGTCTGCCATTGGAGAAAGGCAATACCGTCCTGGCAGGTAGCCCTGAAGGAGAGCAAGGTTAGCGGAAGCGGGTTGATAAGGTCAGACAGGGTCCAGTAACTCAGATCGGCAAGTCCTGTTTTCTCGACGTATTTAGCGACGGTATTACGGCTATCAGCGCCAACCTGCAACCAGTTTACGCCATCAATGCTTTTCCATAAAGAAAGGGTATTGGGATCATCTCCATTTAATTCCGCATCCAGATAATAAAAACGCAGGGTCGCATTGAGGGCTGTGTTGTTTTGCGGTTGTATAAGGTAGGTTCGCTGAATGCCATGCAGAGCGCTGTTGCCGGGATTGGAAGCTGGTTTTCCTGACCTGCTGACAGATAATGTTCCCAGGTTGGCGGTGGAAGTGATCGCCGCACCCAGATTTCCGGCATTCAACTGATTGGGGTTATTGATACCGGTAAGAGTAGTCGTTACAATCCCGCCCAAAAGTCCTTCCATGCGGCTTGTCTCACTTTCACCCTGAAGCGTTGCTCCATTTGTCAACAGGACGCCCTGATTAAAGAGATCGATCAGCCCCTGCTGGAAATTAACCGCCTGAGTGACCTGTATGGTTTGCTGCATCGTTAACGTGGTGGCCGGAGAAGTATTGAGGTTCAATACATTTATCAGCGGGGGCGTACCTGCGCCACTAAACGCAGTGTTGTTGGCGCCTGTGATCCACAGGTTGGCATTCGAGCCATCAAACACACCGTCACATTGAAAATCCGTATTGTTCAATACCAGGACGTTGCCTGTGACAGTCATCGTAGTCCCTGCCAATATGTTTAGACGGGCATTCTGCGCAGCCGTCTGTTCCAGCAAAAAAAGCAGAAGGGCCATTAAAAATGCAGCAGGTAATTTACCGGTTAATGATTTGCTGATTAACGATCTGCAGATTATGCTGTTGCTTGTTGACAATCCGCGGGGGTGGAAAGAAAAAAGCATGCGTATAGTTATACCCATATGTATATATTGAGTTTAAGCTGCACAGGAGGTCGTTAAAAACAATAGTACCCGAGGTCGCAGGTCCGATAAAACCAGTCAGAGGTGATAAAATAAGATAGGCTTATAAAAAACCGGCATTGGTTTTTCGGAAATGCCAATTAATGGAGCCGGCTGAGGCAGGGGTCTTCAGGTGGAAAATGAGAGAACAAATCTTTTAGGGTAAAGCGTTAAAGCTAATATTATCAATAATTACAATACAAAGATGTAAGAATTTTTTGAATATCCAAAGAATGCGTTAAAATATTTTTGGGATCAGAGCAGCTCATCTATCCTTTCGAATTGATAACCTCTTTTTTTCAATTCTCCGATCAATTCCGGCAGATAGGCATAAAATTTATCCTTTCTTCTTGGATCCGTTCCGATATGTATCAACAGGATAAACCCGTTCAGCCCTCCGGGCTTTTGTTGTTCAACTCTTAAAATTGAAGTAAGTATGGTTCGGCTGTCGATATATTTTGCTCCCATTTCAGGATAGGTATAATCCGCATTGCTGCGTGTGCCCGGAGAAAAATTCACCAATAACAAACCCATTCCCCTGGTCCATGCTGCGATCGAATCATTATACCATTCATAAGGAGGCAAAAAATGGTGTGCGTTCTGTAAACCGATCCCGAATTTGGCGAGTTCGTTATAGGAATCCTTCAAATCCGTTTCAAATTGCCGGCGTGATACCAAAAGACTATCCCGGTTGATCCAATCGCAGTATAAAAGGTGTTTGTCGGAATGGGAGCCCAGGTAATGCCCATCCTGCTTTACCTGGTCGATACTATTGCGGAAAGCGGAATTGCGGTAAAAATTGCCCGTCAGAAAAAAAGAAGCATGGATTTTTGCCTGTTGTAAGGTTTTGGCAATAAAGTCTGCGCCGTCACCAAATTCATCGCCGGTAAAGACAATCGCTATTTTTTTTGAGGCGGTATCGCCGCGAATGATGGCGCCGTGATCGATGATCACCGATGTTTTTGGTGCCGCGGATGCTTTTATCTCAGCTTCTTTCTCCGCCAGTAAATAAACCAGGGAGGCGGTTCCATCTGTGGTTGGCTCATTCGTACTATAATCCCCCGGATCATCATGATAAACGACCAGGTCCGATTGAAATTCAGCATAATCATCCGGCTTGTATAATTTCAATCCTCTGAGATTTCTGTAAATGCTCCCATATACTGGTCCATCCACCATCGCCCCATCCAGGTCATATTGGTTTAGCACCGATAATGAAGAATGTGGGTGCCTGGGCGTATTCCCCTGCGCAGGCAATCCGTATACCATGCTTTTGCCCCAGGGATTACAGCCGAACAGCCAGTCAAAACAGGCTTGTTCCAGTCCGGCATATTGCGTATCCCCGGTCAATGACCGGTAGAGATAACATTGGATCGCAAAGGATACGGTGAGATTATTGGAGCACCAGATAAACGGTACACCCCGGAAAAAACCGTTTCGTTTGGCTTTGGCCCAAACCCGTTCGATACCCTGCCGGTAATATCCCATTAATAAAACCTTGTTCGCCTGATCGGCCTTTTTTGCCAGTTCATAATGCCCGAAATTATGGAAGGGGTACCATTGATAATGCCGCGCCGTATCGGCACCCATCCAGGGAGTGACTTTTTCCTGTTCACCGTAAACAAGGGACTGGGTAAAGTATTTTTTATCCCCGGTAAGCTGATAACGATCAGCCGCAGCCAATTCCATATCATCCACATAATTATCTTCTTCATAAAAATAAGGCTCCCTGTTTGGCGCCGTTTGGGCTACGCCAGGTTTGTCCAAACCTAACTGGTAAGCAGAGGCCGATCTCTCTGCTAATAATCCTGAAAATTCAGGGGATTTTTTTTCATACAGCATTGAACCAAGGGCAAATGCGCTCGAAAATTTGCCGGCAGCGGAAGCAACTCCGGTGGATCTGTTCTTGTATTTCCCAAGGCCCTGCGGTTTGCCGGTCGCAAAATAGACCGGCCGCCCCTGCCCTGCCCCCAGGCCATAGTCGACGGAATCCCGCGTGGGTAAGCGAAACCCATGATGATCCCGGTCATCGGCAAGCTGCGTGAATAACCAGTCCTTACGGGGATGCATCTTTAATAACCAGTCCAAACCCCATCTGGCCTCATCCAATACATCTGCCGTCCCGTTCCCGCCACCGAGCCCATTGGCCAGGTGGCTGTCGCCAAAGACTTCGGGAAAATCACGGTAGGCTGCTAATAAGTGATAGGTGGCATTGGCAGATGTTGTGACATATTGCAGATAATCGGTCGCATCATGCCATCCGCCCGCCACATCGATATGCGTGGTATCCGGCATCGGGCCGTACATGGAATACCCATCCTTTGTATGACAGGAATCCTTTAGAAACGGATTGTAGCCGCTCCGTTGCTGACGAAGATAGTTCAGTATAAAATCGGCAGCCCCCTTATAGACGTCGTTACCAATCCGGAAAATGGGGGATCTGGCAGTACCGCATCGGATATAATAAGAACCCGGGTTTTTAAAGGAGGTAAAGGTTAAACGGAGAGTCCTGGCGAAGGGACCGTAAGCGCCAAACGACATACCTGTTTTGGCGGAGAAGACCGGCTTCGAGGACAGAGCGTCGATTAATTCAAAGGAGGACGGGAGCAGGGAATCCTTACTGGCCCAGACGGCTACCTTGATCCCGGTGCTGGGATATCCCAATTGATTGATGCGGATCCATTCGGTAGCAGGATCTCCCGGCGGACGATGTTCAGCGCCAGCTTGTTTGAGTAAGGCGTTTTGCGGTACCAGTTCTGCTGACGACAGGGGTGCCTTTTCAAAAGACAAACCAATGATAGCCAGAGAAAACAGGGAAAATATCGCCAAAAATAAAAAATACGGAGAGTTACCTGTTGGCTGATTTTCCATAAAGGGTCCTTTTGGAAATAAATGTAAAGAAAAAGAAAGAAAAGGATACAACGTTTTTACCCTTCTTCTTGTCACAGGAATAATAACCTTAATTACAAACACCATGAAATTATCAAAATCACTGCTCTCCGCCATCCTGATCGGCATTGCCGTTCAAACCACTCCATCCTGTAAAAAGGATAAGGTAACACCTGATGCCAAAACAAAAAAAGAAGCCGAAAAAACGACCCCTCCACAATACTGCCCTGCCTGCGGTATGGGATAAAACTATACGGTGGCGAAACTTTTCTCTTCCCTGGCCTGTAATTTGGATGCCGACATCCTGGGCGCCTCCCTTCCTCTGCTGGAGGAATCCAGGGTCGAAGCCATTGAATGGTCCTTCGATACCCTTTATCGATTTCAGGAAATCCCTCCATGGTTTTCAGCATTATTAACTGCCTTCGGTACAGAAAATAGGCTGATCGGCCATGGAGTGTTTTTTTCGCTTTTTTCCGGAAAATGGCTTCCGGGTCAGCAGGATTGGATCAAACTCCTGAAAAAAACCTGTACCGATTTCCATTTTGACCATATCACCGAGCATTTTGGCTTTATGACGGGTAGGGATTTTCATCATGGCGCTCCGTTGAACATCCCTTATTCGGCCAGTACGCTCGCTATCGGAAGGGACAGGTTAAAACGAATTTCAGAAACATGCTGCTGCCCCGTGGGTCTTGAAAACCTGGCCTTTTCCTATTCCCTTGATGAAGTGAAAAGACATGGCGATTTTCTGGAAAAGCTTCTCGAACCGGTCAATGGTTTTATTATCCTGGATTTGCATAATCTCTATTGCCAGATCCATAATTTCTCCATCGCCTATGACGAAATAATTGCTTTATATCCCCTTGACAAAGTCAGGGAAATCCATATTTCAGGAGGAAGTTGGGAAGATGGCCTTGCGAATCCCCGAAAAAAAATAAGAAGAGATACGCATGATGAAGCTGTTCCCAATGAAGTCTTTTCCCTCCTGGAAAGAACGATCAGAAAATGCCCTACTCTCAAATATGTGGTGCTGGAGCAATTGGGTACTGGTCTTAAAACAGAGGAAAGTAAAAAATTATTTTACGAGGATTTTCTCAGGCTTGAAAATATCGTACAGGGAAATAACAAACTCCATCGCCCCAATCCGTGCCATTCCTTTTTACCCGCGCTACCTTTCCCGCCATATGCGATTGAGGAAGATGAAGCCCTGTATGAACAGCAACTGCAGCTCTCCCTCATCCTTGAAACATCCACATCCTTTGACGCGGCTATAGATGCGCTGCATCGATCCTCCCTTGCACATACTGATTGGAAAATTGAAGAATGGGAACCGAATATGATCGAAACGGCTTTGAAGATCGCACAGAAGTGGAAGAAGTAAGAAATTGCTGCCGCAGAAGTTTCTGAAGCGACCATAAGAAAAATTAAAAAATCGCTCAACTAATACTTTCTTTAAAATATTAGAAAGACCCTTATTTGGAAATCCTCCAGGAAAGGGTCTTTTTCTTTAGATATATTAACGATTATAATCCGGATTGTCAAGCGCTGGAAAATGGTCGCTCTTAAAATACCGTATAAACACCTGAACTCATAGGTTAAAACACGGTATTTTGCATTTATCCGTGCAGTTATACATCACTTTATACGAGAATAAACTATCTTCCTTTTCAGGATCAGGAAACAGGTTTCCTACATTTTAAATTAAGATGGAAATTTCATCTACACCAAAATTGGCCATCGGATACCGGCAACCTCCTCTTTATCCATTCTCAGGCAACTGATTAGCGTCCAGGCCTATTACACTGAATCCATTCAGTGGAAACTTTTCTATACCCTGTATCAACCATTGCGTACCTGGATTAACACCAATGATCCTGCCCTTGCCATTCCACCTAAACCTTTTCTTATGATATGGAAGATGCGTTATTCTGTTATTTGCATTTATGTATTTTGTATGCTGGTCTTCCTGTTACCCGGATGCGGAGTCAACCGCACGGATACAAAGGGACCCGGCCCCTATTCCAAACAGACTGAATCGGAAGACGCCAAATACCTCTTGCGAAAAGGAAAATACGGTCGCCAAAATCATTTTAACTATGCGGACGATGTGCATTACCGCTATCATACCGGGATGCTGAAAAAAGCCGGTTTGAATGAAGAAAACCGTCCGCAACTGTTCACGGCACTTACTGAGGTCAAGGATAAACAAACGCGGGTCCCTTCCAGTCCCAAAAACATGGTCGGGGATCAGCCCGATTCCACCTTGCCGCTCGATACAATGAATATCATTACCTCTCTTGGCACTTCAAACGGACAGGTCTATGCTTCCTCCGGTGTTTCTTCCGTACCCGGAGGAACTTCCATCACGCATTTGGTTCTCCAGCTATATGATAAGGATACGATCCCCATCGGAGATCCCGGGCATACCGAGCAATATAATGGCGGGGATACGGTTTTTGTCAATACGCAGAACCAAATGCAGAGCGGAGATACGGTCATCGCCATGATGAGCTATTTTTATAACACACCGGATGGAGGTACCGGTCAGGGATATACTTATGAATCCGGCGTTTTTTATCCTAAAGCCATCAACAATTATTTCCCGATTGATTCCAACGGCAAATCGCCCAACCTGATCCTGATCTGCCTGGTCCGGATGGAAGCCGGCACCTGCGACTACTATCGGAATTCGGCCTCTCCCTGGCCGGTGATCTTCCCCATACATGGAAGAGCCATTTATTTCGACAGTATCCAACCCATCCGTTATGATTCGACAGGTGCGCCGATCAATGCTTTTGCCAGTGTCTCGCTGATCGATCCGTCCCGCAGTCATGACGGAGGATGCCAACTGAGCATGCCCCAGGATTCCTTTTTCCGGTATGTCCAGATGAACGGAGATACGCTAACCTGGGATATTCCGGCCGCCAGTTTTGGAAATGCCTGCTCCGGAAACCTGAACCCGGTGATCTATACCATGCATCTCGAGGTCTCGATAAAAAATACGGGAACCGTCGGATTTTCCATTACGAATGCTTCCGGAGCCACTCCTAACCTGAATACCGTAGTCATTGCTCCCATGGAGATTGCCTATGGCTGCCTGGCGACAGGGACGCACGTACGAATAAAAGGAGGCAAGGACAAACCTGTCGAAGATGCCCGGATCGAATCCATCACTGTAAATAAAAAAGTCCTGTCTGGCAGGCAACCTGGTTCGCCGTCCTCCAGGGGCGGGAAAGAAGGCCCCTTCCTAACAGTGACCAGCACTACCATCGGTCTCGAATCCAAGCCCATGATCAGAATAAAGGACGACCAGCAGCATGATCTGCTGCTGACCGACGGACACCCGGTTATCACTACCAGGGGCATACTGCTTGCGCTTCAATTGAAGATAGGCGATACCCTGTTTACGGAAAAAGGGAATAGCCGGGTAACGTCCATTGCTAAGGAAAAATATACAGATCATGTCTGGAACCTGAAGGTCGGCGACGAAAAAGATGGCATCGCCCTTACCAACGATAACAGGAGTTTTTATGCCAACGGAATCCTGGTAGGAGATGCCGACATGCAGCGTTTTTATGAGAAGAAATATTTTTCAGACAGCAAGACTATATTATCCGGCTTACCCGATAAGTGGAAAAAAGATTATCAGCACTCTCTGGATAAAAAACCTTCGTAACTGGCCTTTTGAAATGGCCTTTTGAAAAAAAGGTCCTTACCTGAAAAATAAATGTTTCGGACATGCTGGCTCCAACTATCGTTTCCATCGGTTATGATGGAACGCAAACCGAATTCGAATGGCAACCGTTGCAGGGTACGGGTATTACATATTCAGCCATTATCCAGGCAACGGATGGCTCAACCCAATTTGCTTCGCCGCCCGTCACGGGAACTTCCGTCGCCATTCCCCAGGTATTGCCTCCCGGGCATACCTATCAGGCCCAGGTATTCGGCACCCAGAACGGTATTCCCGGTCCGGGCTCAAGCCCGTTGACCCTGATTCTGGACGCTCCACAACTTTCAAGCGTCAATTACGACGGGACCAATGCAACCGTTTACTGGAATTCCATGACCTTACCTTCCGGTACGCAATATGCAGCCCTGGTGGAAGCAACGGATGGCAGCTTTGAAGAAGCGGCTGCACCGACTTCCGGCACGAACGCAGTTATCCCTTGCTCCCTTGACACACAAAAAACATATAACGCCTCCGTCAACCTGGTGTCCGGCGTTGTGTCCGGTCCCCCATCCAATCTATCGACCATTCTGACCGCACCGCCAGGCACTCCACTTATAAGTTATGACCTCATTAATCTTTCCGGAACCTGGACCGGCGTTTCCGGGCAAAATATATTGTATACCGCCTTGGTCTATGCGACGGATGGTTCTTTTTCCGAGGCTACGCCACCCTCCCCCAACCTATCGGCATCCGTCCCCCTGGTACTGGAAGGAGGAAAAACTTATCTGTTCAAAGCACAGGCCATGCAGGGGTCAAACCAGGGGCCCTGGTCCGTCCCAGCGCCTACACCTTTTGCCACACAGGTGATCTATCAGTATGACCAGCTAAGCCGTCTGCAGACGGTAACTTCGGACGCTGCTTTTGTTTATACCTATTCCTACAGTGATGCGGGGAATCTGAATACGATCGCAGCAGCGCCGGAATAATCCGGGCATAACCATTTAAAAATCATCAATCAGGAAGCAATTTTCAGGATCAAGCAACAATATTTTTTATCAGCCTTATCGTATATGCCAGTTCTTACCGCCCAGCTCAATTATTCTTCCAGCCAGCTCCCCGGCCCTGTCCAGGTATTTACCTTTAACGGAACGGTAACGACCGGTCTAAATCCGTTCACCAATTTACCGGTCGGAGGTTTTACGTTTTCCTGCTGGATTCAGACTCAGCAAACGGATGCGGGTGCCGTCCTGATGAGTTATTCGGTTTCTAACCCGATAGGGACGCCCCGGCTGTTTATTAAAGGGCCGGATAATATTACGATCGGTTTCGGCAGTAATACCATCGCTACCAATATTTCCATTGCCGATAATTACTGGCATTACCTGGCTATAACCCTTGCTCCTTCTGATGATACCCATTTTATGATCAAGGTTTATAAGGACGGGATGCCGGTATTTTCGGGTAGCGGAGCCCTGTCCCGGACCTCCGGACAAGGTTTTGTTGCAGGAGGCGCCCTGGCGCTGGGTTTGGGTAGTGCATCGGGAGAAATTAATTTCCAGGGAAATATGAGCGAGTTCCGATGGTATACCGGCGTGCTGTCCGATGACGAGGTGCTAAGCGGCATGCAGGTAAGAGGTTATGGGCCTCCCCTGATACAATGGAGTATGGATACCACCGCCAATTCAGGAACGGTATCGGGCACTCCTGTATTCATTCCTTCCACCCTGGTATTTCTGACGCTGCAATTACAGGTCTCCTGGACCGGCGGCACGGCAGCCAGTTATTCGCTGCAGCTCACCGATACCACTAATGGTAGGGTACAGGTTTTTACCAACCTGACCGGAAGTTCAATGGCCGTTACTATTTTCCAGGTAAATCATGGGTACTCCGCCATTGTCCAACCGGCCGGGGGAGATTGGAGCGAACCGGCGACCGCAAGAACACTAAATCTGCAACAGGTATTGCCAACCGTTATACCGGCACTTAATGGATCGGTGTTGACCTGTCCTGCCGCCTGGACAGCAACGGATCAGGCGGCCGGTTACCAGATCGCCCTGTTTAAGAACGGCGGACCTTTACCGGCAACAACGCCGGTGATAGTAACCAACCCCGGTTATGATCTGGCGCCTTCCCTGATCTCTGAGGACAGCTGGCAGTTCGTTTTCCAAACGGCTACACTGAACGCGTTGGGGCCGGCCAACCCGGCACAACCCTCTCTTCCAGTCCTACCTGTCTTTTATTATCAAAATGATGCCACAGCTCCATTTTTTCAGTTAAACTGGAACGCTCAGCCTCAGCTCTCTGGTTATTATGTCCAGATTTTTAAAACGATCAGTGGAACCGATACCCTGGTATTCCAATCCCTCCCGGCAGGACAATCCTCTTCGCTAACCATCCCTGCCGCACAATTCGAATATTCCGTCGGAGACCATATAAAGGCGAGGATCCGAACGCTGTCGGCGGGAATGATCGGCGCATGGACGGCCAAACAGCAGGTTACGGTTCATACTTTCGACGGACCGTCCAATCTCGTCGTAACGGCAGCCCTCGCCCAAAATACGATCACCCTGAATTGGCAATTTACCGCTGGCGTCAATCCGGGTTTCCGGGCAAGATTTTGGAATGGAACCGGTACCCCCAGCTATACCTATATGACTGTTGCGTCCGGCACCACCTGTGTCTTTACCAATGTGCCCATGGCGCTCCACGATCAATTTTTTGCCCAGGTACAGGCCGTCCAGGATAATACCTATGGGATGTGGTCCCAGCAACAAAGTGTAATCGTCGGTCTCACCTGCAGTCTTTCCATTGCCAACCTGTATCCAACTACCAATGGAGAGGGCAAAGTTACCGCAGTTTGGTCCAACCCGGAATGTGTGACAAATACCCTCTTCGATCTGGCTATTTGCCGCGCTTCATCCGGATGCCCGGATTATAGTTCCACCGAGACCGCCTGCCAACTGGTCGGTCCAAACATAGCACGTGAAAATGGAGTGCAGACTTCCTTTTCTATCGATTGGAATAACACCCAATTCAAAGGTGATCCCGATACGACAGTCTATTGCGTCCAGGTTAGAGCCAAACAAAATGATTTTACCGGGGACTGGAAAAAAGGTAATATCACATTCACCAAAAATCAGGTCACCACGATCCCGCCCGGAACGGGAATAAATTTTCCCAAAGGCGGAGATCCGGTGGACCTGTCTTCAGGCAGCTATTCTTATTCTGCAACCGACATGGAAGTGCCGGCCTTATTGCCATTAAGGTTCATCACTTTTTATAATACCTATTCGCCCATTGCCTCCGAAAACCCCATCTATACAGGAACGCCAATGGGTAACCGGTGGAATCATTCTTATAACACCCGCATTCTCACAGACCCGTCAAATCAAAAACTGGTCGTCCTCTGGGGCCAGGGCAGTGTCTCCGGCTATAACATTCCCTCTTCCGTAACCGGGAATTATATTCCTTCAGGAATTCCCAATGGGGAACAGCTTTATTTCGGTCCCTACGACCAGGGAAACACCAATCAATATGTATTGACAACGGCGGCTCAGACGAATTATATTTTTACAACAAACGGCCAGCTCAGCGAAATCATATCTTTACAAGGCTATAAAACCACGCTGCAGTATGACGGGCAGAACCGTTTGCAAACGATCACGGACAGCCAGTTCGGGGGAACACTTACATTACAATACGATGCCAATTCGAGGATTCACCAGGTAACGGACCAGACCAACCGCCAGGTAATTTATACCTATTTCACGAACGGAGACCTTCAAAACAGGACGGACCCCAACGGGAAACTCCGCTCCTTCATATATACTGACAGTAGCCTGTCCCTGATGCAGTCGGCTTCCGACCAGAACGGCAATACGGTGAATACCTTTATCAAAAACACTTATGATTCCGGCAACAGGGTCCACTTTCAACAGGATGCCCGCGCGGTCGCGTCAGGCGCCTCTTATGGATTTACCTTTGACTATGCGGAAACCGTGGAGAACGGAGTAACGATGATCACGGCAACCGTGACCGACCGTATGTCGAATACTTCTACCCTGAAGAGCATAAAGGCAAATGGCAATTTGCTACTGGCTACCTATAATCTCCCAAACAATGGGATCAGGCAGATAACCAACACCTATGACGGGCTGAACAATTTGAGTACCCAAACCATTTACGAGGGACAGGCGGCGCAGGCGGGAAATTTTACTGCCAATTGCGCTACCTATACCTACGACGGCAACCGGAACCTGCTCAGTCTGTCCTATCCTGCCCCACTAGGCCAGGTAGCAGCCTTTACCTATAATGCCCAAAATCAACCATTGACCTTTACCAATGCCATCGGAAATATTACTTCCTATGCTTACTATCCCGATGGAACCCTAAATACCATTACCAATGCCCTGGGCCAGACCAAAGAAATGACCTATTATCAAAGTCCGGCAATTTTAAATGGATTGCTGAAAACGATGAAAGACGAAGCGGGCAACCTGACTACCTATACGTATATCAACGACGATCCCCGCAACATGAAAGTCGTTTTCGCAGATGGCAGCAGCAATCTGTGTACATTGGATCCCTTGTTCCGCCTGAAGGTAATCCAATATGCGGATCCGGCTTCCAACATACTGAAAACGATTACAAGGACTTTTGATAACCTGGGCAAAACATTGACCCGGTCGATCCAATTTTCGGGCCAGCCTTTGGGCAGCGCTTATCAAATGGTCAATACCTATAACGATGTCGGATTGACGGCTACCGTCACGGATCCTTTGCAAGCGGTCACCCAATACTTTTATAATCCGAATAACCTGCTCAGCCAGATTATTTATCCTTCTCCAACCGGGCAGACCATGACCACGCTATTCGGGTATGATCAGAATGACAATCCAAACACGACTACTTTTGCTCCTGGGATCGTCGACCAATTCGCCTATGATGCCACCGGTCGGATGACATCCTATACCGATGGAAAAGGCAATGCCTGGTTGTATACCTATGGAATGTTGCTGATCAATCCCGGTCCTTATGCTTCCGCAAGCGGAGTAGTATACCCCCTGTATGATCCAAACACGCCTTCCCTGTATAACACCATACAATTAAGAGACTGTCTGGGACGGGTGACCGGGCTGATGAACCCAGCGGGTCAGTTGATCAGTGTAAATTACTGCATCCTTCCCGGTACCCTGCCCAATACGTTTTGTCAGCAAGTGACCTATACGCTGCCTCCCATTTCATCAGGCGCACCGGTATATACAGTCGTCGAAATTTATGATGCCCTGGGACGCCTCGTATCCTACCAGGACCAGAAAGGAAAAATCACTGCCACTCAGTATACTATTCAGCCGGATCCGGCAAAACCCCAGGTATTTAATTCCCTGGTCACCAGCACAGACCCCTTGGGCAATCAATACGCCATCCTCTATAACGCCGCCGGTCTCCCGCTGCAATATGCCGCCACAAATCCGGACGGAACGACTGCATCCATCAGTATTTATTTGTACGATACCCTGGGACGTATCCTGCAAACCACCGAGCAGAAGATTGCAGGAACACAAATCGTTACCGCCTATAGCTATGCCTATAATCCAGCCACCAACCTGATGGATGTGAATGTGGGTCTACCCGGTAATCCTTCCACTCCAACCATACTATCCTTTAATGGGAAGAACCAACAGGTTAGTGAAAAAGATGCCCTGGGCAATGTCCTTTTGCGCACCTATACTCCGGCAGGATTACTAAATACGATCACCAATGCCCGCAATGAATTGATCAGCTTTGGCTACGATGCAGCCCAACGCTACAACTCCCTCACGCTTCCCGGAAATGTGGTGATCCTGCAGGACCTGGACAACAACGGCAACAGCCAGGGAACCACCGTCAACGGAACGGCGATGATCAGCCGGACATTCGATACCCAGAACAGGCTATCCACCCGCACCTCCGTTCCTTCCGCCCAAACGGTAGGTTATCAATATAACTCCATGAACCAGGTGGCGCAATTGACCTATCCGGATCAGAAAAAGGTCGGCTATCTCTACGACGGCCGATCACAATTATACCAGGTAACGGATTGGCATAACCGGCAAACTACCTACCAGTATTATCCGGATGGATCCCTGCAGAACGCGGCCCTGCCCAATGGCACGAATGCCGCTTATGTCTTCGACGATGCGGGCAGACTGACCAGCCTTTCCAATAAAAACGGACAGGCAGTAATTTCTTCCATAGCCTACAGTAAGATAGACGCCCTGGGCAATCGTGGGCAAATGGACGCCATCCTGCCGATCGCCCCGGGTCAGACTGCCGTTCAAAATTCCACGCAGTATAATACAGCTAATGAATTGACTCAATTCAATTCGTTACCACTGGGATTCGACACAGACGGAAATACCAATTCCCTGCCCGGCAACAGCAATACGCTCGCCTATAATTCCCTGAACCAGCTTACGGGATTCGGTGCGGACAGCTACACCTATGATCCGGACGGCCTGCGAACCCAATGCACGATCCAGGGTCAGACAACAGATTATGTCCAGGACATAAACGGTTATGCAAGTCCGCTATTATCTGAAGCATCCTATACCAGGTCCATTACCGGAACGGTTTTATCGGGTTTTCCGAATGGCAGTAGAATTCCCGTTCCCCTGTCCCTGCAACTGCTCCAATCGCCGATCGTCCTGAGCAATACCTTTTATCCTTCCACTACCCAGGAATATACCTCATTTACCCGTTTGCTGGTTGATGCCAATGCCGGTTACCGGACGCTGACCACTATTTTCCGGTTGAATATGCCGCTGGATACCGGTAAGGCACAAAACCGCATCCTGCAAACCGCTCAGTCCGGCAATACGTCCCTGAGTTTCGTTTACGGCCAGGGGTTGATCAGCAGCGAAGACAGCAACGGAAATCTCCGGGTCTATCATTTCGATGCCAGGGGCAGTACACTCGCGCTGACTGACAGTCAGAGCATCCTAACCGATAAATATGGTTACGATCCTTATGGCAATCTGGCCGCTCAGAACGGAGCTACCATAAACCCCTTTCTTTATTCGGGAAGAGACGGGGCCGTAAATGATACCAATGGATTGTACTATATGCGCGCCCGTTATTACGACCCGGGCATCCGGCGTTTTATCAACAGGGATTTTGTTTTCGGAAGCACGCTCTTTTCCCAGACATTGAACCGCTATGCCTATGTCACCGGCAATCCCATTTCCTTCACAGATCCGCTGGGCCTGGGTAGGCAGGACGGCGGGGGCGGCTATAATCCATGGGCATGGATTGCCGGAACCGCGGGGGCCATAATTGGCGGGATTATATTGATAGGCGCAGCAGTCGAAGGAGCTATCTATTTTGGCCTGATCGGCGGAGGAGCTGCTGCAGCCGGAGGTGCAGCAGCAGGAGTGGCAGGAGCAGCCGGAGCGGTCGCAGGTGCTGCCGGTGTGGCAGGAGCCGCCGGGAACGTAGCCGGAGGCGCCATCGCCGTAGCGGACGCAGGAGGAGCAGGCGGAATAGGGGCAGGTGCAGCAGCAGCAGAAGCGGCGGCGGTGGAGATTGAGATGTCCGTAATCAGTGCCGAAGCAAGTGCCTCCTATTCGGAATTTGCCCCCCTCCTTGAACAGGGAGGGTCAAGGTTAATGCCGAATGGTACGATGCTGATCCACCGGGTTCCTTTTGCATTTAACGTAGCGAATCTGTAAAAGATCATTTACAAAAGATTCATCAAAGATTCACCAAAGATTCACCACCAACAAACCTATCCAGATGAGCGCAAACCAAATAGATCTGCATAGCGGCCAGGCGGCCTTCTCTCTTCCGCTGGCCTCCCTGCCCGGACGCAACGGCCTCGGTGTCGATATCAGCGCCGGTTATAACAGCCAGGTTCAAAAACAGGCGATCACCTGGAATACCGAAGCTCCAACCGGCCTGGTCGGTCTGGGATGGGCGATTCCCTTCGAGGCCATTTATGCCGACGCCAATGGCTGCGCGAATCCAAATGACCGGCGTTATTTCCTGGTTTCGTCCGGGCATGTCAGCCGGCTGGTAAGAACAGGGACCGGAATTAACGGTTCACTGCTTTACGCCAGAGAGGATTATGCCTTCCAACTGATCAGTTATTCTCCCTCTTCGGAAACCTGGACGATTATCCGGGAAAACGGGGACACCTGTATTTACGGAGGACTGACCAGCGGCAGGAATACCGTTCAATTGAACGTCCATTGGGACAATTGGGCAGGCAGCAGCAATCAGACCCAGGACCAGCGTCAGGGAGTTATTGGTTGGAATCTCAACCAGGTGACCAACCGCTTTAACGATACGATCACCTATCAGTATATGAACGTCAATGTTCCCGTTGGATCCGCTACAGGATCTGTTTATACCCAGGCCTCCTATCCGGCCAGGATCACCGGTGTGGAAGGTGATTACCTGGTATTCAACTACTCCTCCAAAAACGCCCTGGAATACCAGGATCCGCATATCACCCCTGTTCCTCCCAATGCGTACCAGGATCGGTTCGAAACCAATTATCTCAGCAGTATCGGGGTATTTTCTCCGCAGGGAACTCTGAAATATACCACGCAACTTTCTTATACCAACCCGGACGGTTCAACGGCCTTCCTGGGCACAGGTTCCTTGTCCAAAAGATTGCTCACGGATATAAGCACCCTATACCCGGATGCGCCAGGCTCGCTGCCGGGAACTCAATTCAGTTATTACGGACAAAACGTTGCAGACGGTGTAAATAATTTCGATGTTTTCAACTGCGGTACGCAGGCCTTGTACGGAGCGATTAATACCGTTACCGTTCCAACGGGGGGAATTACCATCTACCGGTATGGTTCCCTTTCCCCGGCTTTCTCCAACAGGCAAACGAACCTGCCGGCCCCTATCCTGTCTGGGGTTGTCTTCAGTAATCCCGTATTTTATTTTCAGGATGATTACACCCTGGTCACCTGGTATGGGGATAACAATACCGCCCATCTCTTCGTTTATACCTGGGCAGGGAGATGGATACTGCAGGATCTTGGCTCCGTTCCGGTCGCCACCATAACAGCTTACGGCGCTTTACAGGTCTCCCTGTCGGATTTTTTTTTCGCGGTGTATGCTCAGAACCAGGTCCACCTTTATCAGGCAGACCCCGCCAACGCGGGAAACTGGATCCAGCCTGCCGTAGGGAGCAGTCCAGTCCTTACCTATTTTACCACGGCCTTTACCGCCGTCGAAACAGTAGTACTGGTTACCGGAGACCGCTTCGCCGCCGTACTCGGAGAGACAAGCGGAACGTTATATCGTTATAACTGGAACGGGATATCCTGGCAGGCGACCACTTTGGCTACCCCCGCGGGAACGGCCACGAATCTCACATGGGCCCTGGCTGGTGATAATAATTATATCCTGGCCGTATATACCTCGCTATCCACAACAACCGATCCTCTGCATATCTATCTCTCTTACCTGGACGAAACCGGAGCATGGTCAACAGCGGCTTCTTTTACCCGGACACGTCCATTCAGTTCAATAGGCTCCTTAACGCTCTGGCCGGAAAAAACATTCGTTGCCGTACGGGTAACCAGTTCCACCGGTGGGCAAAACACGGCAGATTACCATGTTTGGCGTTGGAACGAAAGTTTCTCCAGCCTTCACCATACCGATCTCGGTACGATCAATTCCGGATCCGCCGCGTCTGCCGATCTTTTAGTAAAGGGCAACACCATCGCCCTGGGTCAGCAATTCTTCCGTTATGACGGCGCCGAATGGAACAGCCAGGCAGTTGGTACGCTGGATCCTGCAGGAGCAGGAACGATCCTTTCCCTGACATTGGGAATCGACCAGGCGGTCCGCGTCCTGCAATTGCCCGGGGGAAATTTCCTAAGTGATGTCCTGGTCTTTAATCCCAATATTGGAGCGGGTACCGGCTGGAACATTCCAACGGGCCTGTCGGCGACCGGCGCTACGGCAGGGATCTCACTAGCTGCCAAGGTCGGGCATACGCCCTGCAATTTTGTACTGTTCAATAATCAACTTTATTATTGCGATAATACGGGGACCTGGAATGTCTTTAATTTTACACTGCCCGCCCTGACAGGCAACGACGCCCTGTCCGTATCGCTGCTTTCCTCCAATTACCTGGTGTTCCAGCAAAACGGAACAATTCTGGTATATCCCTTATTAAACGGCGGTATCCAGGAGCCGGGTACGGCCATCACCCTGATCAACCAGCAAAGCTATGCTCCCGGACTAACCCTGACCGGGCAACATGCCTTTGTATCCTATACCGGGACCTGGGGCTCGGCCGGATCGTTGCTTAACCTGAACCGGGTCATCGGTAATGCCATCGCCGGTTTGCAAACCGCCTATACAGTAGTATCCATCGATAACTATAACGGTTACCAACATCTTTATACCGCCTATAGTTATGACAATACAAGCGCCGTGTCCTCCAATAACGGTTACCATGGCAGCTTCCTCAGGATACTTTCCGTGGCCGGACAGCCCTTGCCTGCATTGCCTGCGAATGGCTGGGTGGAATCCTATTATTACAACGGACTGACGACGGCCGAATCCCTGTCGGCGGGAATCGTTTATCCATCCGGCAATGGCGCGAATGCCGCTTCCTATTCCAGTATCGCGGCCGGAGCCCTATATGCGCAAAAGACTTTCCCGGCCGGCGCGGCGGCAGGCGCCAACGATTCAGGTCTTACGATTTATCAAATTATCTACCCGGTTCCCCTGGGAACCAACGGACAGGGTTTTTATGCCCGCGCCATCAGGACTGAGCGCATAGTTGATTCCGTTACCAGCATATCGACGGCCGTATACAGCGCCCTTACCGGGTTGATTACCGCCAGCACCGACTATAACTATAATTCCCTCGGCCAGGCCGAACAGAACAGCACCGGCTATACCTATTTCTGGGAGATCTACGACACCTCCCGAACGCTCAACCTCCTGACGCCAACCATCCTTACCCAAAAAAACAACACCATCGGCTCGGTGGTTACCCCGGTATCTTCTTTGGCTACCGTTTACCAGGGTGATTGGGGACATGGTTCCGGGCAATGGGCGCCGGTTGGTTACTACCAGGCACAAAGCGCAACAGCACCGCCCTTTACCTCCTGGTTTCCGGCGTCCACGGCTCCGGGCCAGGGCTGGCTGCTCCTGACCGGTATCCTTACTCTTGATTCGTACGGGCAGGTACTAAGGGCTAAGGATACGCTTGGAAACACCAGCAGCATGCTGTACGATACGGATAGCCTTTTCTCCGTCGCCCAATTCGGCAATGCCGATATAGCCTCGGACGAAGCCTGTTATTACGGATTCATGCCCTATGAAGACCCTCAGGGCTGGGCCTGGAGCGGTACAGGATCCCCGCTCTCCGCCAATATCACCACTACCGATTTTCATACAGGCTCACAATGTCTCCTACTACCCCCGGTGCCTTCAGTGTCCAGCGGTCCGGTCCGGAGTTTTCAGCCGGCCACACAGAACCGGGCCTATGTATTTGGCGCCTGGGTAAAATCAGCCACCGCTTTCGACCCTTCTGCAGGAGCAGCACAAATAAAGATTACGGTTTCCAATTTGTCAGGTAATGCCGTTCTGCAAACTTATACGCTCGCGATCCCGAATACGAACGGGCAATGGGCTTATCTGCAACAGGTCATAAATCTGCCGGCTATCCTGTCTGCCAGCGGACTTCCTGCGTCAACGATCCTGTACCTGACGATTTTCGCGTATAATCTCAATGCCTCCCAAAACTGTCTGATCGACGATCTCCGGTTCTCTCCCACCGAAGGATCTTTCGGAGCGACAGTGTACGATGCCGCCAACCGGCTGGTCACTGCAACGCTGGGGAACAATGGGGAAACCAGCCGCCTGGTATACGATGCCTACAATCGTGTGCTCGCCACCGTTGGTCCGCAGGAATCGGTACAAAGCCTTTCTGCATTTTCCTTTTCCAGGGACCTTACTTCGTTGGATAGTTTTCAATCCGCCTACCCCAACAGTGTTTTGCAACTGTCCACCACCAGCCAGAGCCTGTATTATGATTTCCACAATAGTTATCCTTCGGCCAGTGGAACCGGTTCTGCCTGGGCCTATAGCGGGGACAGCCAGGCCAGCTGGGCTATCACTGGAGGAGCGTTGACCTTCACCGGAACCAGTTCAACCCCTCTGGGCAGCCGGGCCACGCTGGGTGTATTCGGATTCACCAATTTTGCCGTTCAGGTATACATACCATCTCATTCGGGAAATGTCGGCATCTCCAACGGAGAACTGGTCGCTTATTGGGATGCAGCGGCTAACAGCGGAGCCGGAACCTGGACCCTGGCGCGGTATAGCCAATCGAACAACGTAGTCACCCTCACTCCTATCTATTCCTCTTCCGTGGTGGGGTTCGGAAATTATCTGATCTTTGCCGTCGTCGATAATCTATTGCTGTTTTTCGTGAACGGCACCCAGGTATTCAGTTATTCCATTACCAATTCCGATTCCACGCTTCCGCAGTATGGATTCCCTTCCCTGCTGGTCAACCAGGCGGCCTCTTTCGACGATATGGTGGTGCTGAACGACCCGCAGCTATCGATCGGATTTATCGACGGGTTCGGCAATACCCTGCAGCAACTGAGCCTGGAAGGATATGTTGGTCAGGGAACGGCTGATCAAACCGGTTACCGGTCGGTAAGTACCGGAGTGTTTACCGACGGCCTGGGACGACCGCAGTACGCACGAAATCCTGCCCTGCCGGCCCTGGCTATTAATGCCGCCAATTACCTGATTACAGGGAACCAATATACTTACCTGGTCGATGCATCCGGCCAGCAGGAGACCTTGCAGCAATACCTTGCCGGAACCGCCGGTTTCGCTTATACGGCGATCAATTACGAACCCTCCCCTTTATCCCGGGAAACTTCATTAGTTCTGCCCCGTGAGTCCGGCCAGCCGGCGGCCAATTTCACCATTTCGCTTACCAATGGACCCGCCAACAATACCGTCGTCCCATCGACCATCCTGCCTGCGGCGGTGCTGGGCAACTATTTTATGAATTGTACAACTGATCAGAATGGAGTCTCCACCTATTCCGTCGAAGATCAGGCAGGCAACCCCATCGCGCAGCTAACGGACACGGGTAATTCCATTTTTAATATAACCGCAAACATCTATGATACCTCCGGAAGGGTCGTCACCAAACGAATGCCCAACTATTTCGACCCGCCTGCCGGATCGCAGGCCGCATCGTGGCAGGAAATCATGACCTATACGTATACAGGCCAGTTAAGCAGTATCCAAACCCCCGATAAGGGAACAGCGTATTTTATTTATGACAATAGCAGCCGTCTCCGTTTGGTCATGGATGCGAGCGGCGCCGTTGCGACAATAAACAGTTCGGTCTGCCAGCAGATACTTTATTACAAATACGATAACCTCGGCCGCGTCATCGAACAGGGTTATATCCAGGATCCTGCCTGGCAATGGGGCGCAGCCGGCACTGCCCTTCAGCAAATGGCTGGAACCACTGGCTGGCCGGCCATCGGCGACGGGACAGGCGGAACGGTGCAAGGAAAATGGACCAAGGCTTATTCGTATGATTTTGATCCGGCTGGTTTGAATACGGCCTTCCAACTGGGACGTCTCTGGCAAACGAGCATCAATAACAATGCCTCTCCATCCAACCCGGATACGGAGACGCGTCTTTATGACGCCCAGGGCAATGTAACCATGATAACCACCCTCGTGAACGCTTACGATTCTTTGGCCCGGATCACCGAGTACACCTATAATAACCAGGGGCAGATAACCGGGATCTATTACCCATATACCACGGGAAACAGGAACCAGGCTTTTACGGTGGGTTATTATTACAACCGTCTCGGACAAATGGCATCCATCGGCAACCTGTTATCGGGTACGGAAATCATCGACCCCTCCCATCCGTCTTCGGCAGGCGAGGCTCGTTATGCTTCCTACCAATATAACCCGGACGGCACCCTGGCCAGCCAGTCCTTTAACAACCATACGGAATCGGGGAACCCGGGTACCATCAATTATGGATTCAGCCGCAATTCCTCTTATAACGATGCCGGATGGCTCACAGAGACGGACGATCCCTATTGTACGGAAAATCTGAGTTATTATGAAGATCCCGGTTATAACGGCACTACCTATTATAATGGCAATATCGCCAAAACCGGTTTCTCCTATAAACAAACGATCGATGCCCTGATGGCGCCGACCCAATATACGTATGGCTATGATAAGCTGAACCGCCTGACGGCCGCCCAAAATACCCTGGGCTCTCCTTTCGGACTGTTCCTGGGTAAAGATGCAACCCTTTCTCCCCCCTCTCCTGCTATCGCCGGCTATGATGCAAACGGCAATATCCTGAACCAGCAGCGGGGATCCATGACCAATACATTTAATTATGGACAGTCGGCCGGTAATACAACAGTGACCAATAACCGATTGTTGAACAGCACCGGTACCGCCGACAATACCCTGAATATAACCGGTCAGCCGGCCCCGGGCATTAACTACCAGGGAGATTGGAGCTGGGGAAATAATAACGGCGGCCCTTCAGCCAGTACGGTAACGGATAGAACAGGAGGAGGCGGAAAATGCCTGCAGCTCGCCGGGGGAAGCTTAGGACATTATGAATGTTTGCAGATCGATACTTTTTTAAGCGCGGCGGGGAACTATTCCCTGACCTATGGATATGCAACGGCAGCCGGGTTTCCCGGCCCGGGTGATGCCGGATGGTATCTTTCGGTGCAGTCAGCATCCGGAACTTTTGCAGAGATTCCCCTGCAACGAATATCCGATAGCAACGGTATTTGGGTTACCGCATCTATCGCTTCCATTAATCTTCCCTCCATACTGGCCTCCCTGGGAATCGGGGAAAGTACCGTAATGATCACCCTGCAGCTCCGGAATGGAAAACAGCCCGTATCCGGAACCGGAACCGGCGTTTACCTCCAGGTGAACGGAGTCACCCTGTCCAGCGTAGCCACTGTAAACGCAGGCAATAACAGTTATGATGCCAATGGCAATATCATTCAATCGGTTGCCCGGGGAATAAACAATTTATCCTATGATCCCGTCAGCGGGTTGCCCATTTCCCTCAATACAGGAACTTCGGCAGGTCTCCTTGCCGCCTTATCGTATGGGAGCAACGATCAGCGCGTCTTGGAAAAGATCAGCATAGGATCCACGACCTTGCAGCAAAAATTATATATCCATGGTGGATCCGATTACCCGCTGGCGGAAATGCAGACGATTAACGGGCAGCCTCAGACGATCCATTATATTTATGGACCGGATGGCCTGGTAGCCACAGAAAATAATGGCAATTTCCAGTTTATCCTTAAAGACCATCTCGGATCTACCCGGATGGTACTGGATAATCACAATAATGTGGTGGGGATCAACGATTATCTTCCTTTCGGAGGCAGTATCCGCCAACAGGGACAGGGCAGCATACCCTATCTCTATACCGGGCAGGAGTTTGATTCTTTTAGCGGTCTGTATAATTACCGGGCCCGGTTCTACGATACGGAGACCGGAAGATTTTATGCCGCCGATCCGGTCGCCGGGACAGGAAGTCCTTATGCCTATGGCAATAACAACCCGGTCAGTTTTGTAGACGCGGACGGGCGTATCCCCCTCCTTGCCCCGATTCTTACAGGACTCGCGGCGGGAGCGGCTCTTCTCATAAGCGTTGCCCGAAGGGCGGGAACCTATGGCAGGAATAATCCCCGAAAAGCTCTGCTGGCAGGCGCTGCCCTTACAGCTTATCACCAATCCAATTCTACCATGGAATTTGCCCGCAATACAGCCACGGATATTGCCATCAACGTAATTTCTGCCAATACGATTTTCCGGCTTCTCCATGTATTGGAGGCAAATATTGCAGTCAATAACCGGGTATTCACCTATATGCTGGGGGGACTCACCCTCGGGACGGAAGGTGCGATCAAAGGAAGAATAAGACGCTGGTGGTATAATGATCCCAACGATTCACCTTATGTAAATATTATAGATACCCCGGTCCTTCGTTTTTCCCTGAAAGAACACTGGATCAAGGATGGGATTTCCAATGTAGCCAGTTATTTCATGTTCCAGAGTGCCGATCTCCGGGACGCCATTAGCCCGAGGACGACGGTCGGAAATCCGGCAGAGGGATTTTATTTAAAATTTGCCAATGATTGGAGTCAATGGAATACGATTGCTTTCTGGAAGGCATTGACCATCCTTCCCTATAAAGGAAAAACAGGAGGGGATCAGGGCTCTGTTGTCTATTTAGCCCATTACCGTCATGTACGCCATGAATGGAATCCCTATGGGTACGGTCCCTGGTTCCTGGTCGCCATTTCCAGGGATGCAGATGCCATTGATTTTCTGGAAAGAGCATCAATCATGTATGGGGGAAGGGCGGCCCGGCTTACTGATGGCACCCTTCAACAGAGCTGGAACCCCTGGACGGTTTTAAGCGCACCACATTACCAAAACTTTAAAGCAGAGTTCCTGTATTGGCATTTAAATTATGGCCTCCATCATTTTAATATCAGCCTGCCCTTTAATATCACCCTACCCTTTCTGAATATTACAGTTCCGTGAACTACCCAAATACACGACATATAAAATGCCTGAAAAAGAATTAACTTTAAGAACCTAAAGGGCATCCGATGAAAATATTTTTTGTTTTTTTGATTGCCGCGACTACGTTCGGAACCGTTACCGTTATCGGTCAATCAGGGCAGCCGGTTAAAATAGTTAATGCCTGGTCCCAACAGGGAAACATCTATGAAGTCAATGTCCGGCAATATACGCCGGAGGGAACGTTCAAGGCCTTTGCCCGGCACCTGGACCGGCTGAAAAAAATGGGCGTACAAACCCTCTGGTTCATGCCCATCAATCCCATCAGTAAAACGGATCGTAAAGGAAGCCTGGGTAGTTATTATGCCGTCTCAGGCTATACGGCCATCAACCCGGAATTCGGCAACCTTTCCGATTTCAAACAACTGGTCACCTCCATCCATGCCAAAGGCATGAAAGTCCTGATCGATTGGGTGCCCAACCATACCGGCGCCGATCATCCCTGGTTGATCCGGCATCCGGATTTTTATGTAAAAGATTCCACCGGCAAAGCTGCCGTCCCCTTTGACTGGACGGATACCCGCCAATTGGATTATACGAACCGTGAAATGCAGGACAGCATGATCGTCTCCCTAAAATTCTGGATCAACCAAACCGGGATCGATGGCTTTCGTTGCGATGTGGCCTGGAACATCCCGGGAGATTTCTGGAAACGATGTATCGGTCAGCTGCATCAACTGAAAAATGTTTTTATGCTGGCTGAAGGAGATAAACCCTATTTGCTTCAAAATGGTTTCGATGCGTTTTATCCCTGGGATATGTTCCACAAAATGGCAAGCGTGGCCAAAGGATCGTCTCCGGCCTTTGCCCTTGACAGTGTTAGGTTGGCCTACGATTCGGCATTCCCAAAAAATTCCCAGAAACTCTATTTCACCAGCAATCATGATGAAAACAGTTGGAACCAGGCCGATTTCGGCGTTTTTCCGGGAGTTTCACATGCGCCCTTTGCTGTATTTACGCAAACGATGGCAGGATCGATACCGCTGATCTATGGCGGCCAGGAAGAGCCTATCCTCCAGGCCATCCCCTTCTTCGAAAAAGATACAATCGTCTTTAACAAGCTAAAAAGAGCAGGCTTTTATAGTACCTTATTACATCTTCGAGCAAACAATGTGGCGCTGGCTGCCAACGCCTCTTTTAAAAAAATAAGCGTTGGCGACGATGCTGCCCTGTACGCTTTCGTGCGAAGTAAGGGCTTGAAAAAAATACTCGTTATCCTAAATTTATCGGCACAGGAACAAACCGTAACCATACAGGATAAAAGTCTTTATGGGCGTCCGTATAATGTCTTTATGTATAATCCTGAGCCATTAACGGGTAAGCCCTGGAAGATCGAACCCTGGGGGTATGTGGTATATGTGTATTAAAGATCAGGCATTAAAGATCATTTATTAATGATTACGACGCAAATGGCTGATCGATTGCCGGACTGGGTAATGAAAACCACTTCGGCCCTTGTTCGGTCATATAGGCGCAATCTTCGAGACGTACGCCGAACTCACCATATATGGCAATCGTAGGTTCCACACTAAAACACATGCCGGCCTGAATCGGAAGTTTATTTCCAAGAACCATATTGCCCCATTCATGGCCATCCATACCTATTCCATGACCGGTACGATGAGGACAGCCCGGCAGTTTATAGCCAGGGCCAAAACCTGCGTCGGTCAATACTTTCCGAACGGCCATGTCAACCTGCTCACAGGGAGCCCCGATTTTTGCGGCATTAAAACCTGCGGCCTGAGCCCTTTTCTCCAGATCCCAAATATCCCGCTGACGTTTAGTCGGCTCCGCACCGAATACGACCGTACGGCTTATATCGGAGGAATAACCTTCTAATTTACACCCGCCATCCATGAGTACCATATCTCCTTTTTTCAAATGCTGCGGCTGTATACTGCCATGGGGAAAGGCGGAAGCCTGCCCAAAATTAACCCCGATCTCACCGGAGACACCCAATTTTGCATGCGCCTCCGCCGTGATGGCCGAAAAATCACCCGGGGACATGCCTTCATGCAGCAAAGCAACCCCTGCTTTATAAGCGGCGATGGTAATGTCGTTGGCCTTCTGCATCAAGGCGATCTCCGCAGGCGATTTTATGAGACGGCAAGGCATGGTAACCGGATCCCCGCTGACATAATTCAGATTTGGCAATTCTTTCCGAACTCCATCCAGTATGAAAAACCGCAAACGTTCCTCTATCCCGATATTCCCGCTTCGTATACCAAGGTCCTTTAACGTACCTGCTATTTGTTTGTAGGGGCTTTCATGTTCTTCCCATGTCCTTACATCCGTTCCGATTTTTATCAACTCCCGGAGCCGTTCCGCCTCAAAAGCAGGGCTTATGTATTTGACATCTCCTTTTGCCGGAAGGATGGCTACCATCGTTCGCTCGCTGGGCCACCAACTGATACCCGTAAAGTATTGAAGCGAAGTGCCTGCATCCAGCAATAAGGCTTCCATTTTATTTTCCACCATTAACCGACGAGCTTTTTCAACCCTGGATAATCTTTCTTCGACCGTAATGGGTGTGACATCACCGGTCATGGATGTAAGACCTGCCAGGAGATTGGGCTGGCCATGGCCAGGAACGTCCTGACGATTAATAAAGGAAGAAAGGCCATAAAATAAGGCGCCGCCAACGGACGCTTTCCCTGCCGAAAGGCGGATAAAATCTCTTCTTTTTAAGCTCATATGACGGGTGTTTTATGGAAATTAAGATAAATTTCCAACTGTTGGTCACCCGTTTTCCCTACGGTTCGTCATCCGTTGGTTCTACTGTTCATCATCCGTTGATTCCGATTCCGGAAGATCAAGATCTTCTCCAAAACGGTCTGTTTCCAAATTCCCTTCATTCAGCAAATCGCCTTCGTTATCGCGGCTGTCCAATGCAGAATTTTTAACATCTGTTTCCGACTCATCGTCAGGGGTTTGGTTGGCCGCCCTTCTTAGTAGTGCTTTTTCCGGGGAAGTGACTTTTTTACCTCCATCTTCCTTTTCCAGATCCTCGTCCTCCCCTTCGAAAATATCGTCCCCTTCTTCATCAGCAGAAGAGATCGTAGTATCAGCCATTTCTCCCCATCGGGGTATCCTGATATTTTCCTGGCCGGGAATATCTTCTACATCCGGGAGGTCTATAATGGTCTTTTCCGGCGCCAAATGCTGCTTATCGTCTTCAGAATCAGCCATTTCTATTCGTGATTTCGGTTTATTTGCCATCGTTTTTATATAAGGTATAAAAATCCCGTGCCAGCACCAACCATTAGAAAAAATCCATACAAAAACCTTATAATCTGGATAAATTTCAAGAATTTTGCAGTCCGTTTATAAATTCTAAAATATGCGTACTACACCCTCTACATTATTTGACAAAGTCTGGGATTCTCATGTGGTCAGGAAAATTGAAGATGGCCCGGATGTCTTTTTTATCGATCGCCATTTTATTCATGAAGTAACCAGCCCTGTCGCTTTTCTGGGATTGGAAACAAGGGGCGTGAACGTGATGTTCCCCGAAAAAACCTTTGCTACGGCTGATCATAATACCCCTACCATCAACCAGCATTTACCTGTCCAGGACCCTCTTTCGTCCAAACAGCTAAAAGCCCTGGAGGTAAATTCGGCCAAATACGGCATTTCGCATTGGGGGCTGGGCAATCCCAAAAATGGGATCGTTCATGTCGTAGGACCGGAAAACGGGATCACCCTTCCCGGGATGACCATCGTTTGCGGTGACTCCCACACTTCTACGCATGGCGCCTTCGGAGCTATTGCCTTCGGTATCGGTACCTCGGAAGTGGAGATGGTTCTATCTTCCCAATGTATCATGCAGCCCAAACCAAAGAAAATGCGGGTTACGGTAAATGGTAAACTGGGTAAAGGAATTACGCCGAAAGATGTCACCCTTTATATCATTTCCAAACTGACGGCGGCTGGTGCCACCGGTTATTTTGTGGAATACGCCGGAGAGGTATTTGAAAGTATGAGCATGGAAGGCCGGATGACGGTTTGTAATATGAGCATCGAAATGGGCGCACGCGGAGGCATGATCGCTCCGGACGAAACCACTTTTGCTTATATCAACGGCCGTGAAAAAGCACCGAAGGGTGAAGCCTGGGACAAGTCGCTTATATACTGGAAAACATTGAAGACCGACCTGGACGCCAGTTTTGACCTGGAATATACCTACGATGCCGCCGATATCGAACCCATGATCACCTATGGCACTAACCCTGGCATGGGCATCGGTATCACCAAACATGTTCCTTTCGCCGGAGATGCAGGCGGCAGCAAAAGCAGTTATGAAAAGTCCCTTAATTATATGGGTTTTCATGAAGACGATGAAATGCTGGGTAAAAAAGTAGACTATGTTTTTATCGGCAGTTGCACCAATGGACGGATCGAAGATTTCCGTGCTTTCGCTTCTATCGTAAAAGGCCGTAAAAAAGCGGATTCGGTAACAGCCTGGATCGTTCCCGGCTCCCATATCGTTGAACAACAAATAAAAGACGAAGGCATACTGACTATCCTGACAGAAGCCGGGTTTCAGTTACGCCAGCCTGGTTGTTCGGCTTGTCTGGCCATGAATGACGATAAGGTTCCCGCCGGCAAATATGCGGTGAGTACCAGCAACCGCAATTTCGAAGGAAGACAAGGACCCGGAGCAAGGACCCTGCTGGCAAGCCCATTGGTAGCGGCGGCAGCAGCTGTAACGGGCGTGATCACCGACCCGAGGAAATTGATGGCCTAGATTTAGTTATTAACCGACAAGAATATTAAAAAGAGAATAAAAAATGGCTTACGATAAATTCACCGTACTAAGGAGTTCCGCAGTTCCCATGCCGATCGAAAATGTGGATACCGATCAGATCATCCCGGCACGTTTCTTAAAAGCGACCGAACGTAAAGGGTTTGGCGATAATCTGTTCCGCGACTGGCGTTATGAAACCGACAATACCCCTAAAAAGGATTTTGTATTGAACAACTCCATCTATTCAGGCAAAATACTGGTAGCCGGAAGAAATTTCGGAAGCGGCAGCAGTCGTGAACATGCAGCCTGGGCTATTTATGACTATGGCTTCCGTTGCGTCGTGTCCAGTTTTTTTGCGGATATCTTTAAAGGTAATTCCCTGAACATCGGTATTTTACCGGTACAGGTAAGCGCGGAATTCCTGGATAAGATCTTTACGGCCATCGAATCAGATCCACATACCGAAATCGAAGTGAACCTGCCCAATCAGACTATCACCATCCTGGCAACCGGGGCAAACGAACCTTTCGCCATCAACGGTTATAAGAAACATAATCTGACCAATGGTTTTGACGATATCGATTATCTGCAGGCCATGAACAACGAAATCCGTTCATTCGCCGCCAAGAGCCTCTATTAAAACAGCCCTTACCTTCTATGCCAGTTGCCCAACGCTATCTTGAAATAATGGACACCACCCTTCGCGATGGTGAACAAACCAGCGGAGTTTCTTTTTCGCCCACTGAAAAATTAACGATTGCCCAGCTCCTGCTAACCGAAGTAAAGGTGGACAGAATAGAGATTGCCTCGGCCCGTGTATCCGAAGGTGAATTCGAGGCGGTTAAGGCCATTACCGGATGGGCAAAGGAAAATGGCTTTTTAAACAAGGTGGAAGTACTGACCTTTGTCGATGACGATGTCTCCATAGGATGGATGCTGAAGACGGGAGCTAAGGTAATGAACCTGCTGACCAAAGGTTCGCTGAATCATTTAACACACCAGTTAAAGAAAAAACCCGAACAACATTTTGCGGAAGTAGCCGCGGTCATCAAACTGGCTAAGAAAAAAGGACTGGAATCTAATGTCTACCTGGAAGACTGGAGCAATGGAATGCGCCATTCCAAAGAATATGTATTTCAATATCTCGATTTTTTAAAGGACCAGCCGATAAAAAGGGTGATGCTTCCCGATACCTTAGGCATTCTGATCCCATCCGAAGTTTACGCCTTCGTTTCGGAGATCGTTCAACGTTACCCGAAACTACATTTCGATTTTCATGCCCACAATGATTATGACCTGGGAACCGCAAACGTGCTGGAAGGCATTAAAGCCGGCGCACACGGCATCCATCTGACGATCAACGGAATGGGTGAAAGAGCCGGCAACGCTCCCCTGGCCAGCGCCATAGCTGTCCTGAATGACTTCCTGCCGGGGATAAAAACATCCATCGCCGAAACTTCCTTATATAAAGTGAGCAAACTGGTGGAGGCCTTTTCCGGATTCCGGATCCCGGTCAATAAACCGGTGGTCGGCGAAAATGTATTTACACAAACGGCAGGTATCCACGCCGATGGAGACAAAAAGAATAAATTATATTTCAGCGATCTGATGCCCGAACGTTTTGGCCGTCAGCGTAAATACGCCCTTGGTAAAACCAGCGGCAAGGCCAATATTGAAAATAATTTACAACAGCTCGGCCTCCAATTGTCCGAACCCGATCTTAAAAAAGTGACCCAGCGCATCATCGAATTGGGAGACCGGAAAGAAGTAGTGACCCAGGCCGATCTGCCTTATATCATCTCCGATATCCTGGACAGCAACCGGATCGAGGAAAAAGTAAAAATAGAAAATTACGTACTCACCCATTCCAAGGAACTCAACCCCTCCGCCACGATCAAGATCTCCATCAAAGGAGAGCTCTTTGAGGAACATGCACAGGGGGACGGTCAGTACGATGCCTTTATGAATGCCTTGAAGAAGGTATATAAAACCCGGAAACAGGATCTGCCCGTTCTAACGGATTATGCGGTTCGTATTCCACCGGGAGGCAAAACCGACGCCCTATGCGAAACGATCATCACCTGGAGCCACAACCAAAAAGAATTCAAGACCAGAGGGCTCGACAGTGACCAAACAGTTTCGGCAATCAAGGCCACGCAGAAGATGCTGAATATAATCTGAGTCCCGGCTATCTGAATAGCAGAAAATAAATTATTACCATAAATAATAAAAGAAAACAGTCGAATGGCAAACAAGCATATTTTAATCGTACCCGGAGATGGGATCGGACAGGAAGTTACCGCAGTTGGAAAAAAAGTTTTGGATAAGATCGCCGCAAAGTTCGGTCATACCTTTACCTACGATGAAGCTCTGATCGGGCATGTAGCGATTGAAGCAACAGGCAATCCTTTACCTGACGAAACCCTGGAAAAAATGCGCAAATCGGATGCCGTTCTTTTCGGCGCCGTGGGCCATCCCAAATACGATAACGATCCTTCGGCCAAAGTCAGGCCCGAACAAGGCCTGCTGAAAATGCGCAAGGAACTGGGTCTGTATGCCAATCTCAGGCCAATCAAATTATTCGATGAATTGCTGGGCGCATCCAGCATCAAACCGGAAATTTTAAAAGGCGCAGATATTTTATTTTTCCGCGAACTGACCGGTGATATTTATTTTGGTGAAAAAGGAAGAAAAAATAACGGAGACACGGCCTATGATGTGGCAGAATACAGCCGTTACGAAGTAGAACGTATTGCCCGCAAGGCTTTTGAAGCTGCGAGAACCCGGAAAAAGAAAGTATGCTCGGTAGATAAAGCCAATGTACTGGAAACTTCCCGTCTGTGGAGGGAAGTGGTACAGAAAGTTGCCCTGGAATACCCTGATATTCAGGTAGAACATCAATTTGTCGATGCCACGGCCATGCTGCTGATCAAAGATCCCCTTCGTTTTGACGTAGTGGTTACCGCTAATCTTTTTGGCGATATCCTGACGGACGAAGCCTCACAGATCGCCGGGTCCATGGGCATGCTGGCTTCGGCTTCCATTGGGGACGGCACAGGCGTGTATGAACCCATTCATGGTTCTGCCCACGATATCACCGGCAAAGGGGTTGCCAATCCCTTAGCCTCCATTTTATCGGCAGCCTTGTTGCTGGATATTTCCTTTGGACTGAAGACCGAATCCGAAGCGATCATCCATGCTGTTGACCAGGTGTTAAAGGAAGGGTTCCGCACCAGGGATATTGCCGACAAATCCACTTCTGCAGATAAACTACTGGGAACCGAGGCGATGGGGAAAGAGGTGCTGAAGTTTATATAGCATTCGTTATAGGGCTGTGTGGAAAAAATCATGCCACCCGTTATACTAAGAGTTTATAAAAAGGCGGGACGAATTTGGTATCAAATTTGTCCCGCCTTTTTATATGAAAAGCAATGAAAATAACTATATCCTGATCAAAGGAGCAAGAGAAAACAACCTGAAGAACATTACCGTTAGTATTCCCAAAAAACAGATCACTGTGCTAACCGGAGTCTCTGGTTCGGGTAAATCCTCCCTGGTTTTCGATACGATCGCCGCGGAAGCACAACGGCAGTTAAATGAAACCTTCAGCAGTTTTATAAGGCATCGTCTTCCCCATTTCGGGCAACCGGATGCCGATCTTATAAAAAATCTTAGCCCGGCCATTGTGGTAGATCAGAACCGAATCCGGGGAAATGCCCGGTCAACCGTAGGCACCATTACAGATATCTATTCCTTGTTACGCTTGTTATACTCCCGGATCGGAAAACCATTCGTGGGTGAATCCTCCGTTTTTTCGTTCAATCATCCGGAAGGCATGTGCCCCAAATGCGGTGGAATCGGAACCGTGACTACGATTGATATTGACAGCCTGTTCGACAGGAACAAATCGCTAAACGAAGGGGCTATCCGGTTCCCGACATTTTGGCCAGGCACCGCTTTATGGAAACGATATGTTCTTTCCGGTTACTTCGATAACGATAAAAAGCTCAGCAGGTACACTGACAAAGAATGGAAGCGGCTCCTATACCAGGAGGAGATAAAACCGGAGAATCCGGCGCCCGGCTGGTGGCCGTCAGCGAAATATGAGGGAGTGATTCCCCGCTTCACTAAAAGATTCCTGGGAAAAGAAGAAGACCCAAATGACAGCCAGGAAACCCTGGCCCATGTCGTTAAAAAAGAAGTCTGTCCCCATTGTAGTGGGGCAAGATTAAATGCCACCGTACTAAACTGTAAAATAAAGGAGCTTTCTATTGCCGATTGTACCGCCATGCAGGTTGATGATCTGCTGCCCTTTATACAAACCATAAAGGAGCCGGTGGCAAAGACCATGATAGACGGCATTGCAGAAAGACTGGAACATCTTATTTCTATTGGCCTCGGCTATCTTAGTTTAAGCAGGGAAACATCCACCCTTTCCGGCGGCGAATCCCAACGGGTGAAAATGGTGCGGCACCTGGGCAGCAGTCTGAGCGATATGACCTATATTTTTGACGAGCCCAGCACAGGTCTTCATGCCCGCGATGTCCACCAATTGAACGAACTCATGCAAACGCTCAGGGATAAAGGAAATACAGTTCTGGTGGTCGAACATGATCCGGATGTCATTCTTGCTGCAGATCATATCATCGATATGGGGCCCGGTGCAGGAAAAAATGGTGGGGAAGTGGTATTTGAAGGTTCGGTACAGGGCCTGCTCCGGTCCAATACCCTGACCGGAAAATATCTGCAAAAAACAATGGGTGTAAGAAAAGAAATGAGGCCTGCCAGCGGCTTCCTGGAGATCCGCAATGCCACCTTGCATAATCTTAAACATGTCAGTGTCCGAATCCCCAAGGGGGTGCTCACTGTGGTGACCGGTGTGGCCGGGTCGGGCAAAAGCAGCCTGATCAATGGTATGATCCCCCGGCTATACCCTGAATCTATTTGTATCGACCAAAGCGCACTGGCCGGATCCAAACGGTCCAATCCCGCTACCTATACCGGTATTTCCGATCCTATCCGTCAACTTTTTGCCAAACAGAATAAGGTAAATGCCTCGCTATTCAGTTTCAATTCAGAGGGGGCCTGCCCGGTCTGCAAAGGATTGGGAGTAACCTACACCGATCTGGCCTTCATGGATACGATCGTTACCACCTGTGAAGTTTGCAAGGGTCGCCGTTTTACCAATAAGGTATTGAGCTATACGCTCAGGGGTAAAAACATCGATGAGGTGCTTAAATTAAGCGTTATGGAAGCGATCGTTTTTTTCAGGGAAAAGGAAATTACCACGGTACTGAACCGGCTGCATGAAGTCGGTTTGGATTATCTATCATTGGGGCAACCGCTTACTTCTTTATCCGGCGGTGAAAGGCAGCGTATCAAACTCGCCACAGAACTGGAAACCGAAGGGAATATTTATATACTGGATGAACCGACCACCGGTCTGCATCTTTCGGATGTGGAGAATCTGATTCGTCTTCTGAATCAGCTGGTGAATAAAGGCAGTACCGTGATCGTCATCGAACATAACCTCGATGTCATTAGCCAGGCGGACTGGATCATCGATATGGGCCCAGGCGCCGGGAAAGAGGGCGGAAAAGTTATTTTTGAAGGAAACCCGCAGGAAATGGTAAAGGACAAAAAATCCCTGACCGGTGTATTTTTAAAAAAATACATTGCTCATAAATATTCCGGTCAACACAGCTGATCCTCAGTATTTAAGATATACCAATCCTAAAAATATAAAAAAGGGCATACTAATTCTTTTCAAACACCGTTTTAAGCTGGCAAAAAGTTTTTAAATAAATACCCTTATGAAACAGACTATTCTTTTAGTGGCCGTATGTATGGCTATTGTATCTACCAATGCCTATGCGAAAACGGACAACCGTGCTGCAAATGAAGAAACACCTTCAAAAAAAAGCTCCACCGCAGTACGTCACATTCTTTCAGATAAACTGCCTGCCAAATTATTGACGACGATTAAAAAAGAGTACAAGAGTTATTGGATCACCGGTCTTTACAGGGAAACGACCAACGGGAAAAATTCCTATCACATCACCCTGGAAAATGCCGATAGGATCGTAACGCTGAGTGCTGCAAGCTCCGCAACCTGGTCTTTAGACCGCGCGGTTTCCAAAGATCAGGCGGCCTTATAAAGATGATTAGTCCTTAGAAAGAAAATTTTAGCAATTCCATAAGCCACGGGCCGGGGAGCAATCCTGGCCCGTGCACTATTTAAGGCATCAGAAGAGCAGGGTAAACGTTTTGCTGCCCATCACCTTTCCATTAACCATAATCTCCAGTTTGTGTTTGCCCGGGTAATGTTTACGGGTGGTCAGGTCTTTAAATAACTGCTTCTTGCTTATCTGGATTTCCTGGCCTGGCAGGAGAGAAACTTCTTTTAACTTGAAGACCTTTGCAGATAATTCACCAGAAGATTTGTAGTAATGTACGGCATAGTCGATAACCAGTTTCTGACTGGTCTTTTTTTCGCTGGTCAGTCTGAATTCAAAATGCAGTTCTTCTCCCAGTTTTATCGTTGCCGTACTTATTTTGAATTTATCGAAACGGACTTTGACATTTTTCTCGAAATCGAATAAAGCCAGCGATTCTTTATGCCCTTTTTTGATTAGTGTCCGGCTGGCATGTTTGATGATCCAACTGGTATGCGGGTTGTTCTTATCCCAGCTTTTTACCAATTGAAGCATATAAGCTGTATTATCCCTGGACAGATCGTTCAGATGGTTCGCCACCGATTTTTTTACATAGGGCTCTTCATCAGTCTTTAATTTTTCCAGGATCCCTCTTGTCCATTTTGGTTCTTTTATGATCTGGTCCAGCTTGAAGGATCAGGGCAGCCGGGGTCTGCTACCTTCCGAAGCCAGCCGCCTTACATGCGCGCTCCTGTCTTCCGCCCATTTTTCCATGACCGCGATAGTTCGCGCCAGGTCTGTGCGCAGAAATTCGCGGATCGCAAATTCCGAAGAACCGAAGACCGTAAAATACTTAAGGGCTTCCAACGAAAGACCGACATCTTCCTTTCCGTATAACCCGACAAAATCGGGCAGCACCAGCGCGGTATATCCGCCGGGGAGCGATGGTGCCGCCCGATATAATATTTCTATCGTTTGCTTATACGTGAAAGGCAGGTGTTTTTTAAGCACTATAGCCGTGTTTCTTAACCGGCCATTCAGCGATAATGCGCCCAAACCATCGGTTACCTCCCTTACAAATGCCTTTGCATTAAAATTCTTTTCTGTCCTTTCCAATACTCCGGCAAAATTCAGGTAAAATTCCCTGTTGAACATTTCCTTTAATGGGTCCATTAGGTAGAACTTAATATTGTACCCGCAAGATACCCGATTATGCTTTCTGCGTACAATTAAACATCCACTGCACGCCGAACTTGTCGGTCAGACTACCAAAATAGGCACCCCAGAACATATCCTGTAATTCCATGGTCACCTTTCCGCCTACAGAAAGCGCATCATATAATTTTTTTGTTTCCACCCTGGTATCCGGTTCCAGATTGATATATACATTGTTCCCGAAATTAAGCGTAAAACCCATAGATTCCGGAGCATCGGTTCCTATTAAAATATGTCCTCCGAGTATGGGCAATTCAACATGCAGGATCAATTTCTTGTCTTCATCACTTAATGTTGGCATTTCTTCTGATGGAGGAAGATCTCCCAGCCGGGAAATCCCGTTCCCGTTGAATTCAGTCCCAAATACTGTTTTGTAAAATTTGAAGGCTTCCTCCGTGTTCCGGGAAAAGTTGAGATAAGTGCTGACTCTTGACATGTTTTTTGTTTTTAGTTGTTGACGAATGGTGAGTTGTATTTTAATATATCCTTCCAGTTTGTTTAATGTCTGGTTACCGCTCTCTATGGCATTTACCTTGCGATTCAATTCTGCTATCACAGCCTCCGATTCGAAGACCGACCGCATCGTCAGGAGGGTTTTTTCCGCCGCCTCTTCAAAGGTGACATATACGGTAAAACTCAGGGTTCCTTTTCCATCTCCCTGTTTGTACGTCAGCCTGGAAGGTCGGACCACTTCCAGGTACTGAATCCTGTTATCATAGTCCTGCCCATTACCGTGCATGATAAAATTCCAGTTCTTACCCGTTTGTACATCCATTGAATTATTGGTAAGGGTAAATCCATCAGGACCCCACCATTCTTTGATATGTTCCGGCTGGGTCCAAACTTCCCACACCATATCCCTTGGCGCATTCAGCATCCGGGTATAGATCAATTCATTGCCATGCTGGCGAAACGAATTACCGGGTGTACCCGTTTCGGAATTTTTTGATGAACCTGTTTGGGTTCCGGTTGGTATAGCGGCCGGAGAACTATTTTTTTCCTGCATTTTTTTTATCTTTTTGAAGTTTGTCTAAATATCTTTCCAGTGAATCTATCTTGGTTATCCAATACCGTTGATATTGCTCTACCCATGAAAAAACTTCGTTGAGTTTGTCCAGTTTCGCTTCACAATAACGTTCCCTGCCCTTTTGTTTAATGACAATAAGCCCGCACTCGGTCAATATCTTTATATGTTTGGAAATAGCCTGCCTGCTGACATCGAAACTATCCGCCACAGCTGTCGGCGTCAAGGTCTTTGCCGCGATCAGGCTGATAATATCCCGCCTGGTCGGATCTGCTATCGCCTGAAATACGTCTCTTCTCATTGTAAACCCCTCCTTTTTATAGTTACCGCAACCTATCCGCAACCATCCGCATTCATCCGCAACTGTTCGGTTGCAAATATATGCAACTAATCGGTTGCCAAAAATTATTTTAAATAAATTTATCCGGGAAAAACCAAATTTTTCAAAAAAATGGCTACTTGATATTGATTATCAACGGGAAAGAAAAATTCATGTAGAATAACTACAGGCGACCATGTGTTTTTAATTTCCAGTAGCGGAACAATCCCGTAACCGACATAAAAGCAGGGTTCGCATATTCATAACGCATCAGCTCTTCTTCCTGTAAACCGGCAGCGGCGTATTGAGCCATGGTGTATTGCTTAAAAGCGGGAATTACTTCTTCCGGCTTTTTGCCTTTTTCAAAAAAAGGTTTTATCCAATTAGCCCAATCCTGAAGCCGGTCCTCTAATTCCAGGAATATTCCCGACGGGTCATCCTGTTTTCCAAAATGGGTAAGATATAAGGAGGAGGGATTAAGATCCTTAAGTTTTTTTATCGACTGAAGCCATAATTCAATATTAATATCCGGTGGCGGACAGGGCGGCTGAACATGACCCTTGCCGATCTTAACCCCGGCCACATCGCCGGTAAAAAGGCTGTCACCTGCCTGGTAGACATTGTGATGAATAGCATGCCCCGGAGTATACCACACATCGATCTTCAGGTCACCGATCCCGATCGTATCCCCCTCCCCCACTGGTTTTAACTGTTCCATAGGAACAGGTTCCATCCTACCCCAGAGACTACCCATTTCCGCTCCATAGATCTGGCTGGCGGAATTCCATAATTTTTCAGGATTGGCCAGGTGCGGCAATCCATTTGGATGAACATATATGGTTGCCCCATTTTTTGCCAATCTCCAGGCAGCGCCCGAGTGGTCCAGGTGAATATGCGTGACCAATACATGCCGGATATCGCTCACCTGGTAACCCGCTTGTCTTATGCCTGCCTCCAGATAATCCCAGGTGCTTTCGGGTCCTGTTTCGATAAGCACCGGCCCTTCTGAAGTTGGAATTAAAAAAGCGGCGATACTTTCTTCCGCCTTAAAATGCAAATCTAAAATATGAACAGGGGCCATAATTGTTGTTTTGTCTTACTCCGAACGAAGATAACGAGTAATGCCTTCCTTTAAAAATGTTTGAGATAGCTGACTTTTGCGATCACATGATCTTCGGATCGGGAAGGAGTAAGACCACCGTTGAAACCAGTGTGATTGTATACAAAATAGATGTAGGATAAGGGCTGGTATTCCCAGGAGAAACGAATATTAAAATTCCTGGAATTGTTCTCTGAATTCTGCTGATAAAACCCGACTAATTGAATGCGGGGATTCAAAGCAAAACGACCTTCGATGCTATAAAGATCGATGGTGGTATTTATTCTTGGTTCACCCACCCCAAAAAAACGGTTTCGGTTAAAACGGCCCGTCAACGAAATATGGGGAATGGGTGCAAACTGGAGGGTCCAGTCGCCGGAATGCAGTTTGCCGTTAAAATAGGGACCGCTGTTATAAATAACCTGCAGGTTTACAATTCTTGAAGGGTCTGTGCTGGCCCAGATCTGGTATTGCGTATACCTGTATTCGCCTGTCGATATATTTACTCCCAGCGGTTGAAACGGTTCCGTCAGGCGTTGGTAAGTGGGCGTTATTCCATAGCCAAAATAGGCTCCGCTGATAAAGTTCAGCCATACAGGATATATATTAAAAGTAGCCTCAGTTATTTTTCCGGTCGATGCCTGGTAATATAATTCAGGGCTGAAGCTTGGCTCAAAGGCCCGTAGTATTTTTTTAAAAGGCAGCGCCTTTCCCCTGTATAGGTAAAAAATGCCGGGGGTGGTCGCTACGACATCTTTCCGCGAAACGAATCCCATCTGTGGGTCGAAGTTTTTGGTGACAAAGGATTCTGTCCACCATATTTTTAAATTATTGTTGGAGTAATAATATTGCGCAAAACCCGCCATACCTTTTTGGTTGGTCCTGGTATCCGTCGACTGCATCACCATAGTGTTAATGGACTGCTCGTCCGTTAGCCGGAAAAAACCATCGAGGGCGCTCACGATATTCGAACCGTCAGAACGGTTCTTAAGGGTAATCAGTCCACCGATCCGGTTCTGGCGGCCAAAATTTTTGGAGATCCTTCCCACGGCAAAATTGCTCGCCGGTGTTGTTTGGTTACCCTGCTGCCGCATGACCACCCCCCCATAATTTAATTGGGAAGACCGGTATACAAATCTGCCTCCTGCATCGATCGGGATGGGATCGCCATTATCATCCAGACCGATGCTCCGGCTAAAGAACGGCTGGATACGCATATTCCCCCCCGAAGCGTCAGGCGACGGGCTGACACCGACTCCGAACAGGGAAGCATTCTCTAAAAAGAACTGTCTCCTCTCCGGAAAAAAAACGGAGAACCGGGTTACATTATTCACCTGTCTGTCGGCATCCGCCTGTGCAAAATCAGTATTGGCGGTCAGGTCCAATACCGAATTGGAATTAATGGCCCATTTAAGATCGCCGCCCGGTTTGTATTTTGTCTCTTCGGATTTTATAGGTTGCTCATAGCCCTTATAATGATCATAAGAGGTGAGGAAATAAGGCTGCAGACGAATATTGACTTTTGGCGGGGGAGGCTGCAAATGCGTGAGTTGACCGGCATAATCCATCCGCGTAGAAGTAACGGAACGGGGAAACTCCGATAAGGCAGAAGTTTCGTTGGTCAGCCGCCGGTTCCGGAATACATTAAATCCCCAGGTTTGCAGGGAATCCTTCGTTTTTGGATAACGCAAAGTTGTCCAGGGTATGGCCAGTTCGGCAACCCATCCCGAATCCGTTCTGGAGGTACGGACTTTCCATAAACCATCCCAATCGATATCATAATAAAGATCGTCAAAAGACAACATGTCCCTTTGTACGCCATAAGCATTCGTTGCCAGGGCCATCGCATTGCGTCGGTCATTGAATCCATCAAAGACCAGGTTAACGAGGTCATGCTGCGCGGAATTAAAATCCCGTTTGAAATCCGTTGCCCTGATAGCTGCTTTACCAACAGAGTCCCGTGCGAAAATTCCAAAATAGAGGTATTGCCGGTTATACAATACTTTAACTTCGGTTTGCTGACGGGGTTCTTTACCCTGGTAAGGTTCTATCTGGACAAAGGGGGGAGAAAAGCCCGCCAGCCGCCACTGCGGTTCATCCAGTACCCCATCTATACGCAGATAGGAATCGATCTGCACCGCGTTTATTTGTTTTTTTACCGAATCCGGTTTGAAAAAAACAATATCCTGGGCTGACAGGGAAAAAACGATAAAAATTAAGGACAGGAGTAGTAGCAGCCTGGCAATCATTTTTCAAAATAGGCAGAAAATAAAATGGCCGGAAGCGTAAATGACCATCGGCAGGGACGGCCCTTTTTCCGGTAGATTTTTTTGTTCAAACGGTAGAAGACATAAAAAAACCCGCTGCAGAATTACCTGTAGCGGGCTTTAGGTCCGGCTGCACGATAAAAGCAGCCGATCTTATTAAAGTGTTCGTCCCCTTTTAAAAAGTCGGGTCCGGAGGTGTATTGGTATTACCATTCCTTTCCACGAACGGATAAGGGAGGTAGCTGCGTTTACGCTCGCCGACCGGTCTGTTCAGTCTCCGCTGGTCAGCAAGTCTGAGCCCGGACATGAACAATTCGATAGCCCGGTGTTTGTAGATCTGCTGCAACAGATCATCCTTGGAGGTCACGACCACGGGCGTACTCAATCCCGCTCCCACGCCGAAGACATCCTGGGAGGGCTGTTTTAACACCACGCTATCCAGCCAGGCAGCCCCATTGACCAGATCGTCCTGCTGTGCATAACATTCCGCTTTGATCAGCATGATCTCACCGGGTAAGAATACGGGGATGGGAGATGTCGTGCTTGTAAAAAAGCCTTTAATCCTGTAACGGGGAATGATGCCGGTATTGATGGAGATATAAAAAGGCTCTCTTTTATCACTCAGATCGGGTTGCAGACCCACAGGTAAACCCATCGTGGAATCAGTTGGTTGATAGATATTATTGGTAGATGCGACCAGGGTGAAGATCGGGTTGGTGGTAACGGTATTATAAGTAAATGTCGAGGATAAGTTCAGTGATACACTGTTGGCTGCTGTCAGGGCGTCTGTATAATTACCGGCGAATAGCAGGAACCGGGCTTTTAAGGCATACAAAGCATTGACGATATTGGCATTCCCACCCGGGATATTACCCAGAAAGGTACTGCTGATGGCATTTGCATTTACAGCATTCAAGGCATTATCGATAACGGCGACAGCATTAAGATAGCCTTGGGTATTGGAAACGAATCCTACATTAGAGACTCCCAGTGTATCGGCAATACCAGCAGGTACATGGTCCCAGAAATTAGCCATATCCCCGATTGCCAGCGCTTTGAAAATGGAGGTATAGGCTATCAGACCGCTGGCGTAGTTTTTATCGGAAACGATCTTGCCGGTCTGGCTGAGCACACTATCCGCATCGAAAATGATCTTATTGCAGACCGCCCAGAGGCCAGTTACTATACCATTGGTATTTTGTACGGCCCCGCCCCCGGTTCCCATTTGGCCTTCATCGGTATTACCGGCATTGACCACAAACAATTGATTGGTCAGCAAACCATCAGCTGTAATAGTATTATAGAGAACGCTTCCCCTGCCATTGGTATACCAGTTCTGCAGACCAACGGCCACATCAGTCAGTGCATTGGGGGAATTAAAGGCCTGGCCGGAAGACGGACCGGAAGGGTCGGTGAAATTCTTTTTGCAGGCCGCCAGCGAAAACAACAACAGGACGCCGAGAATACGGGTTCTATATGGAAGAATTTGTTTGTTCATAATTTAATGTTTTGAAGTTTTAGAATTTTGCACGGATGGTAGCGCTGAATGTCCGGGGAATTGGAACGGATCCAAAATCGATCCCCCGAAGAATGGTGCTCTGACCGCCGGCATTCACTTCCGGATCGTATCCTCTGTACTTGTCCCAGGAGACCAGATTGCGTGCGCCAAGGCTAAAGTTGAGGTCATTAAACCCTTTCAACTTACCCATGGCAAAACTTACCGCTACTTCACGCAGTTTTACAAATGCTCCGTCATCGATCCTCCATTGCTGAGTATTATAGACGCCTGCAATATAGCCACGTGGCAGTTTGCCCTCATCTTCCTGCTGGGCAACGGTGCCATTGTCAACCCCCTGACGGGTCCTGAAATCCGCATTAAAGACATTCACGCCCTGTACGGCGTCGAATTGTACATGCAGCCCCCATTTTTTATATCCGAAATCACTGGTAAGTGTACCTGTATATTTCGGATTAGGATTGCCGATTATTTTTTGCAAGGTCGTTGCCGTTTTCAAAGGAAGTCCCGTATTAGGATCACGTTGGGGCGTATAACTCAACGGACTGTTTTGTAATCCCGTTTCAATCACCGGAATACCAGCGGGATTTTTCAGTTGATTCCCTGCGTCATCGGTGGCAAAAAAGGATCCATAAAATACTCCGATTGGCTGACCGCCGATTATCGCAACAGGTGCTCCTCCATTGGTATTATAAAGGATCAGGGATTGTCCGATATTCAGCGCCTTGTTGGTGTTGTGATTGTAAATAGCCGTCAGGTCCCAGGTAAAATCTTTTGTCTTCACCGGAGTAAAATTCAATACAAGCTCCAACCCGTTATTCTGCAGGGCTCCAATATTCCTTAATAAGGCGGAATAGCCATTCGTAGGTCCGATCAGACGACTGATCAGCAGGTCGTTTACCTTTTTGTGATAATAGTTGACGCTAAGTCCGATCCGGTTTTCCAGGAAGGCCATATCCGTACCGATTTCCAATTCCTGTTGTCTTTCCGGTTTCACATTCGGGTCGGTATAAGTTGTTTGGGATTGGAAAGAAGAACCGCCGACAAAGGCGGTTGCAGTATAGGTGTTAAACCTTGCGTAAGGAAGTATACCCGTCAGGTTGCCTGATTCTCCATAGGCTGCACGGAGTTTGAATAAGTTCCACCATTTAGCCACACCCATTTTATCCCAGTAATCCGTACCGGAAAGTACATAACTGCCGCTTAATTTTGTATATACCTGATTCCTTTCGCTGGATCCAAAAACAGAGGACCCGTCCAAACGCAGCGCACCGGTCAGGAACAACTGATTACGGTACTTAAAATTCTGCTGAATATATTCTCCGGAAATTGAATATTCGCTTCGCTGATCGGCGCCGGGTATTGCCGTACTTGCACCGCTGACCACCTGCACATAAGGCGGAAGACCACGGCCCTGCTGCAAGGAATAATGCCCCTTCTGGTATTGCTGTGAATAACCTACCTGCGTAACGGAAGCCAGGTTATCGCTGATTTTCCAGTTATAGGTTGCGTTCAAATCGTGATTGATGAGAAAGGAGGTATTGGTCCCTGCACTGGCATAGCCGTTCTGCGCAGGATCAAGGGAAGCTCCGCCGCCAAAGAAACCCAGGCTCACATTATAGGCATAGGGTGGAATAAAGGTTGTGCCGTCCTGGCTGTAATTGTCGATCCCCAAATGATAATCGACCGTCAGATTTTTAATGGGCGTCAGTTTCAAACCTGCGCCGCTGATGATCCTGCTGGTTTGCTGCTGCTGTTTGATATCCTCCACAACCGAAACCGGATTTACCCTGCCCCGCTCTCCTACTGCCTTAAGATTGCCAAAGGCATTTCTTTGCTGGATATCATAATAGTTACCGATGATGGTCACCGAATTCATCGGCGAATAAAAAGTATTGCCATCCGGTTTCTCATTGGTCTTATCATAGATATAGTTCATGCTCACATTAAACGTCGCCCAATTCGTGAGTACCTGGTCCAGGTTCATACGGAAACTATACCGGCCGAAATCCGTGTTTCGGATAATCCCCTGATTGAAGAGATAGGAGGCAGAAGTATAATATTTCGTTTTGTCTTTGCCGCCGCTTACGGAGATGGTATTATCCGATCCGATACCGGTCCTGAAAATATAATCCTGGTAATTATGCCGGGTCACCGCTGTCGTATTGGTAAGGGCCGGTGTGAGGATGGTTTGGGTCTGCACATCAGGAGAGCCGCCGAATTTAGTGGGCGCTTCATTGACCTTCAATTTTTTCCTGATCTGGTTGACATTGAAACTGGTCGATAAATTCACCACCGGTGCTCCCGTGCTGCCCCTTTTGGTAAAGATCTGCACAACACCGGCATTGGCCCTGGAACCATAAATAGCCGCAGCCGCTGCGCCGTTCAGGACTTCCACCCTTTCGATATCTGCCGGATTAATATCCACCATCCGGTTCTGTCCGACTGAACCCACGAAATTGCCACCTGCATAACTGGGATCGGCATTGGTGACCCTGGTGGTAGAATTATCGATGATGACCCCGTCAATGATATACAGGGGTTCGGTAGAGCCTGAGATAGTACTGACTCCTCTTAATTTAACGGAAATGCCGCCGGCTGGGTCTCCTGAGTTCTGGGAGATCTGCGCACCTGCGGTTTTGCCCTGAAGGGCAGCCAGCACATTGCCGGTCGAACCTTTTGACAACTCATCCGCTTTAACGCTGCTGATATAACTTCCCAGCTGGCGGCGGGTAGTGCCCTGTGAAGTACCCGTCACGACGACCTCATCGAGTTTGGAAGCGGATTCTTCCACCTGCGCATCCACAACATAGCTGGCAGCCGAACCAATGACCAATGGTTTTTCCAGGGTTTTATAACCTACACCAGAAAAAACAAGCGTATAACTGCCGGGCTTAATATCGGCACTGAGTAAATACCCGCCGTCATTATTGGTGGAAGCACCGGCCTTGTTGTTTTTAACCTGTACTGTTAAAAAAGCAGCAGGTTTACCGGCACCGTCGGTAACAGTTCCCGATATTTTCACCTGTGCATAAACGCCGGTGGCTGCGAGATTCATCAGCAGCAACAGACAGAAAATGAATAACCGGCCGGAGGGTCGGGTAAATTGGCTTTTCCTCATAATACATTGTTTTTGGATTACTTAAATTCTTTTCTAAAATTTCAATTCCCTGTTTTTTTACAAAATTTCGGTTCTTTGATTTTTACAAAATCTCGATCCCTTTGTTGCGGTAAGGTTTCAATTTTTCTGCGTCCGGAGAAAGTTCAGTGATGAGCGCATGAATCTTTTCTACCTCACAGATGATCAGCTGTTCCGATGAATTCACTTTTTCTGAAATGGATAAGGCTACTACTTTTTTGGAGGTGGCAATCATGGCTTTTTTTATTTCCACGACATCCCAGTCATTATCGGTGAGCCCATCCCGGATATCTATGGCATTGACGCCTAAAAAACAGAGATCGGCCTTGATCTGTTTTATTTTCCGGATGGCCTCCCCTCCAATGGCAATCTTAGAGTTCTTGGCAATCTTGTCCCCGATCATAACTACTTCGATACGGGGATGGTTGGTATATTCAAATGCTGCCGGCAAACTGGGAGTGATAAAGGTGGCCTGCAAATCTTTCGGAAGCATACGGGCCAGTTCAATGATAGTGGTACCTCCGGAAGTAAGGATAAACATGCCATCCCGGATCAGGCTGATTGCTTTTAAGGCGATCAGCCTTTTTTCCTCCAGGGAATAAACATCCTTCGAGGTAAAGGTTACATGAAAGGAATTAGACAGCGCCCCTCCATGCACTTTGGTGATCTTCCCTTCCTGCGCCATTTCCTGCAGATCCCTGCGGATGGTATCTTCAGAAACCTGAATTTGTTCACTCATATGAGAAGAAAGGACCCTATTATGCAAATTCACCTGGCGGAGAATATAGGCCTGGCGTTCCTCTTTTAACATAAGCGTAATGATAATATAATTTCGAATGTAAGCACAAACCAGCAAAAACAAAAATAAAATTGCGAATTTTGCGTCTTTTTATGCAGCTTTATGCGGTTTACGGATAATTTTGACCTACGGAAAATAGGTCATAGCTTACCAGTAATCGTCTTCACGGGGTTGCCCCTTTCCAATTCGTTATGTGCTTGCCAGCGGGTTTGTTGCACACTGATCAATTGACCGGTATGCCAGGCGAGGACCTTTGCTTCGAGGCGCCTCAGACAAAGTTGTTTGTTTTGCAACTGTGAGCGGCTATCCATCGCCAATACCTTGATCCCCGAAGGAATATGCGTACCTCTGACGGCGGTTTCCACTTTATTTACGTTTTGACCGCCCGGACCGGAAGCCCGGCAGGTTTCGAATATGACTTCCTTTGGATTCCATTTCATTTGCTCCCTTACATCGAATATCTCCACACCGACAAACCAGTTTTTACGTTTGTGCATATTCCGGTAAGGGCTTTGCCCTATCCATTGAATGGTCCCCCGCCATTCTTTTACAAAGGCCTGCAGGTTGTCACCCTTTGCCAGGATCGTCGCAGAAAGAAGGGCGCCTTTTAAACCGGCGTTGTTATTTTCCAGTACTTCCACTTCAATATTATTTTTCCTGGCCTGGGCCATGATCCTCTCCTGTACTTTGGCTACTACCCTGCCGCATTCAGCAGGCCCCCTTCCCGATGTTATTTGTATGATTATCTTTTCCATTTGTTAGTCTTTATTCATTCTTACGATTTTTGGCAAAAACCTGCCCTGGATGTCGACCAGCTCCCGTTGTGCTTCCATCACCCGTTCAATGTCCTTATAGGCCAGCGGGTTTTCCTCCACAGTTCCTCCGATAAGTGTCACTCCGGCTTCGGACAACATTTTTTTCAGACCGGAAACGGTCATGTTCTCTTTGGCCCTCTTTCTGCTCATGGCCCTGCCGGCCCCATGGGAGGCCGAATACAAGGTTTGCTCTCCTCCTTTGCCCTTCACCAGGTAGGCTGCCGTTGTCATACTGCCGGGAATAATTCCCAGCTCCCCTTCATGCGATGGGGTAGCGCCTTTGCGATGAATGATCACCTCCTTACCATCAGCCAATCTGTCTTTCCAGGCGAAGTTGTGATGGTTCTCCACGGTTGCCAAAGCCTGCAATCCCAGCCCTTTTAACAGATTAAAATGTATCCGGTCGTGGCAGGCCTTTGCATAATCGCCTGCCAGATTCATGCTCAGCCAGTATTCCTGGCCTGCCTCGCTGTCCAGATCCAGCCAGGCCAATTGCTGCACCTCCGATGGAAGTTTGCAGGTATCCATGGCAATCCGGGTATAATACTGCGCGATGTTCGCCCCCAGTCCCCGGCTCCCTGAATGTGACAGCAAGGCCAGGTATTTTTTGGGAGGAAGCCCCAAGGCATTGTCTTCGAATAATTCTATCTCGCCGAACTCTACAAAATGATTGCCGCTGCCGGAAGAGCCTAATTGTCTTGAGGCTTTGCCCTGGATTTTGCGCAGCAATTCAGTGGTTTGAAAAACCGGGCTGTCCAGCACTTCATGCTCCTGGTGAAAATCCAAACCGCCCTCCATTCCGAAATGCGTGTATGTTTTTAGTGCCTCCTTTACCTGGTGCGCATAACGCCGCAGAAACCGGTCATTCTCATCCAGGATCGATAAGGCCATCCGGCAACCGATATCCACCCCCACCCCAAAGGGAATGACGGCATTATCCGCAGCCAATACCCCTCCGATCGGCAGGCCATAGCCGGTATGCGCATCCGGCATCAAGGCTCCCCGAATGGCGATAGGCAGGGACATCGCTCCTTCCATTTGTTTTTTTGCCGATCCTTCGATCTCTTTACCGCCGACGATTTTCAGCGGTCCCGGTTTTGTCAATAAAGAGAACACCTTGAAACCGCATTCTTCTTCGATATCCATGAAGGTGGCGGCAATCTTTCCGGTTATTTCGTCATTGATATAGGATGAAGGATTGGCTTTGATTGCAGTCAATAACGCGATCAGTTCTTCTTTGGAATGATGTTTGAAATATTTGGACACTATGTTTATGACCAGGCTTCTTGCCTGATCGTTGGTATAACCTATTTTACTCAGGTCTTTTGTTTTTAATGTGCTCATGGTTGAATATCTTTTTTCAAAATCTTCCTTTTGGGATCGTTTTTTTTGCCGGGCAGTCCTTGCCTGTAGGGCAAGGCATGGCCTGCCCCATTGTTCTTGTGCATAAAATTTGCATTAACAAGGTTGATAATTGCTGCACTTATATTCCAGGCTGGGGGAAGACGACACAAGGGATCAGATAGGGATGCATACGACAACCCATCTGAGCAAGGTTTGATTCCAATAAAACAAAAGGAATGGTCTACACCTGCCTGTTAGGCAGCGAGATAAATGGGCGATATGGAGATGTGTCTGGTCATGATTCCTTGAGATTTAAAGATTATCAATAAGGAATTGCGCTGCAAAACTATAGTTAAATTTTGGGAAATTATAGTTTTTGCAAATTTTTTTAAAAAAAATTGTTATTGTTCCTCCTTCTGCAGTTTCGAAAAGTACAGGCCGCAATCCCTGATGTATTTATAAAACTCGTAGTCATTCTCGCAGTTGAGTATAAACTCATAACTGGGGCGATAGGCACGCATAAAGGTATCGAGGGCGGGTTGTTGCAGCCCCGTTATTTTTTTTACAAGGGTCCGGTTAAACCGGTGATCTACATATTTGTCCCGCTCTTCTTCTTCCAATCGCCGCTGTAAAGATAACATCTGCCGGTTTTTCCGGCCGCTGAATAACATATCCAGGTTAAACCCTACCCCTCCGTTGCCACCAGTAATATATTCGGGCTGATAATCGAATACCCTGCGATACTCGTCCCGATTGGCCAATGAGTCATAACGATAAATTTTGGGTCTCACCACCACCAACGGCAAACTGTCCACGTTTACCGCCAGGCTCATATCCAAGGGATAACCCGGTACGATCCTGCTTAAAGGAATTTTATCGGTGTATTTACCCAAATAGGAGAAATAAATGGAGTCACCGGAAGAAAGCCGTATCTGGTAATGTCCAGTAGAATCTGTTATCGTGCCTGCACCCGAAGATCCCAAAACACTTACCCCAGGCATAGCAAAAAGTTGCGAGCGGTCATATACGGTTCCCTTGACTTCTACCTGCCCGGTTACACGTTGGCCTAACGCCCGTTGGCCGACAAAAGCAAGGACAATCGTAACTATAAATAGGGTAAACTTATACAAGGCGGAGGTTTGGTTAATTCCTTTATTTTCATAAAGATAATGGTAACCGGGGAATATCAGGAGTAAAGAAGAAAACCGGGAAGGTCACTATTGTGTACCTGCCCGGTTTGAGAAAATGGCTTCTTATTGCTTCGCCACCTGAAAGCCATATACCGTAGGATCGTTGGGGGCATGATTGGTACCCTTCATTGTGGAGGGGCTTGCGATGACGGTAAACCAGTTATAACCGGGGATGGGCGCAAAATGTATGGCTCTTCCGGTACGTAAATAGGGCAGATCAGTATAGGTCGGCATATCCGATGGGGGACCGAATATCAGGTCTACCACTGATCCTGGTTTGAATTTCAAGGAAACATTTGCCGCCCCCCATACAGTACCGTTCAAATCTGGGATCGGGTCCGTATTCAAGGCCGCACTTTTCAAGCTCCTGCCACTCATATCGGAGCTTTGGATATTAGTCAAACTATTGCCTGATATATCCCCTTTAAAGGAAGGCGAGCCATCGAGGCCTATTGCAACCTGATTGCCAGTAACCTTCCAGCTGCCCGTATGATCGGCCAATAGTTCACGCCAGACCAGTTGGCCGCCTTCGAGAAACTCTATACTCACCGGCTCGGGTCCTTTGCCGGCATAATTAAATTCCCCCGTCCAGTTTGTGTTCTTAAACAATGTTTCGTCGTTGGCTGGGGTTGTATTATTCTTTTTGCAGGCGGTGAAAGACAAGGCCGCAAGGAGGGTGATTGCGGTATACATCAAATGCTTTTTCATGATCTTAAGTTTTTTTATACCGCAAACCTAACTTCTTAATCATGCGCGAACAATGCCATAGATATGGTATATTTTGGGGGATTGTGATTTTATGAAGTACCATGTTTAACAGCTGCAGATTCCGGTTCAGGGAAAAAATGGCTTAGTTAAAATAAATTCTTCATTCGACTAGTACTATTTCATGACTAAAGTGTTTTTATAAAAAGAGTAACGAGGTGATCTAAAATCAAAACAAATAACGATGCCAGAACAACAAAATAGAATACAAACAATCCTGGAGAGATGAATACCTTAAATGGATATGCGGTTTTGCCAACGCGCAGGGAGGAAAGATTCTCATAGGTATTGATGACAATGGGGAAGTTAGCGGCATAGATAATTTCAAAAAATTAATGGATGAAATACCCAATAAAGCAGTCAACCACCTGGGATTGGTCGTGGGCAGTTCTTCATACAAAGGAACATGGAAAAATGACCAACTCGATCTATCAGACAATTAATAATACAACCCGCAATACAGCAATCACCTGAATTATATAATCTTAATTATTTGATTTTCAGTTATTTAGATAGTCTAAAATGCTTCTTCCTTTTTCAGAAGTGAAAAATATTCCCATTTAAAAGAAAACAGAGCCTTTTGGTTTCTCCACCCTTAGAAACCCAGATTAAGTCCCATGCGTACGGTATTGGAAAGAGGATTTCTTCCTGTCCCTGAACCGGAAGGGGCTAGATAAGAAAAGTTGAAGCCCATCAAATTATAAGTAAGGCCGAACCCGCAGGTAAACCCTTTCCGTTCTCCCTGCACCTGATCTTCAAAAAAATAACCGGCCCTGATAAACAAAAGGTGATTGTAGGCATATTCTCCTCCCACACTATACTGATAGGTATTGTCTTTAAAAGAATCCGACCAGCTTTGAACGACCCCTTTTTTATAATAGGCAGCAATGCCGGCCGAATCACCAGGCGCCGACGGCACCATCAATTTACGGATATCCGCCGTCAGACTCAGTTTGTTTTCTTCATTGAGTACCACTGAATAACCAGCGCCAATACCCAGACTGGCGGGGATAAAATCCTTCTTATCGGTTGCATCGGTATAACTAATCCTGGACCCGAGATTGGACAAGGCAGCTCCGAATGTCCACCCCTCGCCCCGCTGATCGACGCCATGGTAAAATAAAGAGATATCGGAGGCAACGGCCGAACCGGCCTTGTAATTCGTACCGCTCATGTTGCCGCTGGCCAGGTTTGAATAGATATATCGAAGGGTGAGCGCCAAGCTTAATTTTTCCGAGAGCTTTCGTGCATATCCCAGGTCAAATGCCCATTCACGAGGACTGGCCGTCGAAAGATGATTACCGTTATAATCCATAATGGGAAGGTCCCCGATATTGAAATACCTGAGAGAGGCTGAAACCGCCTGACCCTTCCCGAACTGGTGATAGCCGGCGGCCGTAAGAAGGTATACTCCATCTGCGACATCCCGCATCCAGGGCGTATAAGTAATGCCAACGGCATTTTTGCGGTCAGCGAAGGGAGTCTTGGCCAGATTATAAAAAATGCTGGCGGCATCGGGGGAGCTCGCTATTCCTGTTTCCCCCATTCCGCCCGCACGCGCATCGGGGGATATTCTTAAAAAAGGGACGGCGGTAGTGACGACATTAATCGGCGACGTGGTTTGTTGCGCCCGGAGAAGGTTTGACAGCAACAGGCAGCTTACCAGTTGATAAACCCTTAACAAAAAAATCCGGGAAAAAAATTGGGCTTTCATATAAATAATTTTATTTTAATTATGTTAATTCAGGCATTACTGGTTCATTCTACTTATTAATCTTCACTTTTTGCGTCACCCGGATATTCTGTCCTGCCACACGCACGGTATAAATGCCCGACGCCGCATTGCCGACCGGAATGATGAATTGATTCGTCGCTTGTCCCGACAAGGAAACTTCCTTATTGAACAGCTGGTGTCCATACAGATCGAATACCTGCAGATTGGCCCGCTGGTCGGTTGACGCATATACATTCACCTGTAAGGTGGTGGCGCTACTGCAATAGGCCACCAGGCTATCCCCCGACGGGAAAGGCTTGTCAGGACCGGGATTGATGGTCAATACCTGGTAGACATCATCCGCCTGCTGATACTTTTCATTACCCGGCTGACTGGCAGTAATTTGCACCACGCCCGTATGTTTTAAATGCAACTGTCCATTGACGATACTTGCTATTGCCGGATCGCTGATCGTATACGTGATCAACAGGCCCGAGCTGGCGGTCGCACCTGGATTGAAATCCGTATCTCCTAACATCCTTGCATTCATCGCCGGAAAAACGATCGATTGAGTATCTTTTACGACGAACAGCGTATTGGATACAGCCGGCGCTGCCAAAAAGTCCTCGCTGCCGCCTTGCTGAGCAGTAATAATGGTTGTGCCGGACTTCAGGATATGGATGATCCCGTCGTTGATCACTGCGACCGTAGGGTCGCTGCTCAAATACGAAACCGTAAGTCCGCTGGCTGTAAATGGCATTCCGTAGCCACTGACGGCCCCACCCGGAAAATCCCCGTCAAGAGCTGTCTTCAGCGGAATTGCCGGAAATTGAATGACTTGCTGCACCGGGTATACATCCAGGTTGATCGTAGCGCTGGTCGCCGTGTGTGAAGCATCGGCCGGCTGGGATACCGATATGGTCGTATGCCCTGCCTTCAGAATATGTATACGCCCTGCCAGGATCTCCGCTACCGTCACATCCGCAATAACAAAGTCCATCTTTTGCGGATTATTGCTGGTGGCGCCCGGATCGAAATCCGCATCTCCGTAATTTTTGACGATATCGCTCCACACGATCTGGCCGGTAACGATGGCAACGACGGTTAACGGATGAGAAACATCCGTTGCCGGAAGATAATTGACATCACCCGTCTGTTGGGCGGTAATGGTGACTGTACCACCTCCAGTGAGATGTATCTTCCCATTGACGGGTGTCGCAATGGAAGGATCGCTGCTGATATAGCTTACTGTCAATCCCGAACTGGCCGTAGCCCCAGGGCTGTAATCCGGATCCGCCAGAGCCTTGTCCGCCAGGGTGGGGAAACTGATCGTCTGCGCCGCCTTGTTGATCACCAGGTTCACCACCACCGGTGTGGCTGCACCATAATTGGTGTTCCCTGCCTGGGATGCTGTTATCGTAGTGCTGCCCGCCTTTTTGATATGTATCTTCCCGTTCAACACTTTGGCAATGGCCGTGTCCGCAATAGCATAAGTAATTGGAATGGCCGCGTCAGTGTTCGTACTGGTCGCCCCAGGCGCAAGATCCGCATCGCCATAAGTCATCTTGACGTCGGCAAAACTGATAGTTGCAGCCGGCAGTGCAGGTGCCAGCTTGTAAATATGCATCACATGGTTCAGCGAATAGGACACATATATATCGCCCCTGGCATTCGCCGCAAACCCCATCGCCGTATTATCCGGCTGTTCCGGATTGCCATTACCATCTAAGTTATGAGGAGTAAAAACGGCCGTGTCGCTCACACTGACCCATTGGATCCCATCATACTTATTCACCAGGATCTTCGCTGCCCCTGTCGCGGAACTATTGGGATCCAGCAGGGAAGGCAAATATATATCTTGCAGATAGGCGATGACAGGCATATCAGCCTCCCCGATCGCCAGATACAGCTCGGTCTTGCTGTACCCTCCGGCCGTCGCTGCCCCGCCCGATGTCCCGCCCGGTACGCCGCCCGTCGGGAATATGGGACTACTGGCATCCACCCAGTCAGTACCCGATAACTTGACCAGCTTAGCGTTCGCACCATTAGAAATAATCCCAGTACTGCAAAGGACGATCGGCGTGTTCTTACTGTCGAATGCCAGGGCATGGATGCTGTTGGTAGAATACAGTGCCGTAGTACCAAGCTTTACCCAATGCGTTCCATTATATTTCGCAACGAAAAGAAAATATCCCTGATCGGGGTTGCTATTGAAATCGTCATACAGAATATAAGGTGTATTATTATGATCAAAGGCTAACTCTACGAACTGCCCCCCCTGTCCGTCCCCTAATTCACCCGCACCGAGCTCCACCCAATTCGTACCGTCAAACTTAAAGACGGACGGACTAGTCGTGTTACCATTATAGACGGCATAATATGGTGTCCCTGACCCATCCAGCGCCAATCCAGGGGATTGGTAACTGGCCACACCCTGGGCCACCGGGCTCCCCACCTGCGACCAGTCAGTACCATTATAACTATATACCAGTGGAACATTACCGCCGCTGGCAGTTATTCCCATGAATACCTTGCCCGCCACCAGCGCCTCCGCAGCCTGGCCGGAACTGGGATTAGAGAATCCGGGCGTTCCTAATTGCACCCAGGAACTTCCATTATATCTCCTCGCCGAAGATGCGCCGCTGGCGGTAGCGTCGCTGTAAAATAAATAAGGAACACCAGTTGTATCCATTATCAGGTTGATGCCTCTGTATCCTGGCATGAGCGAAAAGGCCGTCGAATCATCCCCAATGCGTTTCCAGATCTGGGCCTTCAGCCCTTCCATACTCGATAATAGCAGGGAAAACCAGATTAGCCAACCGAAAAAATTAGTTTTAGTCATTATCGTATCTTTTATGAATGATTTAGAAGAAACTGTATCGAAGCCCCACCTGCATCTGCCAGCGGGAGTTAAAGAAATCCACCGAATAGGGACGCCCCGGATCACTGAATGTATAGGCAGGGTAACCGCCGTTGATCAATAGTGGTTTTTGATTGGCGTCCAGCACCTGCGTAAGCCCGACACTGGCCGTCGAATTGAAAGTATTCGGAGAGAAATATACCCATCCCCATTTACTGCAGAGGAGGTTCGTTAGATTGATGATATCATAAGTAAAAGACAAGGTCTGCCTTCTGCCATGCAACAGGAAATGCAGATCCTGCACGATCCGCAGATCGGCCTGAACATTCCAGGGCGTCCGGCCAGCATTCCTTTCCGTCCAGTTGGCCCTTCGGCCCCGCAGATAGGTATTCTGATCAATATACCTGTCAAAGGCATCCGCCTGCTGACTGGCCGTGACGGTCACCTGCTCACTGCCCGGAGCGTAGATATCCTGAAAGAAAAGAACGCTCTCTCCTGCTTTGGGAATATAGGCCAGGCTAACCTGTTGCGGGGTTCCCTGGATCGATGTATTAACGAATCCATAAGTAAAAGGACTTCCCGATTGAGCGCTTATGAAAAGTGAAACCAAGGTGCCCCAGTGCCTGGTACCGGTATGATACCCGATATTACCGACAAAACGGTGACGGATATCAAAATTAGACCACGCAAGCCCGGGTTTGTTCGGGTTTAGCGCCTGGTTCAGCTGCCAGTTGGACTCCATTGAATTGCGAATCCCGTTCGTAATATCTTTAGACTGCCCATAGGTATAAGCCACCGAACCGTTGAAACCATTGGAAAAATTTTTGGCGGTCTGAACTGTAGCGCTATAACGATATCCCTGGCTTGTATTGCTAAGCTCATAAGCGTTGGTAAAAGCAGGATCGGCATTACCCGAACCAAATACCGGCTGTTGCCGCCGGATTGTATCATACGCAAAATATTGCGGATTATCCTTAACGTTGACCTGCTGGAATTTCACATCGTACACTGTTTTGGTATAAATGATCTCCGCGGTGAAGGACCATCCATTCGCTGTCTTACGATCCAGCGCGACACTGCTGCGCCAAACCTGCGGCATCTTAAAATTATTATCAATGACATCTACCTGCGTCGCACCCGCATATTTATCAGATACCGCCTGACCATTGGCCTGGGCAAAAGAGGCGATGCCGTTCTTAGTCGACAACAACGGATCCGTACCGGGAGTAAATGGTTTATTGATCACCCGCTGATCATAAGCGCCGTAACTATCCCCATTGTTATAATAGGAATATCCCATCCAGGCTAATGGGATCCTGCCGGTGAAAAGCCCCGATCCGCCCCTTAACACTAACGATTGATCTCCCCGAATATCCCAGTTCACGCCGACACGGGGACTCGGCTGCATTTCCTTCCACCCGAAAAAATCATTTTGTACCTGGTTCAGCGGGGTATAGGTATAGGTAGATCCGAAATAAGGATCCGGCAAAGCATTTTTTGTTTTGTCGCTAAGCACCTGCTTTTTCGGCGCTATCGTCATATCTGCCCGAATACCTAAATTCACTTTTAGCCGCTCATTTATCCTAATTTCATCCTGTAGATAGACGCTGTACATATTCACTGCAAACCGCGCGGATGGATGCATCAGTATATAGTTCCTGTCATTATTGGTATAGTTATAGTTTCCCCGCACCCTTGATGGCTGATTGTTCAGCAGATCATGAATACTGAGATAATCTACCCGGCCATTCCAGGAATTGACGAACCCATATTGAATGGAATACAGTTCATTGTGCGTGCCGAACAGGAAATTATTTCTGCCCTTATGCCAGCTAAGGTTATTTGTGATCTCCACTGTCTTCTGCCGCATGTCGAAAATGGAAGCTTCCCGATCCGTCCCCAGGAAAATAGTCGTGCCCGGCGTGTTTCCCGCGATCTGTACCTGCGGAAAAGCCGCAGCGCTCGTCGGCGTGCGGCTGTCATGCACGCTGGTATACCCAAACATAAAGACATTGGATAATCCCCCGGGCCATCTGCTCTTCAGCTCTGCAACGGTTGATTGCTGGCGGTTCTTTTGTACATAATCGATGCTGGAAAAACGAAAATTCTGTTGATCCCTTTCCAGGTTCGTGGATTCGGAGGATACGAAATTGTTCCGGATCGCCAGTTGATGAACGGAATTGATATTCCAGTCAAGCCTGTTAAAAAATTTATCCGAGTTAGAATAAATAAGATAGTTGCCATATCTGCCTGCATTGAAACCATAATTATTCCGCAGATAGTCCACGATCATCCGGGCCGAGTCCCCGCTGATCACTGCAGACGATCCTTTTGATCCTGCACCGAGCAGGATCACGTCCTGACGCCGGGTGATCTCTTCATTGGTAAAAAAGAACAGCTTATTTTTTACGATGGGCAACCCAACCCGGAATCCCGTTTGCGTTTCATGAAAACCAGAAGGCATCTTGCTTCCATCCCCGGCATGATCCGGCCCTGTCAGCGAAGAATTCCTCGCCGTCACATATACCGATCCCGTAACGTCATTGCTGCCCGAGCGGGTGACCGCATTAATGCTGCCGCCGGTAAAATTCCCGATCTTGACATCATAGGGCGAAAGATAGACCTGGATATCTTCTATCGCATCAATGGAGATCGGATTGCTCCGGGTACTGGAGCCCGGCATTCCCGAACTGCCCGTGATACCGCCAAGCGAAGGGCTAAAACCGATGGCGTCATTGTTGATCGCTCCGTCGATCGTTACATTATTATACCTGAAATTGGCGCCCCCAAAGGAATTGTCTTTGCTGCCCTGCGGCACCATACGCGTCATGTCCTGGATACTCCTGGAGGCGGTAGGCATGCTGCTGATCCGCGAGGAACTGATATTTGTCCCGGCGCCATACGCATCTTTAGAGGCCGCGCGTCGGCCCGTTATGATCACATCCTTCAAAACCGCCGCCTTTTCCGCCATTACAAAATCAATGCGCAGGCTCCTTCCCAGGCTGACGGTAATATCCTCTTTGCGCTGTGGGAGCTTTCCCGTATAACTTATATCCATTACGTACGGACCGCCGATACGCAGATTGGTCAGCTGATAGCGGCCATCCCTATCCGTAACCACCTGATAGTGACTGCCCGTTGGCAGATGACCCGCCATCACAGTAACCCCGGACAGCGGCAATCCCGCGGAGTCGACGATCCGTCCCTCCAGCCCGCCGCCTGTCTCCTGCGCCGTCAGCCTGGATGAAAATACCATGAACAGGATCAGATTGGTCGCTGCAAATACTATTATTTTATTCATGTGCTATATCCCGTTATTTTCCTAATACTTTATCGATCTTATGTAATACACCGTTCAAACAAAGCAGGTTCTGGCTGATAAACCCGGCCGATCCCGCGATATCGACCAGCTCCACCCTGAATGCGCCTTTTTTGCCTGTCACTTTTAATGACGGACCAGTGAATGTTCCGCCATACAAGTCCTGCATCGGAAAAAATCGCTGACCATATATAAAATTGCTGCCTAACGACTGGGAAAGCATTTCCGTTATATAGGGGAACCGAGCGGTATCCGCATATCCCTTTGCAATAAAAGCCGCATTTGTCGGTGCGAGGAAGGTCCCCCCATTCACCCGGTAAAAGAAATCCTCGTCCCATCCCAGTATCCTGAAAGCCGCACTGAGATAGCTTAGATCCGGGTCATCATTAATGGCCTGCAGCAGGCTCCTGTCGGGTATGTTCAACACCCTGTCGATAACATGTACCTGCCCGTTCCTGGCAGGAATATCCACGCTATCCAGAAAGGCGCCATTGATCGTAATGCCCATGAAAAAGACAATATATGCATACAGGGAATCGGACATTCCCAGCGGCAGAAGGTATCCCCCTTTAAACCTGCCTGCCGGATAATTACCAACAGCAATATGATAACGCAGCAGACGCGACAACTGACCGGCGTCTATCCTGCTGACACTGTCCGCCGTAAGCCCGGCTGCTAAAAAGGCTGAATCGGCTGGGGCAAATATCGTATACAGGATTCCCGTATCCGAAAGGATCTTATCCATCCCGGTTTTCTGCAACGCCGAATAAAAGGTGGCCAGCCCCTGCTGTCCCGCAACGACACGATCAAGGGTTTTATAGGAAGGTAAAACCGGCGTGACCGCGCTCTTATGGCAGGCATTCACTACTACCAGCGCAGGAATCAGCAGGTACGCCCATCGTCTGAGTATTTTCATCATGATTATCTTATTAGTTAGTTTCTGAAACTTTAAGCAGGTATTCAACAGTTATCAGCGACGCCTGGATCTTTTTGTCCTTTGTGACCTTGAGCTCAAGCGTATTCACCATCGGGTAAGGATTGGAACGGTTATTTTGCGTAACGGTCTGCTCCATCGGACCTATGAGGCGCCCCTCCACATGCCCGTTAAAGGCTGTCCCCGCAAGAGTCGGCGCATAATAAACATCACCTGCCGTAAAGGCGAACAATGGCTGGGCATTCCCTGCCTCATTCTCCCCTACCCTGTATAACCTGATGATAATGGTGGGCCGCTTCATCTGCGGCCGGTAATCCCCGCCGGCATATACAAATGAGTCGCGGGGAATGCCATCAATCGCATAATACGGGGCATCAGCGGCGACATCCGTGGCAAATCGCTTATGTATGGTAGTCATGAAGACTTCAGGCGTAAGCACATGGCTGCCGGCTGCGCCAGCTACCGCGCTGTCAAAGTATTTGCAGTAATAGGCATCCACCGTCTCCGGCAAAATGCTCGTATCCGAGGAAGAATTAAGCAGGTTGAGATAGATCTTGTCTTGTGAAAAAGAAGCATAGGGAAATAATTCCCGCCGCACCACCAGTCCCCAGGTTAAAGGCTTATCGGCATCCTTATTCAATACCTCCAAACTATAAAAAGTAGCCACGTTGAAGTCTAAAACCGTGTCCACGATCACGGGCCTCCGGTAAGGCAAAAGCAGTTTCGGAAAAGGTGTCTCCGTAGCGTCCCGGAAAACAAATACCACCCGGTGCCTCCCGGAAGGAACCTGCGCCCACCGGGAAAGATCGAGACCTTTTGTCACCGGCGCCGTAAGCACCGTCCCAACTCCGGGATAGTCCTCATTGTAGCTGTTCTCAAACGCTCCCGTCGCCTTCTGCCCTGGCCGCACCTGCTGCGGCAGAAAGTAGTCGGGCATCGGTCCAAGAAAATCGCCGAGGATCGACGCATCCATGGGGTTGCCGCTAGCATCAAAGACCGGGTCGAATAAAAAGCATACTCTTGGGAAAGGCGCCAGCTGGTTCAGCGTATCTCCCGGCTGGTAAATGGCCGGGGTATTGATCCCGTCAAATACCCGGATATAGGCTGCGGCAGGTATCGAACCGGGTCTCGCATATTTTTTACAGCTCCCGAGACAACACAGACCCAGGATCCCGAGGACGAAAAGAAAGAAATTCGGAAATATTTTTATTCGAAGCATAACCTTATTTATTATGTTTTATCAGGATTAGCCTGGGTTTTTCTGACGCGGAGGTATCGATAGTCAGCCTGCCGATAAGAGCAACCGTATATATTCCAGGCTCTCCGGGAGGCAGCTGCCCCTGGTACATTTCGGGGTTCGCTACGAACGGGTACATGAGCGTGGGCACTTCGGAAACCCGCATACCGGGCAGGGGCTCCAACGTGTCGTCCGCCCGGTATACTTCCAGCATGGTCGGGATCGCCCCATCATTCATGATCCGCGTATAGGGGGAGTCCGGCACTATCCGGGCAAAAGGCAGCATCTGCGAAGATTTGGGCGCCGAGATGACCGTGTTGGCAAAAAACGATATCGTCGGAGGTATTAACTGACCTCCATTCGCAAAGGTGGCATAAGGCACTTCGGGACAGAGATTTAAAAACCGGATCTGAATCGAATTGGGCAGCGTGAGCGTTCTGCTCAGATTATTGGGGTTATTAAAATTCACGCCGATGCTCATATCCGTATTGGTATAAAGCAAGTCGTATGTCGTGTCGTTATGAAAAGCCCACATCGTCAACGCATCACCCGGATCAAGTTTCACCGCCTTCTGCACAAGGGTCTTCCCGCCATGAACCAGGCTCAGTATGTGCGGTCCCCTGTAAAATGCCTGGTAATCGCTATGTTCCCCAAAAGCCAGCGATTCCATTTCTTGTCCGTCGACCAGAAAATTTACGGGAGAAAAACCAGCCACTGCATTCACGAACTGTATATGCCCATAACTGTTATTTACCGGGCTGTTTTCGGTCATCACCTGGAAACGACCGGTCATAGGATTTATCAGTACCGTATAGATCCCGCCCGGCTGCAGCGTATGTAGTTGGGTGTACGGCACAGTCCTGAGAGAAGGATCTGCCACATCTACTGTGTTATTGTAGGAATTCATATCACCCGCGGCCTGGAAGCTTTCTTCTACGGGAACCCCGATATCGTCGTAAACATGAAATCCATATGTTCCGTAGGGAATTTCAATATATGAGCTTCTTCCGCCATTGAAAGGGATATGGCTTGTTACCGGACTCACCGCCTTTCCATCAGCAAAGGTCAGATTCATAGGATAGGTCGAACCGGACCCGGTGTAGTTCAGGTTGACCAGCCGGATCTTACATTTGACAGGATCACCCGGGGGAATGATATCTCTCTTTACGATGAAAGATCTGTTAAAGCCGACAAACAGATCGGAAGCTCTATTCTCCAGCACCGTATCCAACACAGCGTACAAACTATCTTTAAACTCTCCGTTGGGATCTGGACGAAAATTCCCGGAAAGGCCGATCCGTACATGCGTTTTGTTATTCACAAAAAAAGAATCCGGAATGGCAAACTTACCGGAGAGTTTGCCATTGGCCGTAAACCAGGGCGTAGGTGTCGAAAAAATCGGATCAGGGCTACCTGAAGGCAAGAAATAGAAAATATAGTTGGTCAGTTTTTTCTCGTTGATGGTGAGGTCATAGCCGTCGGTAGGTCCCAGGCAAATCAGCCGGACCGAAGAATTGGATACCGGTGTAGTCACATAGGACGGCCTGGGAGCATCGAAAGACCGCTTGCTGCAGGAAAGAAATAACAGGAAGACCGCCGCTGTTATGGGAAGAAATTTATACAGATTGCTTAACATACTTATGTTTTGATTGCAAGTTTCCATCAGAATACATTGTAAGCCACACCCACTACTATTTCCGCTCCCCGATGATAGCTCCGGTAGGTATAGGTGTGCCCGTAAAGTTGACCGTGTTCGCCGGCATTGGTATAGACCTGCCGGAATGCCGGATCAAGGATATTTTTCGCAAACCCCTTAAACTGCCAGTGCCGGCCTACCCGCTGGCTAAACACCAGGTCCAGCATCGAAGCAGGCTGATCATAAATGTCGGGCTCACCCGTCAGGTTGACCTGGATAAGCCTTTCGCCGACCCTGTTAAAATTCACTGCTGCTGAACTACCCAACCGCGGATTGTCATAGTCCAGGCCGAAATTGAGAGAATAGGGAGGCTGCTCGAACAAAGGGCTTTTGGCGGGTGAGGTACGGTCAATGCTGCGCGCGGCAGTAAGACGGCTGGAATTCTTATTGATCTCGCTGTGCGCCAGCATCAGGTTGGCGGCTATAAAAAAATATTTCAGCGGCTTCGCTATCCTGCCCAATCCCTTCCTGAATTCAAGCTCCGCTCCATATACGCTGCCCTGCTCCGTATCATTGATGAATTGCACCTGGTTGAACTCCGTATAGGTCGTCGAAACACCCAAACTATCATTCAGGAAGATCTTGGTAAGCTGGTTCTTTACCGTTTTGCCGAACAAGGATATGGCCATTACCTCACCGGGCCCGGTAAACCATTCCCACCGTAGGTCATAGCTGTTCGTCAGTTGATTTTTTAAATTGGGATTACCCGACACGACGGCAAACTGCAGTGGATCGAACTCTACCACCGGCATCAGCTCCCTGATCTCCGGCCTGGCCAGCGTGCTGCTATAAGCCAGCCGCAGATTCATAACTGGTTTAACCTTATAGACGATATTACCGGAGAAATAGGGCTTGAGCGGTTCTTTATATGCAGTTCTGACTATCCCTCCCGTATCCACGATTCCGCTGATATCGGTCGATTCAAACCGGACGCCGCCGACCAGCCTCATCCGGGAATTCAGTTTAAGGTCCAGCATGGAATAGATGGCTCCTACTTTCTGAGACCCGGAATAATTCGAAAAGTCTTTTTGGAAACTATACAGGAAGCCGACAAAAGGTGGTTGTCCTTCCATGGAAGTGGCGGGCAATCCAAGCGCGATCTTATCCGGCCCGATAAACCTGTTAAGATCGCCATTACTGTAATAAAGAGCCTGCGACCCGGGCAACCCCAGAATATTTTCCGTAAACACCCGATCCTTCTTCAGGTAATATCCGCCCATCTTAAGTACCTGCCGGTTACCCGCTACCTGGAAGGGAATCGAAAGATCGGCCGTGTAATTCCGGCTGTCCTCCGCCAGATGACGAAATCTTCTGCCGTTGGGGTCGATCGAATAGGTAACGCCGGGAAGAATATTGGTGACCTTTCCGCTCAGAAATTGATAATAATAAGTGCTGACAAAAGATTCATCAGACGGAATGCCTCCATGCGGATAGTAAACGTTGCTGTCCCCGCGCAGATTGATATATCGGTAGTCGGGATCGTCCTGGGTAGCATGTGACCCGCTCAGGTTCCAGCTGAAGCGAGGCGCGAAGGCTCCTGCCCCCAGTTTGTGCTCACCCCTGAACTGTAACGTATTGAAGGTACGGGAAGTTTGCCGCAACGTATTGGACGTATCGGTGATCGGATGATCAAGGCCAGTATTCCCAAAATATCCCGTCAGGCTGCTTCCTGTCACCTCCGCACCCCGGTTGCCGATAAAGTGCATGCTTATTTCATGTCTTTCACTGAACCGGTAAGTAAGAGCGGCCAGTACGCCGTAATTAATGGTTTCTGTACCGGTATTCTCCGTATACGTAAGTGCCTTTCCCAGCCGGATATTGTCGGGCGTAATAAAGGGAGGCACCTGTGAGTTGTTCACCCCCTGGTAAATACTCCATTCCGTCAGCGTCCCGTCGCGGATAGCCGATGTCCGGCGATAATAATTTCCGCCCAATATGATGCCCAGCTTATGACCGTGCAATAACCGGAAAGTATTTCCGAACGTCGCCGTGTATATCTGGTTCGGCTGTGCATTCCGGTAAGAGGTATTCAGGACCGGATCAAAACGATGCATGATGCCGTTGATGCGTTTCGCCTCAGCCGTAGCACGGGGAGTTTCTTTACTGGTGACCAGAAATGCCTCCATCTGAGACCCACCTCCGGGATACTGACCGGCAAGATCGGTAAAATCCCGGGGCATGCTCTTCTTAGAGATATTTTGACCGAAGAATCCGGGATCAGCGTTGTAAAAAGAATTAAAATTTCCCCCCAGCCCGACGGTTGTATTGCTGCCGATCGTTGCAGCTATAGTGATCGTAAGGGAGTCAGGTACCGATTTTGTTTTTAGCTCCACGATGCCGGCCGGAGCGTCTGCAGCTTTATCAGGAGTTACTGACTTATAAATGGTAATATTATCCAGCAGGGCGGCTGGAACCAGGTCTAATGGAACGGCATTCCTGTCGGTATTGGTGGCCGAGAGGCGGGCGCCATTCAGTTCGGCAATGACGTTGCGGTCCCCCATTCCCCGGATCGCTACATATTTGTCGTCCGTGATGGTGACCCCTACTACCCGTTGCAAGGCCTGGGTCGTAGTGATACTGGCCGTTCGTTCAATATTCTGGGCCGAGATCCCATCGGAGATCACAGCGGCATTCCGTCTTTCATTCAGCAGGGCGGCTTCCAGATTCATCCGACGGTGAGCCTCGACAGTTACAGAACCCAGCGTCCTGTTGTCAGGTCTTAGTTGTACTTCCATATTGCCTCCGGCAGTGAACGGCAGGATCTTCATCGCATATCCCACCATCGTTAGCGTAATCCTATCCGTTGTATCTGCCAGCGCGACCAAAGCCTTTCCGGCCGCATCCGTCATTGTGCTGATTCCTTCACCTGCTACTTCGACAGTGACGGCCTCCAGCGGGCGTCCCGTTCTGGCGTCTGTGACGCGAATTTCGGCCCTGTGCCAGAGAGCCGGTTCTTTTTTTGCGGGCGCCTCCTTTTCATACAAAACAATACTGCCGGCCACCACTTTATAACCGATCGATGTTTTTTTCAGGATAAATTCAAGCACTTCCGAAAGACGCGCCTGTTCAAAATTGTGCGCCGGGATATCCCATCGCTTCAAATTTAATTTCGACGCGTCATAAGCGAAGTTTACAGGGCTGGCCTCCTTCAACTGCCGTAAAGCTGCCCCGACATCTATCGCCGGAAAATTAATTGAAAGCCGCACCTCCTGCAGGGACTGAGCCTGTACGCGAATAGTAAGAGCCAATAAGGCAAATAAGCAGAGCCAGTTTCGATTCATCCTCTCGATTTTAGTGTATGATAGCCGCGCTGATCCACCCGCACGGATCGGTTTTAATTAACAATACCCTGATGATGGTTTTAATAGAATTGGATCTCGTTCCCTTTCATCCTGAAATGAATATGTTGCACTTCCGATAAGGTTTGCAGAATAGCCTGCACTGGGGTTCGTATATAAAATTTGGCATCATATGATTGCAAGCGGATCGAAGGATCGGCAGTCACCAGGCGGATGCCGTAAAGCTCCCGCAACTGGGACGCCAGTTCTGTGAAACTGGCCGATTGTAATAGCAGGATACCTTTCTGCCAGGCCAGCGCCTGTTGCCATTTCAGACTGTCACAGGTAAATTGCGCCTGGGCCTTGTCCCATTGCAGGCGCCGGTCAGCCGTCAATACCTGCAATACCCGTCCGGAATCGCTGACCTGCACACACCCATGATCCACCCATACCTGTATATGAGGGTTTTCCCTATAAGCCTGCACATTAAAGGACGTACCCAGCACTTTCGTCTCCAGGCGCCCCGTTTTTACCAGAAAAGGGTGATTGCCATTTTTCTGCACTTCGAAAAACGCTTCGCCTTCCACCAGCTCGACCTCCCTGTTGCGGTACCCGAAGCTGGCATCATAACGCAGGGTCGTTCCTGACTTCAGCCAGGCGACTGAATTATCCGGAAGTAATAACTGCTTTACTTTACCCAATGGTACGGTTATGCTGATATATTGCCGCTGCCCTTGATTTTGGAGCTGCCGCCAGAAATAGCCTGCAGGAATTACCATACATCCGGTCAATATAGCTGCTGCCCAAAAAATTCGCCGTCTCATGGTGACCGCCCTTGCCTTTCGCCCATTTTCCGATCCGGTCCTGTCAAAAATATAGGCATGCATAGACTTCACCATGTTATCCTTCTTATGCTCTTCCGTCCAAATGGAAAGTGGCTCCGCATCATCTACCGAGTTATACCATGAATCGATCCGGCGTTCCTCGGCGGACGTAGTTTTCCCTTTTAAAAATTGTCTTAATAATTTTAACGGCTCAGGTAATGACATTCGCGGTTCTTTACTGATATATACCGGAATGGGAAGAAGGTACTATAATTGGTATGTTACCAAAATGTGAAGCAATGGCTAGATAAAGAAAACCAGGAAGGCGCCCGGCTGTTGAAGCCGCAGCCGCAGCCGTTTCATGGCTGTATGAAGTGTGTTCTTGACAGTTTGTTCCGAAAGGGAAAGACGCAACGCAATGTCGCGCACGGATAATTCCTGTTCTCTGCGGAGGCGGAATATCTGTTGCATGCGCAGGGGCATTGCTGAAACTTCCTGGAGGACAAGCGTTTGCAAATGTTCGACCTCCTGCCAATCCGATAGAAAACCTTGTTCTTCTGCCGGAATATCGAGTACCGATAAAGGCAATTTCATGTATCCCTTTTTGGAGGACCGGTAAATTTCACGGATAATGCTGTATTTGAGCGCTGTCATTAAATACGGAGCCAGGCTGTCACTGACGACGATTTCCCGGCGATTTTCCCAGGTCCGGATAAAAATATCCTGAACGATATCCTTGGCCCTGGATTCATCTCCCAAACGACGGTAGGCCATATTGAACATTTGCTCCCAATATTGATGGAACAAAGGCTCGAAAGCAGAAGGTTCGTCCCGCATTACTTTTTCCCAAAGCTCATTGTCTGGCTGATCTGACATGTATACGCTTAAATTACCCGGCAAAAATAGCGATAGCGTTTAAAAAGAATGTTAATTTATCATTATGAGCCAACCAATTAAATGATGGAGAATAGCAGGAAGAGGTTTTCGGGAATATCCTTATTTAAAATTCCCAGGGAACGATTTTTTGAATGAAAGGAATTCCGGGATGGAAACATGGGCAACATAAGGGTTTTCAGGATGGCGCCCGATATACTCCTGGTGATATTCTTCTGCGGGATAGAACCGGGTAAAGGGCAGTATTTCCGATACAATGGGTGCGTTGTATTTTTTTTCGACAGTCAATCTTTTTATTTCTGCTTCAATTGTCCGCTTCTCCGTTTCATTCCGGTAAAATGCTATGGATCTGTATTCAGTCCCGTTATCATTCCCCTGCCCGTTCAACTGGGTAGGGTCCTGGCTGGCAAAAAAGGCAGCCACCAGCGTTGTGTAAGATATCTTGGCGGGATCGTAGTATACCTGCACCGTCTCTGCGTGTCCTGTTTGTCCCGTACTTACCTTTTCATAATTCGGGTGCTCGTCCTTTCCGGCTGCATAACCGGACACGGCATCCCGGACACCGGCGAGGCTTTGAAATACCAGTTCGGCATGCCAGAAACAGCCTTCGGAAAAAGTGGCCACCGCTTCTGCCGTACCCGAGACCCTGTTCTTTTCTCCTGGGGGAAACCGGAAAGATTGGCCATAGGTTGGTCCACAACTGAAAAAATCTGCAATCAGCAATGAAGCGAGGATAATTTGTCTCATATTAATTAATTTTATTTATTAGTGGTGGTTTTCCTCCCGCCGGTACAAAAAGGAGAGCAGCAGCGTTCATGCAGTACCGCTTTCCGGTAGGGGGAGGGCCATCGTCAAATACATGTCCCAGGTGCGATCCCGTCCGACTGTCTACCACCTCCCATCTTTCCATCCCATCACTATCATCCAGTACCAGTCTTACTGCATCAGGGTTGATAGGGGCGTAAAAACTGGGCCAGCCCGTGTGGGAGTCGAATTTTTCAGAACTGCTGAAAACTGGCTGTAAGGAGGCGGCAGAATAATAAGTGCCTTTTTTATAAAAATGATCGTACTTGCCCGTAAAGGCTCTTTCCGTTCCTTTGTCCCGAAGAATATGGTATTGCTGGTCAGTCAGCATGCCCCGCCATTCAGCCTCGGTATGGCGTACCGGGTATCCTGTTGTTGCAGTGGCTTTGGGAGGATCTTGAAACCGGTTACTTTCGGTTTGTGCAGCACAGGTCATGCACATCAATAAACTGGCTGCCGTAATCTGTATTAACAATATCGTTTTCATGGCAATATTTTATTTATGTTATAACCCTGCATAATAATCATATCCCCTTTCTGCCCAGTAATCCGGGGGTCGGTCGTTGCTGAAAAAGATACGGCCGACCCGCTTCAGGTTCTTGATCCCATATTTCACCGGGATAATCAGCCGCAGTGGGAATCCGTGTTCCGGCGGTAAGGGCATACCATTCAATTCATAACAAAGCAAAGTTTGGGGGTGAAGGGCACTTGGCATGTCGATACCGACATAATAGGCTTCATCCGGGGTGAGCAACCCCGTGTATCGCATTGCAGCTTCCGGAGTCAAATTGTAATGGGCCATAAAATCACTTAAACGAACGCCTCCCCAATGGCTTATCTGCGACCAGCCTTCTATGCATTTAAAATCAAAAGCAAAGCTTGTTTTGGTCAATTGTTTTAATTCCTCCAGACTGACATGAAGTGTCTTCCCATCAGACCTGGTTACTTCCAACTGCCAATTATCGACATCCAATTCTTCGTCTATACCAATGTCTCCATTTCTCCGTACTGCTTTTGCGGCCATTGATTCGGGATAGGTCTTTGCCAGCCTGTGGGGGCTATAGAGCCTGCTTAGTATTTGCTCATTGCCATTGAGTACGTCCCTGGCCGGTTGGGGCAAGCTTCCCGTGATGCCTTCCCTTTCTTCAGCATGATGTCGGAGCCAATTCCAACCTCCAAAGGTTAACACGCCTCCAAGAACAAAAACGGCCGAACTGATCCAGGTCCGGCGGCTGACCTGCTTTTCACTGACTTCTCTGATCTTCATGCGCTTCATTTTTAGGTGTTTCCAGTCCGGGGGGAGCTTCGACCATAGTAGTTTCGCCTTTAGGATCTTCACCCTCAGAAAATTCCCTTGCAGGGCCTGCCAGTCGGATTTCTGGTTCGGAGGGCAGCAATTCAAAACCCGTTATCACCGACCTGAAATTGTTCCATCCTGCTAGGATCACCTGCAAGATATGGACCAAGAAAAAAAGGACATATCCTACCGTCAATATAAAATGTTCTACCCGAACAATACCATACCCACCCAGCAGCCGGCATAACCATCCCAGCTGGATGGGTTTGTATATGGCAACTCCTGTAAGCAGCGAGCCCATTCCCATTAGGATGATGGCGAAATAGGCGATGCGTTGAGCGCCATTATATTTTAATTGCGCCGGCTTGGTTTTACGTATATGCAGGTCATGGAGTACCACCAGCCAGGCGTCCCGAAACGAATGCCGGTCCGGCACCAATAATCGCCATTCACCTGAAATAAGGGTGTAAGTCACGTATAAAACACCATTCAAAGCAAACAGCCACATGAAGATAAAATGCCAGGCCATGCCTTCTGCAAGATGTTGCGGTATATCCAGCTCCTTGTAAAACCAAACCGGGAAAAAACGAATGAGGATCTTGTTACCGATTGAAATGGTATATACATCGTTAGCCCAGTATATCAATAAACCGCTCCATATCATAATGGTCAGAAGGGGAAAATTGATCCAATGAAACCACCGGATAGCTATTGGATGTTTTTCCATTATACGCCGCATAATGACAATTTTAGGATTGCTACATTTTTTTGTTCATTTTGCCGGATGCCTTTTTCATCTTACCATTCATCATGATGCAATCCCCATCGCCCATCTTCGACATCTTTCCGTCCTTGGTCTTTACAGACCCGTCTTTCATAACCATGGTGCCATTCGAAAGGGACATATCCTCTTTCATTTCCATGGTGCTCCCGCCTTTTTGGACCATCATTTTGCCACCCTTCATCATGATACAGTCTTTCATTTTGTGATCCATCTTCTGATCCATCTTCTGATCCATTTTATCCTGGGCCGAAACAACTGTCATACCCATTACCAAGGCGATTGCTAAAAACATGATCTTTTTCATATTTGTGATTTTTGGTTAAAAATGCTTTTTGTCGTATTTGTCATTTCTTCCTCAAAGAGAATAAGAATTGGCCGGAAAGTCCTCACAGAAGTATCACAAGAGTATACTAGAAGTATCCAACGGGCGCGGATTCCCAAAAACAGCATTACTTTACAGTATGAATAGCATTTTACTGGTGGAAGATGATCCCGAGATCGTAACCTTGCTAAAACATCATTTTTCTGCGGCAGGGTACCAGGTAAGCAATTGTATTACAGGTCATGAAGCCTTACAATTAGTTAGGGCTGCTCCTGTGGATTTGATCATTTTGGATATCATGTTGCCGGATATGGATGGATTTGCCATTTGCAGGAAATTGCGTGAACTGCTTATTAAAGTCCCTATCCTGATGCTCACCTCCCGTTCTGATGAATTTGATAAAGTGCTGGCCCTGGAACTCGGGGCGGACGATTATGTATGCAAGCCTTTTAGTATCCGGGAGTTGCAGGCGAGAGCGAAAGCGCTCATCAGGCGTTCCGTACAGGCAGACATGCCGGAAAAGCCAGGGGAAAAGGAGATTGTAGCGAAAGACCTCATCATTAACAGGGAGAACCGTAAGGTCAGCATCAATGGCCGGCGCCTCGACCTCACGGCAAAAGAATTTGAATTGCTCTACCTGTTGGCAAGCAATAAAGGCAAGACCTTTTCCCGATTCGAGCTGCTGGAAGAAGTATGGGGCATTAGCTTTTCGGGTTATGAGCATACCGTTACCTCGCACATCAACAGGTTGCGTTTAAAGATTGAGCCCGATATCAACCAGCCACAATACATTCTCACCACCTGGGGCACGGGGTATAGATTTTGCGAATGAAACGTTCAAACAAAAGCATTTTCAGGAGCATCAGCTTATTGATATCAGGATTGATCCTGGTACTGGCAGGTTTATTTATAACCCTGACCTACCTGGCCACGGTGCATTATTACCAGGCTACCACACAGCGAATCAATAAGGATGTGGCGGCGCATATTGCCAAATTCGCCTCCCCTTTCGACAGTACCGGCCTTAACCGGAAGATAGCCGATTCCGTCTTTTACGATGCCATGATATTAAGTCCCAGCGTGGAAGTGTATTTTTTGGACACAGCCGGCAAGGTAATGTATTTTCACGCCCCGGACTCGGTAATCAAGGTATGGCAACTTCCCCTGGATCATATCAGACAGTATATCAATTCGGGAGGGTTGGAATACATTAAAGGACCTGATCCCAAATTGCCTGGGATGGAGAAGATATTTTCCGCCGCTGAAGTGAGGCACGGTAATAGGAACCTGGGTTATATTTATGTGGTCCTTGGAGGCAACAATTACCAGACTATTTCCCAGATGTTGTTTGGTAATCATGTGACATCCCTGGCCATAAAAGTGTCTGCCATAGTAGTAATCCTTTCCATCGTCGTCAGCCTCTTCTACCTGAACCGGATCAAAAGGAAACTAATCAGGATCACTGATGTCATGACAGCCTTCAGGGAAGGCAATTACAAGGCCAGGTTCGACTCAGGCATCTTTGACGAGTTCTCCTCTCTCACCGGCTCTTTTAATACTATGGCCGACCTCCTTACCCACAATATCGAGCGATTGGAAATGGCCGAGATGGAGCGGAAGAATTTTCTGGCTAATATTTCCCATGACCTCCGGACACCGCTGACGGTGATCCGGGGATATGTCGAGACCTTGCAGGGAGAATCGAACAGCGAGCGGCTTACCTCCGAAAAACAGGAAGAGATTACGGTGCTGCTACATAAAAAGATCAGACAAATGGAATCGATGATCATGCAGTTATTCGAATTGTCCAGGATGGAATCTGCCGAATTTAAACCGGCCAGGGAGCCCTTCAACATTTCGGAAGTGATGGAGGAAATGACCAGCGACCTGCGCAAACCGGCTGAAAAGAAAAAGATACAATTGAGCTCTTCCGGAACGCACGAAATGACCTGGATCGATGCAGATATCGCCCTGATGGAAAGGGTCATTCAAAACCTTGCCGCAAATGCCATCAGACATACCCCTCAACATGGCTGGGTGCATATTAAGCTCGAAAAGAAGGAGCAGGACATCCTGGCGATTTTTGAGAACAGTAGTCCAGCCCTGCCTGAAGATCTATTGCAATGGATTAACACTAACACTAACACTATACACAAAAATACCGATCTCAAAGCCAGACGGGGTCTTGGCCTGGCAATCGTTAAAAAAATATTGCAATTGCATGGCTATGAAATAAAGGCAAGTAACACAAATGGTTTTGTCCGGATTGAAATAATTTTAAAGGCATTCCGATCGCACTAAAAAGCGTTCAACTATGCTAGATGGTGAAAAAAAATTGAGTATTTGCGAGCACTCATCTTGTTCTTACAAACCAATCAACCGGTCGCCTTAATGAAACCGGATCAGGACAACTTTTGACATAACCTAAACGTATGATGAATTGAATGGCGTCGTTTATACCAACTGATTGATTAACTGATTGATTGATTGATGGTTCATCCAATATCTGTGTCATTGGATGAATGGCAATGCCTTTATCCCGTACCTTTAAAAATAGCCTTTGCATCCGTCTGCCAGTTTCCAGTAATGTCATTGTCGAATTGTCTTTGCTGGTAATAATTAACCAACCTGCCGATTGCGATACCTGGATTCTAACCTTATCAATGCTTTTTTCTCTGAACTTATTTTTTGTCACACTGGTTTTATCATAGAAGTTACGAACAACCCAACCTGGTATTCCTTCTATTTCCATACTTGCGGTTGTAAGTCCGTCACAATATTTCATAGCATCTTCGGATGAAAACCGTTTGAGTAATTTAAAACCCCTGTAAGTCCTACAGCACTTATTAAAAGCAGACTGTAAATAATATATTGCTTCTTATTTATAGAAAGGAAAGTTTTAAGTTCCGTCATACTTGTAGTTAAGTCAAATTCTGCTTTTCTGGAGGATACTGTTCATCAAAAGCCATAATAAACTCCTTTGTCCGCTAGAAATAATTTTATTTGCCCATGCGGCTGTTCAATCCAATATACCGGCCCTTTTGTCACTTTCCACCAATTTATTGTCACATATTTGTATCATTTTTGTGACATTTACTTATTGCTTTTGTGACAAAAACTGCTCCATATTTTTTTAACAATAGTACTTTTGCCATTACCATTAGGCAGACGATGGGACGGTGACGAATAAATCAATTATCTACCGCTTTACCGGAAAACACTTCGAGTATAGCCTCATGATCGGTGGGACAAAGTATGCACCCGGCGGTGGGATCGGCAACATTGTCTACACTTACAGCCTCAATATTGTGTAATAAGGCTGCTTTCACTACAAAACAAAGGGGTGTTAACATGGCAGGCTTTTTGACTTATTAGGTAGTTCCAACTTACAAAGGAATGTGAATATATGGAAAAATTACAGCAACTTGAGCTAATGGATAAAATACAGCGTGAATTGGAAGACCTGCAAAACAGCCAGACATCGGTGCTGAAGAAGGTCTCTCAGATAGCTGCGCACAATATAACCCTAGGTGTTGGTTTGTTAGATGAAAAACTTCCTGAATTGGAAGATGAAGTAAATGCAAGTCTGAACGTGGTGACGGAGTTAGCCGAAGCGTTCACTGCACACCGTAATAAGTTTTATACGGACAACAAGCTTGCAGCCTTAGTTGATCCCACTGTCTGATATTAATTTGAGGGTTACTGCCCAGTGTTAAGTTAAGTTTTAACTTTAGGCATTCATTGATCATGCGGATAATCCATCCTCATGGCCAAACGTATTGCAGCCTATTATATACATATCACCCGCGGCCTCGCGAATATTTTTATACAACGCCAGTGTTATTTCTGCGGTAGTTTTAGTGTTGTCATTAAAACGCCAGCCTTTAGCGGTAATTTCTTCCGTCATTTCAAAACCCCATTTGCCTAAAATATCATAGGTTGTAAAATCATGTTTTACCAACTGGTAGCCCCACAGTTTGTATAGCGAAATATTATTCCTTACACGCTCGAGATTTTCCTCAATGGAAGGGTCAAGCACGGGGTTCTTAGGGTTATCCCTTCCGGGTATAGCGGGCAACAACAATGATTTAGCCTCACCATGCTTGCCACATAAAGCCCTTGTCCATAAACCCGGGCGCATGCCTATTTTTTTTATGCCTTCGGCCATGGCATGCATATCCTTGAATTTATCATTAGGCCTTGAAAAATCCTCGGCCCAACCACCATCATTGGGCAGGTATGGGCTGTATTGGGCCCAGCCTGCATCTATTACGGAGAAGGGGATATTGTTGGTATCAGACGCTAAATCTGCCAGCAGATTAGTATGCTCCAATATGAGCTGGAAAGAATTATTGCCGTATGCAAAATACCAATCGTTAATACCATACACCGGTTGCCTTGGTAATATCGGTTTGTCACACATCATTTTGCAAAAGCGTTGTGTGGTGGCAAACAGGCTTTCACCATTATGGCTTGTGGTAATAATAATATCGGCGGCATGTAAGCTCCTGTTGCCCAATTGCACGCCAACGCCCCCATTGCGGGTATCCAATACCAGCTGCAGGCTTTTATCTCCCAATATCCAATGGCAGATAGTATTAGCACCAGTTTTTACACCAAAACCATTGGCCGTAGCATCATCATGCTGAATAAAATACCAGGGCATTTTTTTATTGCCGGCAGGCACTTGCCAGCCTACATCGCCATAGGTTCTTTCCCAATGATCAACTAGGCATTTGGAGCTGGCTGCAATATGGTGCGTCCATTGCAGGCGTATGTTGTTCAGCGGTAGCGTGGGCGAATGCACACTAACTGACAGAGCATTATCAGCTTGTTTTAATAACAGTTCCACATCTTTATATTTCCAGGATGATTGGTTGAATGGCACGCATTTAAACCATTCATCACCGCTCTGTATCCAAACTTCGTTGGGCATACTAATGAAGGTTGTACCAGTTTGCGTAAAGCTGACCTTGCTAAAAAATAAAGCTGCTGCTGTTGTGCCTGAGAGTTGTATAAAGTTCCGCCTGTTCATATGCGACTATGTTATATATCAGTCAAAAGTATTTATAAAATATGAGTTTAACATATCCAGGTTAGGTTGATTTTATTCAAATTCCCATCAGCGCCAGAAATTCCTCCTTTTTCCTTCGTGCCACATCTACGAGTTCCCCATTCTGCAGCTCGATCTGCCCCCCATCACCCTTGATATAACGCTTGATAAAATTCAGGTTGATGATGTGGGAATGGTGACAGCGGAAAAAAATATCGCCCGGCAGCAGGTCCTCGAACTCCTTCATGGTCTTGCTAACGGTTAGTTTGGGCCGGTTGATAAAACTGAAAACGGTATAATTGCTTTGCGCCTCAACGTGTATGATATCACTAAGATTAAAGAACAACAACCCCTCCATCGTAGGGATGGTAATCTTATTCATTGCCGTCTTGCTCCGTAAATTATGTTCCAGGATCTCCAGCCGCGAGCCTGCGTTCTCCTGACGACGTTCATCTGTTATCTTCCCGATGGCACTACGTAATTCCTCTATATCTACCGGCTTCAGCAAATAGTCAAACGCCGCAAAACGTATTGCTCTGATCGCATACTGGTCATAGGCCGTCGTAAAGATCAGGTGGAAGCTCTTCCGCTTCAGTTGTGACAACATCTCAAAACCGCCCATCCTGGGCATCTCGATGTCCAGGAAAACAATGTCGGGTTTCTGGTTGTTGATCAGCATCAGTCCTTCTTCCCCATTTTCCGCCTCGCCAGTGACTTCCACTCCCGGACAGTAATCTTTCAGTTTCTGCCGCAAGGCGACACGACCCTTTAACTCATCGTCTATTATAATTGCAGTCATAGTCAGCTGATTTTTAAATATACCTGGACCTTGGTTCCTACGGCATGCCCATCTTTCCGCAGATCGGTTACTACCACCGGGATATTTTCCCCGCCGTTGAAAAGATTGACCCGGTCGCGGCCCATCTCCATTCCGTAAGAACGATGCGTGGATCTTAAACCGGCAGCGTCCCGGCCGACCCCATTGTCTTCTATTCGGTAGACGAGATGGTCCTCTTCCCTGAAGACATCGATGAGGAGGTGGCCATTACCGCCCTGGCGGTTGCGCAGCCCATGTATGATGGCGTTCTCTACATAAGGCTGAATGATCAGCGGGGGTACTCTGAAGTCCTCAGCCAGTATTTCGTCGTCCACCTTTATTTCAGCGGTAAATGCATGCTCGCTCCGGAAAAGTTCCAGATCGATATACAGTTGTAGTGTCTCCAGGTCCCGCGCCAGCGTTACCGTATGTTGTTTGGAGCTGTCCAGAATACTCCGGAGCAACCTGGCGAACTTGTTCAGATACACGGTCGCCAGGTACTTGTCATTGCTTTGTATCAGTGCATCGATACTGTTGATACAATTGAAAATAAAATGTGGGTTCATCTGGGCCCTTAACGCCATCATTTCAGTACTGGCAAGCTGTTGTTTCATCCGCGATTCCTTCCGCAGGCCATATTCATACCATCGGACCAATCCAACGACAAGCAAGATGATCATTAGTACACCTATGGCCCGGAACCACCAGGTGGCCCAGAAAGGAGCAGCAATCCAGATCGCCATCGAAGTGACGTTCTTTTCATTGTTGGCGCTGTCCGTGCGTACCCGGAACAGGTATTTCCCGGGTGAAAGATTGGTATAACCCGCATATCCGCCCGCCCCTCCGTGCACCCAGTCCTTGTCTACGCCAACCAGCCGGTAATAATACTTTGTTCGCTGGATGCCTGAGAACTGTAGATCGGAGAATTCTATTCCGATGAAATTGTCCCGGTAAGACAGCTTTACAGGTTTTTCTGTTCTTAGAAAGCTGTCAACGAATACGGGGTTGCCAAAGACCCGGAACTGGGTGATGGACGGAGCTGTTTTCTTATTTTGAACAGCGGCTATTTCCTGTGGATCAAAACAAACCAGCTCCGAATGCGTCCAGGTCATCCACTTCCCGCCTCCTGTCGTTAAATTTTGGTTCGCCGGTCCAGGCTCCCCATTCCCGTCTGTTAAAAAGGTGTTCCCTGAAAAGTAGCCCTTAGCCAGTCCCTTTTCAGGGCGGCAGGAGTAGAAGCCTTTGGTAGCCGGTTCGTACCGGCACACATTATAGTCCGTCGTAAACCAGATATTTCCCGCGCTGTCTTTTGCAATTGCATTGGCGGACCAGGAAGACTGCTCTTCGTTGACGGCTATCCGGGTGAACATCCTGGAATGCCTGTTGAAAAACCACAGCCCATTATCCTGGGAACCGACGATGAGGACGGAGTCGTTATACGCGGTAATGCCCCTGCAGATAAAACTATTCAGTGACGATGGCCGCCAGTTACCGATAAATGTTCTTTCACGGGTGTCGAATCCGCTCAGTCCGTTGCCGGTACCTACCCAGCAAAATCCATCGGCATCGACATACATACTTTCTATTCCTGTGAACGACAACGCCGGATCGCTGGTCGAACAGGTTAAGAATCGCCGCTGATGCCAATCCCATGTCACGACTTTTCCGTTTTGCAGGCCAAGAAGCGTATTGCCCGAATGATCCTTTATCATACATTTGATGGTCGACCGTTCCATTTCAGGAGGGCAAATGGTATGCAGCGAGTGGGTAAGCGGATCGATGATGTGCAAAAAGCCATGCTGGCAGCCGGCCCAGATTTCACCGTCCTGCTGCTGAAGAAAGCTCCACACCATATTCTGTTCATACATGCCGGGAAAAAAAATATGTTTTTTCAGCCGGAATGCCGTATCGTAGATCAGCAGGCCATTCCCCCAGCTTCCCACGTATAACTCTTTATTCTGTGTCCAGGCGGCCGTCACAATTTCCGCTCCGATATCACGTTGGCCATAGCGGCTGAAATACTGCCTGTACGGATTGAATATACAGACGCCTTTATCAGTTGCCAGCCAGATATTTTCTTCCCTGTCCTGAAAAATGCCGCCAATATTGTGATTGTATTGCAGGGCAAGGTTATTGTCCGGCTCATGTAGCAGGTAGAGGAATTTATCCTTGTATGCGTCATATTGCAGCAATCCCGCCATGCCCGTCGCGAACCACAACTTCTTATGGTCGTCTTCGAAGACAGCAGACACCCATCCAGGTAGCGTTTTTGCCATGCCTTCTCTCCTGAGTATATCGGCAATCGAATATTTATACAATTTTCCGGTAGGGTAATGGTAGCGATAGAACTGGTGGGACCAACTGATCAGCCAGAGATTTCCCCGGCAGTCCAGCAAGGCCTTTCGAATGGAAGAAGAGGGGACACTCAGCCCTTCCAGTACGGGATGATGAATAGGATTGAATTCAGTAGAATAGGTCTGATTCCCGCGCTCCAGCAATAGCCCCTTTGTCGGGTGTACTAACCAGGTGTCTCCGCCGTACCGGGTCCGCAACAACGAATAATCGTCCGGCGTGGAATCGGCCCGGTTATACCTGAAACTCCATTGGTAAAGATTTCTGTCCGACTTATAAAATAAGACTCTGTCATGTTCGTCATCCGGGTAAAGGTAGGCGACTGTCAATGGGTTCCCACTGGGACAATTTAAAAATCGTAATCCATCATATCGTTGTAATCCCTTTGACCCGCCAATCCACATATAGCCTTTCTTGTCCTGTGTGATTGCATAGACCTCATTACTGATAAGTCCATTGGTATTGTCGATCATCCTGAAAATATAACGTTCAGGCATGGGAGTGGCAATGGTCTCCTGGGCAAGAACAGGACCGGTCATCCAACAACAACAAAGCCATGAAATGAGCCAGCGTAGACACGACATCGCTAAATTTACTGTAAATTACCTCATAATAAACATTTGTAATCTTTTTTCAATCAGGGCAAACGAACAGGCGGGCCGGCGGGCGGTATGCTGATGGCGCTGCTCAGATTGGGCAGCATCGTTCGGATGGCCTGCATGTCTTTGTTCGACGTGTCGATAAAGGTCCAACTGGCGCCGCTATCCGCGGACACGGCGATCAAGGTCGAGGTACTGCGGATTTTCCCGGATGGCAGTTGGTAATCGGTCTGCTGCAGTAATGTACATTGCCATTCCTTTGCCTGGCGAACAATTTTGGAGGGCGCGCCAAAGTCAATCCTGGTGACCTTTATCCCCTTCGAACGCATCTCGCCGTCAACTTTAACCAATGCGGCTTCTAAATTGCCGATGCCACCGGACAGCTTGACCAACGCGGGGTGCATGAATTTTGAAAAGGTTTTGTAGTCACCGGTAATAAAGGCCTGGCCCATCTGCCGTGCCTGCCGGTAAAGGGTCTGCCAGGCAACTTTTTCCCCGGCCGGTGTTACTGTTTGGGCATGGGCTGTAAGAACTATGCCAAAGGTTAGAACCACGTAGTGTAATAATTTTTTCATCGTTGTAGTAAAATTTTAGAATAATTTTCTGCCAAAGAACAAGACCGCGCCTAGTAAAAATACCATCCACCAATATAGGTCAATGAGATAAAAGACGTCCGTTAAAAAACGGTCTGCTGAAAGGGGCTGCTTCTTTAGCGGGGAATTTGAAGTCTTAAAATGTCCTTTGCTCCCGGAATAAAAGCCATTCATAAAATTGGGGTAATCCTGGCTATTCCTGATGGCCTCTTTCATATGATCAAAATACCTGCTGCTATCCTTCAAAAAGCTGGCATAAGACGGCCCTTCCAGGAGCACCTGCAGCAACAGCCCCAGAGCAATAAATCCGATGATCAGGGTAATAACCAGTATGGTAAGGCTAATGGCGTCCGGTTTACGGAAGGAAGGGTTGAAAAAACAGGCCTGCATTAGGCTAAGCAGCAGACAGGCCGCCAGCAACCATAACAAATTTCTAAACGTACGGCTGAAATGACCGATAAAATTCAGCGGAGCATTAGTCAGTTCAACATTCGGATCTTCCGAAAGGAGTTGCTTGTAATAAATATAAGTTGACTCGGAAATTTTATCCGGTTCCCTAAACTGTACCTTTTTATAAGCGATGATGGTCACCCGAAAGTTTACTCGTTTTATGTACCACAATCTAGCCCATTGACCAGCCCATTCATCATAGATTTAGCAGATGGCGGAATTCACTGAGCCGGCGGCAGTTAGCGATTTTCGCAGGAGGATGCTGTTATCTGCTCAATGAAACCCGCCAATGACTAAATAGATAAGCGAAAAAATAAATGGTATATCTATTATTTCGATATTTAGCAGAATATACGATTTAACCGATTCCACTGATCTTCCCTTTTTTATTTCCCGAAAATAATCAATTATATAAGCTTATGCGTATTCTCTACACCTTTTGCAAAGGGGCAATCATTTTTTTGGGAGTGTTTCTATTTTTAATGCTGCCTGCGAAGGCGCAGACGCAACAGACGCAGGAGACGCCGGCACAATTGCCGGGAGACACGGCTGCTGCAAGACAAAAAGCGATGAATCTGCTGCATAAAAATCTGCAGGTCAGCGGTCTCAATCAAGCCACACTCGACAGCTACGAGGTTACGGACTCCTATTTCGACAAAAAGTCCGGTACTTTCCTGGTTTATCTGCAACAGGCCTATCTCGGTGTTCCTGTATACAATGTAATAGGCGTATATATTTTCAGGAATGATTCGTTGATCGGGAAAAAGGCGGATTTTATCCCGCGAATAGCGACAAGGGTGGAAGCAAGGTCTGTTGCTGGTGGAAATAGTGGAGTGAGTATTACTGGGGCTTCCGGCGCGGGTGGAGGCCCCGGCCCGAGAGTAACTTTTGCGGTGAATGCAGTACAGGCGATCCGTTTTGCGGCCGGCCATCTGCATATTCCTTTTATACAGGAGCCCAGGATGATTCAGAAAGATGATGTCCGTCAGCGTTTTGTTTACCGTTCGACGGGGATTTCTAAAAGGAATATTGGTTCGGACCTGGTCTGGTTGCCGGTGAATGAGGGGAAGCAGGTAAGACTTTCCTGGAACGTACGGATCGTTTCGCCCGATGGTAATGGAGATTGGTTGGTTCGGATCGATGCACAGACGGGGGAAGTGCTCGGGAAGAGCAGTCTTGTCGTTTCTGAAAGGGCTGGTGGGGAGTGTGTGGATGCTCCTGGAAATGAGGCAGCGATAATGGGGATGGGTACAGGCACGAAGGGCGATGAGAATTTGGGAAAGGGAGAGGGAAATGTTCCACCGGCCCCGCCGGCAGTTAGCAGCGCCTCCTACCGCGTCTATCCTTTCCCGCTGGAATCAGCCAATTATGGGCCACGGGCGTTGGACCTCAATCCCTGGTTGAAGGCGGGAGCGGGTAATGACGCCATTTCTATAGGCTGGCATTTTGACAATACGACCAATTTTGACTATACACGCGGGAATAATGTGTGGGCGCAACAGGATATCGATGGGACCAGCAATACCACAGGTTTTGCAGATACTTCCATTACCAACAGTCCGGGCCTGACCTTTGACCGCAATATCGATCCATCTGCCAGCCCTACTACTTACTCAAATATCCGCGCGGCGATGGACAACCTGTTCTATTGGAATAATATTATGCACGATATCAGCTACCAATATGGATTTGATGAAGCAGCGGGCAATTTCCAGGAGAGCAACCAGGGGAGAGGCGGATTGGGCGGCGACTATGTGAATGCCTTTGCGGAAGACGGAGCGAGTATCAACAACTCCGATTTTAGCACCCCGCCCGATGGCGAAAACCCGAAAATGCGCATGTTCCAGTGGAATACAGCTACAGGCTCCGCGTTTCATGTCAATAGCCCGTCGCCCCTTGTTGCTGATTATCAGGTTTCCGTAGGAAGCATCAGCATCCAGAGTCAATTGACAACTACCGGTCCGGTCACGGCGGATATCGTGCTGGCGAACGATATAGCCGCCTCCACACACCAGGGCTGTGCCGTCGGCGGGTTTAGCAATGCGGCCAGTCTTGTGGACAGGATTGTGTTGATCGACCGGGGCGGGGGCTGTAGTTTAGTCGCCAAGATCAAAGCCGCGCAGAACGCCGGAGCCATCGCCGTTATCATCGTCAACAACGTTACAGGTGCGCCCACGGCCATCGGCGCGAAACCAGCCGACACCACGATAAGGATACCATCTGTAATGATCTCCCTGACTGATGGCACCACGCTAAAAAACAATCTGACCGGTCTTAACGGCACGCTGTCCGCTGTCGGCGTAAATCGCGATGGGTCCTTGGACAATGGAGTCATAGCGCACGAATATACCCACGGCATTTCCAATCGCCTCACCGGCGGGCCTTCGCATACTGACTGTCTTAACGACCTGGAACAAATGGGGGAAGGGTGGAGCGACTACCTGGCCCTGATGGTTACCACCAATTGGTCCACCGCAACGGCGAGCGATGGCCCCAGGCCGCGACCCATCGGCACCTATGTCTTTAATCAGACTACTGCGCAAAAGGGTATACGCACCTATCCTTATTCGACGGACCTGACCGTCAATCCCTGGAACTATAGCAATCTGGCCGGTATTGCGAACAGTGAGCCGCATACCGTGGGGGAGATCTGGTGCGGTGCCATCTGGGACATGACCTGGAATATTATCCAGCAAGAAGGCATCGACCCCGATATCTATCACGGTAACAAGGGTAATAATATTGCCCTGCAGCTGGTGATCGAAGGAATGAAATACCAGCCCTGCGACCCGGGTTTCCTCGATGGCCGGGATGCCATTTTAAAGGCAGATTCCATCCTGTACAATTATGCGCATAAATGCGCGATCTGGAACGCTTTCAGTAGAAGAGGCATGGGCAAGAGCGCGAAACAGGGCAGTGTAAATAGCACCACCGACCAGACGGCAGCAACCGACCTGCCACAAGGGCTCGGCATTGTACAGACGGTTGACAAGACTAATCTTGTACAGGGTGATCATATTACCTATACCATCAAGGCCTATTGCGATTGTACGCCGCTTTCCGGCGTTCGCATAGTTGATACCCTTTCCCGGAATCTAACTTATGTCTCTTCACCGGGGGGGAGCTATACGGCTCCCTATGTCCATTTTGACGGGCTCAACTTCGCCGCAGGCGAGGTCAGGACCTTTACGGTCCAGGCCAGTGTAGCCGGGTCCTATACGGCTCAGAATATCCTTATCAACGATACGAGGGATCCCGCATCTTATAGCTGGACCCCGGCGGTCACCAATGGCAGTACGAATTTTGTGGCAAGCACCGCACGCTCACACAGCCCCGCTAACTCGTGGTTTGCCGCCGATAAATCCACTACGACAGACTTTACATTGACATCCGGCGACCTCCTTTTGGACTCAATCTCGACCCTCTCTTTCTGGCATTGGTATGAAACAGATGCCACCTGGGACGGTGGCGTGGTAGAGCTATCCACCAATGGCGGCAGCAGCTGGCAGGACCTGGGGTCCTACATGGCGCAAAATGGCTATAACAATACGATCGACCCTTCCAATAACGGGATCGGCAGCCGGAAGGCCTTCTCAGGGAGCAGCGGCGGCGGATTTGTACAAACCATCATCCCGTTGACCGGCTTTGCCGGCATGATAGGCAGGATCCGATTCCGGTTTGCCAGTGATAATGTCGCCAGCGACGATCCATCCCGGGACGAAGGATGGTATATCGATGATATTTCCCTCCGGACCGAAAAGGGCGCCATCAGTCTGACCAGTGCTTTCACCAGTACAGGTACCCTGTTATCGGGCAGTAATACGATCTCCACATTTAGTTCCGTCCCGCTGCCGGTGCATTTTTTAAGTTTTGACGCCCGCAATCAAAATAAGACGGCCTTGCTGCATTGGACGGTAAATGGCGAGCTCCATGTCGACAAATATGTCATTGAAAGAAGTGCAGACGGAATGAATTTTACGGCCATCGGGGAAGTATCGGGCAATCCTTCCGGCGCTGCGGCTGCCGATTATTTTTTCCCGGACAACCAGCCTCTGGAGGGAAAGAATTTTTACCGGATAGTGGAGAAAGACATCGATGGAAAATCAACAATCTCCGTCACGAAACTACTTCAATTTACCGCCAGCGGAATGCTTATCCGGCTTTCACCAGTGCCAACCTATAATCATTTGGTACAGATGGAGATAGAAACCAGCGGCGACCAGACTCTTTCGGCCTGTCTGATCAATACAATGGGAGCGACGATAAAGGTTTACCGTGTAAAAAAAGGGATGAATCAGCTGAACCTTGAAAATTTTTCAAAAGGGATCTATTTTCTTAGGATTCAAACCAGCGATAAGAACAGCGAGATCCGGAAAATTGTGATCCAATAGTTTTCTATTATTGGGGTAACACACATGGGTGCGTTACCCCTTGGTACAACTAACGCAGCGACTTAAAGGCAGCACGCATTTCTTCCGTGAATAATTGTGGTTGCCCCCAGGCAGCGAAGTGCCCTCCTTTATCCACCGTGTGGAAGTAAATCAGGTTTGAGTAAGCACGGCGTGCCCATGATTCCGGAGAAGTATAAACATCTTCCGGAAATACGGTAATCGCCACCGGCAATTTTATCTGGTCGGTTTTTTGCGCGCCCGCACTGATCACTTCGGTGTTTCTGTTTTCCCAATAAATCCGTGCTGCGGAGACAGCAGTGTTAGTCAGCCAATAGAGGGAGAAGTTATCCAGCACCTCATCTTTTGTTGGCGACTGTTTGGGATCTGCTCCAAAAGACCAATTGGCAAAACCAGGGTGTAAAAGGAGCCATGCTGCTAGTCCGGTGGGGGAATCTGTCAGACCGTAACCCACGGCTTGTGGCCTTGCCGTCATTGTCGTCTTGTAGATAAACCCGCCTTCTTTTATTGATTTTACAACGTGATTAAAGGCAGCCAGTTCTTCCGTGGAAAATCCTGCCGGCGCGACGCCACTTCCAAGCGCCTTCCCAGCTTCTGCAGGTAATGTAGCTGGTAAATTACTATGAATACCCAGTAACCCGGCAGGGGCCTGCAGCGCAATTGCATTGACAATACCCGCACCCCAATCGCCGCCTTGTGCAACATAGCGTTTATATCCAAGACGATTCATCAGTACACCCCATGCTTTAGCAATGCGATAATTATCCCATCCCGCTTCCATTGGCTTGCCGGAAAAACCAAAACCTGGCAAAGAAGGTATCACAACGTCAAAAGCATCTTCAGCCTTTCCGCCATGGGCTGCAGGATTGGTTAAAGGATCAATAATGCTCAACAGTTCAACTACTGAACCAGGCCATCCATGACTAATAATTATGGGTAGGGCATTCGGCTCTTTTGAGCGAATGTGAAGGAAATGAATATCAACACCATCAATATTTGTGATAAACTGCGGATAAGCGTTTAGCCTGGCTTCCGCTTTTCTCCAATCATAATCGTAACCCCAATATTGTACTAAGCCATGTAATTCAGCAAGCTTTACTCCCTGCGACTGATCGGAAACAGTTTCTTTGCCTGGCCAGCGGGTATCCTGAATTCGTTTGCGAAGATCTTCAAGGTCTGCATTCGGAATATGGACGGTAAAAGGGCGAATTGTTTCGCTGGTTTTTTCAACTGATGCCAATTCCATCTGCGCATTAGCTGATCCTGCCTGGAAAGCCATTGCTCCGGTAAGCATTGTACTGGCAAGAATTTTTGTTGTTGTTGTCATTTGGTTTAAATTTTAAAAATCAGTTAGATAATATTCTCTTCCCAAAACATTCTTTAAAACGTCAATTCGATGCTGTTAGAAGAAGGTCACGGACTTTTAAAATGAGCACCATCTTTACGTTTATTGCACAAAAGTATCTTCGACTAAGGCATAAAGGCGAACGCTAAACAGGCAAGTGGCCAATTTTTAGGTTAAGCCTGTCAATTACATACTTGAGAATTTTCAGGCTTGATATAGGGGCAAAAACAGGACTGATCGCAGAAGATTGCTTATCGGGTATTTTCTTTCTGACTGTCTGATATTAATTTGAGGGTTATTGCCCATAAAAACGCTGCCTGGAATTTGTACCAGGTCGATGATGTAGTATTCGCTATGATTTACGAGGTAGGCTCACGCCCAATTCGGCGTTACGGGGATACCGGGGTCGGTAATGGTATTAGCTGTAGGGACAGTATAAGTGCGATAGCCAGTATCCGGCCAGCGCCCCATTGCCTGGGGGATACCGTCCATGACTAGCATATTCGTCCTTTGGGTAAGTCCCGGGCAGTAGAATTCGTAAATATTGCTGGTACCCATCTGTGTGCCTCCTGTCAGGGTGTAGAATCCGCTGGTGATCGCCCTTGCCGTACCGCCATAGGTGCTAAAGACGATATGCGCGGCTGCTGAACCACTGAATTTGAGAACCAGGGCTTCGTTGAAGGTATCACCTGACTTGAGGAAGACGGTGTCGCCGGCTAAAAGTGTAGTATGTGTGTTGAGGTAGGCGATGGTAGGCCACGGCGAGAAAAGCGGGGACAGGTAAAATAGGAAAAGGAGCTTTTTCATGGATTAAGTTTTCACACTAACGATGCCGGGATGGGTTTTATTGGGTTCGTAGATTCACGATCCTCCTTACCCTGTAGGCGACGGAAAAAAATAACGCTTGTAGAATTCTGCCGATGATCTTTTTGCGTATATAGATTTGCGACCAAATTTTTTCTTTTTCCAATTAATATCAAATCGGACTCCTTCGTCGTAGTTGTGAGGAATAGGAACCAGCATGAGGAAAGGTGGGGCGTGCAATAAATTCACCACTTGTTCGGCCATTAATAGTCGATTTTCCTGTTGGTTCCACTTTTGTAACACAGCTATTTCCGGCTTCGTCAAATGTTCATCATTTTGATCAACGGTTCGCGCATTGGGCGTAAGGATATTGGTAGTGCTCGGGGAGTTCATTGAAGCAAAACTGTTTAGTCAACTCCGCAACCATTTTAGTAGCTTCTTTTAGGTGCTGGCTAAACTTCCTCATAGTCTACATAATCCGGCATCTTTTGCATATTATAGGGTGACTTATACCAGTCGGACAGCTCCGCCCAATTATCATTCTTATTATGCATGCCTCTTAGTACTTTGGAATCGGGGCGAGTCGTTATTAAAAAGTCATTGGTTTGAAACAAATACTTCCAAGACCGGATTCCTTTTACATTCGGAAATTTGAACAGCGTAACTGGTCCCAGAGCGATCTTCGATGATCGAATATTGGCCATGTCATAGTCTTTTCGAATTGCTCCTTCCACCCTATCGTAAACATATACGTAACGTCCATCGAAAAGAGAATCATCTGTAAAGTCATACACTTCGGCAAATCCATAGCCTAAACCATGGTCCATAGCAAATCGATATATCTTTCCGGAATTTTCTGGTTTCACGCCTATTGTCCTTTATTTCTTTGGTAGAGGAGCATTTCATTCCTGGCAAAAGGAGGGTGCATGATTTCGCCATCCCAGTTTTTCGGGATGTCCGGGAACACCACCTTTGTTCTTTCCACGAATTGGTACCAACCTGGTGTTTCTTCGGTAATCGTTGTCTGCCATCCATTCCAGAAAATGTCCATACAAATTTCGTCCACAGCCATAAGATCCACCTTATATGCGATTAATCTTTCGATCTCCGCCCATAGCATTTTTTGGGGATCATCCTTAAAAGAGAAAGTAAACCCGTCCTCCTCATAGGTGAAATCGCCGAGGTCACGCTGTTTTTCCTGCCACATCATTGTTCGTTCCGCCTGTGTAAAGGAGACAGTCGGTTCTGAAGGGTTATTAAAGAGTGAAGTTATCTTCCGAAATAAGCCCATAGGCGATTATTTACGGCGACAGCTCAAAGTTCATTATTTGTTAATACGGCTTGTCATAAAATATGTCGTCAGACGTATTCCTTGCAAACCATTTTATATTCGTAATCCGGGAATCCACTTTCAAAAAATCATGGAGCAAAGAACCAAGCCCGATTGTGCTTTCAATTATTTTCCCTTTTTCACCGCTAATTTGTAGAGTATAGCCATCGCTCAAGTGCTTTTTGCAATCATATAAAATCCCTCTTGCCCCTCGGGACCATCGATTAACAAAACTAAAATGATTGGTCTGGTTGCAAGTGTTCCCGTCTATGATAACATGCGATCCCAGAGAAGTAAACTTAGCGATCAGTAGGTTCGCTAATTCAATTATTAAGCCCTCAAAATTAAATGAAACCCGATCACGAACCAAGACAGGATATTGCCTTTCGGGGATTTTATCACAAAGATCCGCCATTCCATCTTCGAATAACCGCCTTAATATTTTCTCATCCGTTCCTCCATATCGCAACGCGCTTATACAAGAAACCATCATGGCACTGATTGCCTCATCCAATTCGGCCTCCGATTCGGGTTGTTTTTTAAAATAACAATGTCCATCATTCTCCGCATGTTCAATGAGATCGGGCGCTTCTGCCTGCGGTGCACCACAAGTAATACAATCCCCATTGTTGATATAAAAATCGCCCTTGTTTAATGGATATCGCTCTTTGATTGAAGTGGGCATGTTATTTACCAAATTATTGACCTTTTAATATATATAAAAACGGTGCTTACTAACAAATGGTTATTTCAGCAATCAGCATACTAATGTGAGTGCCAATACATTAAACAAATTCACACCTAATCTTGTTATGTTTTTACAAATAAATATAACAAGATTACAAAAAGACATTCAAATTATAGCACCACTAGCGCTACAATTTTAGAATTCCGACTTATTCTTTGTATTAAAATTTAGCGGTGACTAGACTGCAATTGAGCATACTTGCCAGCGGGTCATACCTAAATACAAAAATGCACTTATAACTCGATAATACGCTAAGGGTCCGACATCATATTTGTAAATCCGTCCCACAGCTATTTAATAACCCGAACACCCACTCTGCAATAGGTGATATATCAAAGACAATCCGTCGTGCAAAGCCCCGTTCTTACCAGGGTGCACGACGGATTGAAAACAGGGCCTGAATTGACTATTGCTTATAGATCTCGCCTGAGCCGCTTATCCAGGTCTTCGCCTCTAAGATTTTTTGCTTTGATCTTTCCCTGGGGGTCGACCAGTAAATTCTGTGGAACGGGGTCGGATGAATTCAACGGTGAGAATGGCCAGATCATCCAGGGTATATCGGGAACCCAGAAAAATGGAATTTTACTGGTGTTAAAAAATTCTTTCGTCTGCTAGCCTACTCGGCTTATTTTTTTTTGACGGTCCAGTTGTCAGTGGCGCTGATACTACTACCCTGGTAATAGACAATAGAAAGATGCCTATAATGTAGAGTAACCTTTTCTTCTGCCAATTCACCGGTATGGCTTCCACCGGCGAGCTTCCCAGGTTTGGTCACCTTGATTCCTGATATGACCGCATCGCCGAGGGTAACGACCTTAAACTTGCTGCTATCGCCCTGATTATACACCGTAAAGGCAATCTTGCCGATCTTTTCTTTATTGGAGCACCACAGCAAAAGCTTGGGCGATGCGGCATCTGCTTTTCTGGAGATCGTAAGCGGCACGTGTGTTTTCGCCAAAACGTCTTTTCGGGTAAGGTGGAAGATCATCGAAGCATCTGTCAGAAAACCTTCCGCGCTGGCCCCCGGCCCCTCGGCCTTGAACCTTCCCTGAGTTTTCCCCTTCATACTGGTGTTAGTGTGAGACTTGGCAATCCCGGAAGCTGGTTCCGGATGCGCCATATCCTTTAAATTGCGAATTTTCCCGTCCATAGTAATGTATTGGCCTTCTTTTAATTTTTTAGACTCGCCACTGCCAGCATCTATAGACCCATCGGGGTGGATGGTCGATTCATTGACCAGGGCAATGTCCTTTTTGACAGGCTTTTTATGACCATTGTTCACTTCAATAAGTTTACCGTGTTTCATCATGATATAGATCCGGGGAGAATGGCTGGAAGTCTTGGGAGTTATCTCTGCGAACGCAGAATAAGAAAGAATAGAAATGACAGCCATGAACGATAACGCTTTCATTGGGTAGTTTTTAGGGGTTAAGGACGTAAGAACGATTGCCCGATAAGGTTTATTTCCTCAAAAGTATAATTTGCCCTTTTATCAATCTTTCGCGATAAAAATGAGCATTCGATCGAATTCAGCCTGCCTTGAGAAGCGAATTCTCCATTCTGACGATGCCGAAGATGTAACAATTATAAAGGTATTTCTGCCGTCTGTTTTCCCGCCTCATTTATTTCCTTGGAAGATTATCTTGATAGTCTATTAAATAAGTATACTAAAAAATCTATATTTGCCTCAAAATTTCAGAACTGTCTTTTTTATACTTTTTTTATTTAACTTGTAACCGACCAAGGTTAACACTCTGATGAATAAAACCCCTCTATATAATGAGAATGAGTTGCTATTATTGGCATCCCGCGGAGACAGGCAGGCTTTTTCAGCACTGTACACACAATACCTCGACCATCTTTACAAATATATTTTTCTCTTCACCAAATCTCCCTTTACTTCACAGGAGATCATTCAGGACGTTTTTATCCATATCTGGGAATCCCGGGAACGCCTGCAAGGAGTGAATTCTTTCCGCTCCTATCTTTTTCGTGCCGCCCGCAACAAAGCGTTGGATTATATACGTCATCGCCAGGTCGAGCAGCGCATCCTCGCTGGCTACATGCTGGAAAAAAGAGAAATTCCGGAGACGCCGCAGGATACGCTCGACTATAAAGCTTACTATCACCTTGTACAGGAAGCTATTGCTCAACTTCCTCCACGCCGGCAATTAATCTTCCGGATGAATACGGAAAAAGGACTTTCCCACGACGAGATCGCCCGGGAGCTGGATATTTCCAAATCGGCCGTTAAAAATCAGCTCTACGAAGCATACGACTTTGTTCGCGGCTATCTTTCCCAACATGGCGAGATCTCCTTTGCCTTGATCCTGATTGGTTTACATGCGTTATAAAACTATTTTTTAAAATTCTTCCACACGGAGTTGTTCTTTCTTGCCGCAAAAACGTCTTCTTATTCAGACACACGTTTTTACTATGCAACCATCTCATATCCATGATTTTCTTCAACGCTTCGCTGACGACCTGCATACGGAGGACGAGCACCGGCAATTCCTCGACTGGTTTCGCGGCGCCAGTGTAGAAAAGACGGAAGAAGTGGCTGACCGGTATGAGTTGCTGCTGGAAAAAGCAGCGTCCCGGGAGAACTCCCGTCCGCAGCTCGCTGCTGCTATTGAAAGATCCCTGGATGAGGTGGATCTAAGAAGAAAGAGAACCCTGCCGTTCTATAAAAAGACCTGGTTACGAGTGGCGGCTTCCATATTGGCGGTCGTTTGCGCCACAGGTTTGTATTTTGCCCTCCGGTCAGGGCCTCCATACCAGCGACTGGCACAAAAGCCATCGATCGTTCCGGCGATCGATATTTTGCCGGGCGGCAACAAGGCCATCCTGGTGAAATCCGACGGTTCGCAGGTCGTGTTGGAAGATAGTACGAACCAGACGATCATGGAGGCCAACGGGCAGAAGATTGCCAATAAGAAAGGATCTTTGAGTTATAGGCAAAGTGAGGGAACAGACCACGTCGTGTTCAATTCCGTAAAAGTTCCCCGTAAAGGAAAATATCAGGTGGTATTGGCCGATGGAACCAACGTATGGCTGAATGCGGAATCCTCGCTGACCTATCCCTCTGCTTTTGTCGACGCCCAAAGGAAAGTGGAATTGACCGGGGAAGCCTATTTTGAAGTGGCGAGGGATCCCGCAAGACCCTTTCATGTCGTCCACAAGGACCTGGACGTAGAGGTCCTGGGCACCAATTTCAATATCAACAGCTATGAGGACGAGAAAACTACAAAAGTTACGCTGTTGCAAGGTTCGGTGAGGGTCCTATCGCTGCCCTCAGCCGCCTCTGCGACCGTACAGCTAAAGCCCGGTCAGCAGGCCCAGTACCATCCGGATGGAAGACTAACCGTTTCGGAAGATGCCGATCTGGAAGAAACGATGGCCTGGAAAAACGGCCGGTTCCAATTCAAAGACACAGACCTGAAAAGCATCATGCGACAGCTTATGAGATGGTATGACATCGAAGTAGCGTATGAGGGAAACATAGAAGACCGATTCTTCACCGCCGATATATCGAGAAGTAAGAACCTTTCCTCCGTATTAAAGATCCTGGAATTGAGCAATATTCATTGCACTATGGAAGGGAAAAAACTGATCCTAAGACCATAGTACTGACGACTGCCAGGCCAAAGAACCATCCTGTTTGGAATCATTCTGTTTGTAACGCCATTGAAATAAAAAGGATTGCCAAAAACAAAACCGCCTCGGGTTCGAGACCGAAGCGGCAGCCGGCTTATGGCCGGAGGTTTGGACATCCGCAAAGACAATGACACACTGCTTATTAGTTAACCAAACCAAAACAAAGTTATGGGTTTATGGACATTTTTTGCCTTTTTGGTTCCCAACCGAAGGCATCTGACTGAAAAACTGCTTATTATGAAGTTGACTGCGATCCTTATTTTGGCGGGCTGCTTGCAGGTGAATGCCCGCGGGTATGCTCAGACCGTTACGCTGTCTGAAAAGAACGCCTCCCTGGAAAAGATCTTCCGGGCAGTGAAGCGGCAGACCGGCTATGACTTCTTCTATGAATCGAAACTGTTGAAGGACGCCAAAAAAGTGGACATCAGCGTATCCGGCGCCACCCTCGAACAGGTATTGGCCATCTGTTTTAAGGACCAGCCGCTCAGTTTCAGCATAGTAGAGAAGACGATCCTGGTAAAACAGAAAGAAGTCGTTCATGGGTTCATTCCTCCCGGGGAAGCAGCGGCTCCGCCCGATACCGTACGCGGTCATATCGTGGATGAAAAAGGCAATCCCGTTGCCGGGGTCAGCATCCAGGTAAAAGGAACGACGAAAGGCGTGAATTCGGATGTTAATGGCAACTATACCATCATCATAAGGGGCAAGGCGGTATTGGTAATCAGTTCTATAGGATATGTCGCACAGGAGATTACACCCGGCAACCGTAAAATAATCAATATCGACTTGAAGCTGAACATATCTACCCTCGGTGAAGTGATAAGCACCGGGAAAATGGACCGGAAAATGGAGAGCTTCACCGGCGCCGTGCTAAGGGTGACTGGAGATGAGCTAAAAGCCGTCGGGAACCAAAATATCATAAAGAGTCTGAAGACGCTGGATCCGTCGTTTATCGTAGTGGATAATAATTTGTCGGGTAGTAATCCGAATAGCCTGCCCACGATCGAGCTGAGAGGCAAGACCAGTCTTTCCACGCAAGGTGTAAAGGACGTCTTTAGCGGCGATCCCAATCTGCCATTGTTCGTGTTGGATGGATTCGAAAGCGATCTGACGACGATCATTAATCTTGATATGAACCGGGTGGCTAGTGTCACCGTATTGAAAGATGCGGCCTCTACCGCGGCCTATGGGTCCAAGGCGGCCAATGGGGTTGTGGTAGTGGAAACTAAAAGACCGGTGAGGGGCAAGCTGAGCGTAGGATATACCGCTGACTTCAGTGTATCGGTGCCCGATATGAACTCTTATAATCTTATGAATGCGGGTGAGAAGCTGGAGTTCGAGAAACTGGCAGGCAGATGGCATGTCGGCTGGCCCAGCTTTGATGAAGGCCTGGACAGTCTTTATAATCAACGGTTATTGAATGTAAAAAGAGGGGTCAATACCCAATGGATCAACATCCCCGTCCGAACTGGATTTAGCAACGGGCATTCTTTGTATATCTCAGGCGGATCGGATGAACTGCAGTTCGGCATCGGGCTGAACTACAAAAAAGACGACGGCCTCATGAAGGGATCGGACAGGCAAACCTGGGGCGGGACCATCGATCTGCGGTACCGGTATAAGCGATTGAACATTTACAACAAGCTATACCTGAGCGGTTATAACAGCAACGAATCGCCCTATGGTTCCTTCGCGACCTATGCGCAGACGAATCCCTATTTTACGCCCCTTGATTCCACCGGGCAGATCAGCCGATATCTCGATCAGTCGCCCTATTTCTTTGATACGATCAAGGCTTCCAACCCCCTGTACAATGCCTATCTGCCTTCAAAGAATTATGCGAATAAACTGAGTATCACCAATAACCTGCAGATGATCTATTCGGTCTCGAACCATCTGCGGGTAGAAGGGTCCTTACAGCTGTTAAAAGATATTCTGACAAAGGAAGCCTTTGTATCCCCCCAGAATACGATGTACGACAATACCGTCTTTACCCAAAAAGGCAGCTATACGAATAAACGGACGGATAATTTCACCTACCGTACCAACCTGGGGATCGTGTATGGGAATACTTTCAACGGTCTTCACCAGGTCACCGGTAATCTTCGGGGGGAGCTGGAACAGGATCGCAATGGACAGCTGGGTTTCGACGCGGTGGGTTTTCCCGTCGGCAGTTCTGGAAATCCCGCCTTTGCAAGCGGCTATAGTCCTTATGGGAGGCCGACGGCAGCCTCACGGCTCTATCGCCGGAACGCATTATCGGGCAGCGCCAACTATGTGTATGATAATAGTTACTTATTCGATGCCTCCTATGCGCTGGATGGCTCAACGGCCTTTGGCAGTAACAAGCAGTATACCAATTTCTGGTCGGTTGGGGCTGGCATCAACCTGCATAACAAATTTCACCTGGATAAAAGGGTGTTCAGCCTTTTCAAGATCCGGGGAAATATAGGCGCCTTGGGGAATCAGAGTTTGGGCAGCTTCCCGAACGTGTCGGTCTTTGGCTATAATACCGGCACGAATATCTTCGGCCAGGGCACCACGCTGCAATCCCTCGCCAATCCCAACCTGCAATGGCAGAATACAAAGACGACCAGTGTTGGAACGGATATCGCGCTCTGGCAGGGACGGTTCAGCGGTACCCTGAATGCCTTTGATAAGAAGACCGACCCCCTGGTGGTAGTGCTGGATCTTTCATCAACCACCGGTCTTTCCAAATATCCCACCAACGATGGCATCATGGATACGAGGGGATTGGAAGCTATCCTGCGGTATTCCCCGATCTATAATGTTGCGCAACAGATCGTATGGACGGTTGGGCTCACGGCCGCGACGACAGTTAGCAAATACCAGCACTTTGTCGCGGGCGGATTGGCGTCTTTGAACAAGCAGGCACAGGCCGCCGCCAGCCTGGCCCGCTATATCGACGGCTATAGCCCGGACGATCTCTGGGCGGTTCCTTCCCTGGGCATCGATCCGACCACAGGCAATGAAGTCTATCGGAGGAAAGATGGAGAAAGTACGCTGAAATACGATGTAGCCGATGCGGTGGTGGTTGGTAATAGCCGGCCGAAGCTTGAAGGCGTCATTACCAATAATGTCAACTATAAAGGTTTTACGCTGGGCATCAACCTTCGTTACAAGATTGGCGGCAAACAGTTCAATTACGACCTTTTCAATAAAGTGGAAAATGTCAACCAGGACAATGTCAATCAGAATTTCGATAGAAGAGCCTTGTACGACCGGTGGTTCAAACCCGGGGATGTAGCCAAATATAAAAAGGTGGATATCGGATACACTGCGGGGCTTTATGATGGACTTTCCTATTCATCCAGTGTGGCGACTTCCCGGTTCGTACAGAAGGATAATAGCCTGATCGGCGAATCTATCAACCTGGGCTACCAGTTCATCAACAAACCCTGGATGGATGCCATGGGGCTGAAGGCCTTGTCGTTCAGCGCCTATTTGAATGAAATCTTCCATTGGTCGACCATCAAGGCCGAAAGGGGAATAGATTATCCTTTTGCCAATATTGTTTCTTTTAGTGTACGAGCATCTTTCTAACCCTGATAATTTAAAAGAGATGAATAAGAAATTAATGATAGCAATGGTCGTTTTTTTCGGATGGACGATCTTGCCGGCTTGTAAAAAATACCTGAACGTTAAGCCGGACGATAAGTTTTTGGAATCCCAGCTGTACAACAGCAAGGTAGGTGTCGAGAGCGTATTGAACGGCATCTATCTTCAGCTGCCGACCGCGCCCTTATATGGGGAGAACCTCTCTACGACCTGCGTGGAATTATTGGGCCAGCGATACTTCTCCGACGCCCAATGGTCGACTCTTGCCAGCTATAACTACACCTTTCCTTCTGCCGTGTCGGTTATCGATACGATCTGGAGCAGCAGCTATAAAGCCATCGCAAACATCAACAAGCTTATCGCCAATTTGACCGTTTATCCCGGCGTTGTCCCGAAGGCCGAGTCCGATATCATCGCCGGTGAGGCCTATGCCTTACGCGCCATGATGCATTTCGATCTGCTGCGTTTATACGGTCCGGTCTATTCCAACCACCCGGAACTTTCCGCCATCCCCTATTATACTATGGCTACTCCTGAGACACAGCCCTTCCTCAGCGCGTCTGAGGTCATTGTGAAGATCCTGGCAGATCTGAAAACGGCTGAAGGGTTGCTTGCTGCCGATCCGATCATCACCAAGGGGAAACAAGAGGCATTACAAAATGACGGGAATGATTTTCTCCGTTTCCGGAATCTGCGGATGAATTTTTATGCGGCAACGGCCCTGGAAGCCAGGGTGCAGTTGTATGCAGGTAATAAACAGGAAGCGCTGGCGGCCGCAAAAAAGGTGATCGATGTCAGCGATGTATTATTTCCCTGGTCGGACCCTTCCGCGGTCATCCAGGGCGATAACTCCGACAGGGTTTTTTCTTCGGAGATCGTATTTGCGTTGCAAAACCTGAATCTCTATAGTCAATACACGGATATTTTTGTCACCGCCAGCATCAATCTCACCACCAGCGACTTCCGGGTCACGGAGACTTTTGAAGTACAGAGCGGTGAGGGTGTCAACGATTACCGCTATCGTTCCCAATTCGGGGGACTGAACTTCGGTGTCGAGCGGAGTATTATAAAATACGCCGACGTGAAGGATCTGACCTTGAAATTCCGGTACATGCAGCCTATGCTACGGAAATCAGAAATGTATTATATCGCCGCGGAGGCCGAGACGGATCCCACCCTGGCGCTGGGTTATCTCAACATGGTTCGCTATAACCGGGGTCTGAGTGATCTTTCCGACGGGACGGATATCAATGCGGAGCTGCTGAAAGAATATAAAAAGGAGTTTTTCGGAGAGGGGCAGCTGTGGTTCTATTATAAAAGGACGAATGCCTCCACCATCCCGGATGGAAAAGGATTAGACGAATATTCCGATATGTATATGGACGATAGATATTATGTCCTTCCTCACCCTCAATATTAATAAATATGAAAAATAGTATAGTATTCTTTATGGTACTGGCCTCCATGGCGATGATGCTGTCCTGTAAAAAGGAGAATGTTCCTCTTTTTAATGCGGACCCAAGTGTATATTTTCTTGCTACCGCGCAGTGGAACCGTTATACTGCCGTCGATTCTATCCTAGCATCGTTTGGGTATTCCGCCGATAACGTAACGGACAGTATCGTCAGACTCCCCGTAAATGTCCTGGGCAAGACCTCCTCCCTGGACAGGGTGTATAAAGTGGTTGCACTGGATGGCCGCAGCACTGCCAAGGCCGGTTATAATTATGACCTGCCAGCCACTACGGTGATCCGGGCGGGTCTTTCGACGGACTCCCTGGTGATTACGATCCATCGCACCCCGGATATATTGTACCATCCGCTGACCCTGACCCTGCAGTTGGTACCCAATGAGAATTTTGTGCAGGATCTGATCAAGGATACCCTGGACGCCATTACCGGCAAGCCAGTCTATTATACCATTTTTAAAGTAGTCATGCAGGACGGATTGACGCAGCCCCGGATTTGGAACGAGGCCGTATTATTTTTCGGCACCTTCTCCCCTAAAAAACTGAGGCTGATCAGTGCGGTTACCGGGATACCCTTAAACACCCTATCCACTGGTAACAGTTATCCGATGTGGGGTTTTTGGGCTACCATGACGAACCGCTACCTGCTGGATCAGAAGGCGGCCGGTACGCCAGTTCTGGAAGATGACGGTACGCCGATGGCCATGGGCCGGTTTGTAACAACGTAAATCTGGCTATTTAATTGATCTGCTAAAAGTAAAAATTATGAACATCCACGCAAAAATATTGACAGGGATCGCAAGTGTCTTCATACTCCTTTGTTTCTCCTGCAAAAAATACCAGGTGGTTGCAGGCACAAAGGAAGTCAACGAGGTCAAGGTCGGTCTGCAAGCCAGCTATACGGTCTATTTGGGAGATACCTTACATATTACACCCAGCTTATCTTTTACGCAGGACAAAGGCGCCAATCCGGGCCGCTATAAGTATCTCTGGTATTACATCAATCTTGGCGCGGACGGGTTTGATGCAAGTTACAAGGTCTCCATTGATTCCACCCTCGACCTTACTTACAGGATCGCTTTATCGCCGGGAAATTATTTACTCTATTTCGATGTCACGGATACCCTAACCGGTGTGGTCTTTCATGGTTCGGCGCCTTTAAAGGTCACAACGCCCTATTATGAAGGATGGCTGGTACTCAGTGATGCCGGCACGGCGCCAAGGCTGGACATGGTGTCGTATAATGATAATGGTGTCGGGACTACTTATTTCGATGTGCTGGGCAAGCTGGGTTCCGGCCTTGTACTGACCGGTAAGGCAAAATCTGTACTCTATACAGGGGGTATCTATATAACGACTACCGGCAATGGCACCAATACCGTTGATGGGGATAATTTCAGCTGGAAACCTACCAATAATATCAGGTACGTTATGCCGGATCCCAATCTTCCGGCGGATTATTATCCCGACCGCTTTGTCTACGGTCCCTATTCAGGCGAACAGGTTCTTTGGAATGATGGAACCGTATATGCGAGAGGCAACACTTACTATCCTTTCGGGCTTCCGATCAACCGCTTTTTGGCAGAACAGTCCAATTTCTATGCATCGCCATTTGTCTCGGCGGGATTTTATCTCTACCTCTATGACAGTGCCAAACATCGGTTTGCCCAGAATCTGATCATTGGCAACCGCAGCAGCATGAATCCCATGCCGACCTTCGGAACAGGCGGCGCCACGCTCTTCGATTGGAACAATACCGGCATGAACCTGGTCTTTATGGATCTGAGCCCTTATAACGGACTAGAGGTCTTCGCCATTTTAAAAGACACTGCCGCGGACAAATTTCACCTTGCCCAATTCAACGACTATGAACAGAGGCAGGACTATTATGAGCTAATGACGGGTCCTGATCTGGCGACCGCTACACATTTCGCGATCAATAGCAACTACGGGTATGTGTTTTATTCGTCCGGATCCAAGCTCTATGAGTTCGACCTGGGTCTCAAAACGAGTAAACTAATGGCCGACTACGGAACCTTGCAGATCTCGAATGTGCTGAGGAACCCGGTCCAATCGCAAACGAATGACCTGATCGTGACGCTGACCGATCCCGCCGGAACTCCGGGGTCGAATGGTATCCTGAAGCTTTACTCCGTTCCACCTGTTGGCGGAAGCCTGGTGCTGCATGAAACCTATACGGGCTTTGGGGATATTAAGGGCGTTACCTACCGGCAACGATAACGAATACGATTCTAAAAAAATACTAAACTCACACTGTCAATGGATGGAACTATCGTTAAGATCGAACACCTGAGCCACCGCTATAGCCGCAATTGGGCCATCAGGGACATTAATTTCGAGATCAGCCAGCATGGGGTATTGGGCCTGCTGGGATCCAATGGGGCGGGCAAATCCACCACCATGAATATTCTTTGCGGGGTGCTGAACCAGACGGAAGGCTCTGTATTTATCAATGGGATCGACCTGCGGAAGCAGCCCGAAGAGGCCAAGAAACTCATCGGTTTTTTGCCGCAGACAGCCCCTTTGCATTTTGACCTGACCGTGGATGAATATCTTACGCATTGCGCATATATGCGGCTGATGGATAAGAAAGAGATCCCTGCGGCCCTCGCGGAAGCGAAGGATCGCTGCGGTATCACCCATTTCAGCGAAAGACTGCTGCGCAATCTCTCGGGCGGTTACCGCCAACGGGTTGGCATCGCCCAGGCCATTATTCACAAACCCAAATTGGTCGTCCTGGACGAGCCTACCAATGGACTCGATCCCAATCAAATTACCGAAGTAAGGGCGCTGATCAAGGAGATCGCGGAAGAAAGATCTGTGATCTTCTCCTCGCATATCCTTTCGGAGATCCAGGCAACCTGCCGGGACGTGAAAATGATCGAGGATGGTAGAATGGTATTCTCTGATACCATGGATGCCTTTAACAACTATGTTGAGCCCAACAGCATGCTGGTCGTCATGGACCGGCCTCCGTCGGCCGAAGAGCTTCAGGCTACACCGGGCATTACGGGCGTTGAATTCCTGAACCCGGTAAAGGTCCGGCTCACCATCGACAGAACGCCCGACATCTCCCAACGTATCATCGCGCTCAGCGTGGAAAAAGGATGGGGCCTCCGCGAGATCAGCCTGGAGAAAAGCTCACTCGATGAGGTCTTTGCACAGTTATCTAAAAAAAATGCCAACTAAACAGAAATGAAAACGATTTTCAGAATTGCGCGCTTAGAATTGAGTACACTTTTTTATTCTCCGGTAGCCTGGCTGGTATTGATCATTTTCGTTTTTCAATCCGGCCTCGCATTTACCGACATTCTCCATGTATGGCAATTGAACTTTAAAATGGGCTGGGTGAATTCCGAGTTCACCAGTAGAGTGTTCTCCGGACAAAGGGGCTTTTTACCCGGTGTGCAGAATACCTTATACCTCTACATTCCCCTGCTGACCATGGGTTTGATCAGCCGCGAGTTGAGTAGTGGCTCTATAAAGCTGCTCTTGTCTTCCCCCGTAAAGATCTCCGCGATCGTGTTAGGTAAACTGCTCGCCATGATGACCTATTCCTTGCTGCTGGTCATGTTGCTCCTTCCCTTTGTGGTGGCAGGTCACTTTTCCATTGCATCCATGGACTTGGGTCTGGTGTTCTCGGGGATCATCGGTATTTACCTGTTGATCTGTGCCTATTCGGCGATCGGCCTTTATATGTCCAGTCTTACCTCCTACCAGGTGGTGGCCGCTATAAGTACCCTGGTGGTGCTGGCTGCCCTAAATTTCATCGGCAACATATGGCAGGATGTCCCCATTGTAAAAGATGCTGCATATTGGCTGTCGATCTCGGGCCGTTCCGATCAAATGATCTCCGGCCTCATCAGCAGCAAAGGCGTTCTTTATTTTATCCTCGTCATCGTCCTTTTTACGGGCCTGACGATCCTGAAGCTGAAAGGCGCACGGGAATCCTTGTCGAACCTTATAAAAGCAGGCCGCTATGCCTTGTTCGTCGGCCTTGTCCTGCTGCTTGGATATTTTACTTCCAGACCTTTGTTTACGGGTTACCTGGACATGACGGCCACACAAAGCCGCACTTTGACGGTCAACACGCAGAAAGTCCTGAAGCAGCTTACGAAACCGTTAAAGGTTACGACCTATGTCAACCTTTTTGATAATTTCTTTTATAATTTCATGCCCAAACAATTTAACCAGGACAAGGACAGGATGGAGCAATATACCCGGTTCCTGCCAAGGCTGAAAATGGACTATGTATTTTATTACGATAGTACGGATAATGAATATTTATATCAATCGAACCCGGGTAAAACTACAGCAGAGATAGCAAAGAAGGTGGGAGAAAATTTTGATATCAATACGGATAGATATATCAGACCTGAGCAGATCAGAAAGATGATCGATCTGTCGCCGGAGGAGAACCGCTGTGTGCGGCTATATGAGTATGATGGGAAAAGAGGATTCACCCGGATGTTTCAGGATCAGCAGCAATTCCCGGCAGAAGCAGAGATTACGGCTGTGCTGAAAGGCTTTCTCGTGCCGCATCCGGTCGTTGCCTTTGTGGTGGGTGACGACGAACGCGATATTCATAAGGGGGGAGATAAAGGCTATAAAATGGTGACGCATCAGCTGACCTTCCGGTATGCCCTCATCAACCAGGGATTTGAAGTCGATACGATCTCCCTGCAGACCCAGGAGATCCCGAAAGGGCTTTCCTGCCTGGTGATCGCTGACCCCAAGATCCTATATAATGAAAAGGCGCAAACAAAGATCCGGGACTATATCGCGGCCGGTGGCAATGTCATGTTTGCCGGCGAGCCCGGACGGCAGAATATCGTCAATCCGCTGATCGCACCCTTAGGCGTGCAATTGATGGATGGGCAGCTCGTCCAGGAAAGCAAGGATAACGTGCCGAATTTTGTATTGGCGAAGTTTTCCGATACCGCCGGGGCCTATTCCCCCGAGTGGAGGAATACGGGCGGCATCCTTAGCATGATGGGATCGGCCGGTCTGCAGTTTGCAAAAAGTGATTCCTTCGATATCCAGCCGGTAGTCGTAACCAATATTAAGGATACCTGGAACAAGCTGTTAAAGACAAATATGGATAGTGTGAAAGTCACTTATGATCCGGTAGCCGGGGATCTAAAGAAGATCCTGCCCATCGGGGTTGGACTGACGCGTAGCGTAGGCGGCCGGCAACAGCGGATCATGGTCTTCGGGGACGCGGACTTCATGAGCAATGCAGAAATGGGAAGGGGTAATATTCGGACCCGGAATTTTGAGCTGATGGTGGAAATGTTCAAGTGGTTCAGCAACGGAACGTTCCCGGTAGACACCAGCCGCCCGGATATGCTGGATAATAAGCTGACCATCGAAAAAGAAGGCGTTAGTCTCCTGAAGATCCTTTTTATGGGCATCATCCCCGGACTGATCCTGATTGGCGGCGCCATCCTGTTGGTCAGAAGAAAAAGAAAATAAATTCACACAACTCAAAAACATAAAAAATGAAAAAATTACTATTTTTAGGGTTCGCGGGCATACTACTTTATTGTCACGCGCAGTCACAAACCATAGCGACCACCCCGGCAAAAAAAGCTTCGACAGCAAGAAACACCATATCAGCTAAAAGCACGACAAAAAAGCACCCGATCGCCAAGGGTTCCCCAGTCATGGCTAAATCGTTTGAACTTACCGGCAGCATTGCCGGCCTGACCAGCCCCAAAATAATGATGCAATACATGAGCGGAGGCAAGATGCGCATCGACACCACCATCGTATTTAACGGCTCGTTCGTCTTCAGGGGCTCGGTGGACGGCCCGAGTTTTTCCCAGATCATGTCCACGGATTTCACATTCTCGCACAACCAGTACCTGGAGAATACAAAAATGACGATCATTAAAAAAGATACGACCAACGACGTCGTCTTTTCCGGGTCCGCTACCGAAGACGAAAATACGGTCTTCAATAAATACAGGTCCTCGCTGGGAGATAAGATCTACCTGCTTCGGCAGGATCTGGAAAAACAAGGCCAGACGGACGCACCCGGTGCTGACAAAAGAGCCAAGGCGGAATTATATCCTTTATACGATTCGATGAATCTTTTGACGGAAGCATACATAAAAGTTCATCCAAAGAGCCTGATCAGTATTACGGAGCTTGGCAAGATCGCCGGCAGCATCGATACGAAAAAATTGCAGATCGTATTCGCCACACTGGATACATCCCTGCAGGCATCGCCAACCGGAAAAGAGATCTCCGCTTCCATCGAAAAGCGTCTGAAGACCGAAGTAGGCGTCGCCGCAATGCCCTTCTCACAGAAGAACGACAAAGGCGAAGACATCAGCCTGGCTTCCTTCAAAGGCAAGTATCTGCTGATCGACTTCTGGGCCAGCTGGTGTGGTCCCTGCCGCGCCGAAAATCCTAACGTGGTCAAGTCCTTCAACAAGTATAAGGGTAAAGGCTTCATGATCCTCGGCGTATCCCTCGACCAGGACAGTACGAAATGGAAAACCGCCATCGAAAAGGATTCCCTTGGCTGGGCACAGGTGTCAGATCTGAAGGGCTGGCAGAACGCGGTAGCCGCCCAATACGGCGTCCAGAGTATCCCCGCCAATTTCCTCATCGGCCCCGATGGTGTCATCCTCGCCAGGGACCTGAGAGGCGAAGCGCTGGAAGCCAAGCTTGCCGAACTATTGGACTAATAGCCTGCTCTCCCGCAGTTCGCAGTTATAATCGTGCCGCCAGTTCGTTTCAACCCCGAACTGGCGGCACCAACAGCCGAATAAATATGATTTTTACAACCGATCAGCAGACCCTGGAAGACCTGAACATTTTCGGAAAAAATGGCCGCGACTCTGTGTACAGCCTCTTTAACCGCACCAATACCCGTGGCGGAGCAGCCATCCTCGAAGAATTGTTCCGCTACCCTTTATCGGATGCCGGCAAGATCAATGAACGCAGCAGCACCATTCAATACTTTGCATCTCTCGGTGCTATCTTTCCCTTTCGCCCCGAGCTTTTCGACGCTGCGGAACTGTATTTAGCCAATACCGATGAAAGGACCCGGCTTTCCCCGGGCGAGCGTACGCTGGGCAAAAAGATCACCGGGTTGATAGCCGAAGACACGGGATACAAGACCATATATAAAGGAGTGGAGGCCTTGCTGGAGATAATGACGGGGTTGCATGATCTGATAAAGTCCCTGTCCGATACAGGCCCCTACCGCACGCAAAAGGAGGAGATCACCCGCCTGCTCGACTCTCCAGCGTTCAGTTCCTTCCTGCAGGACATCCCCCCCAGTAAACTTCCTTATACCAAAGTAGCTGCCTGTGACGAAATCCTGCGATTCCGCCATCGTGGCATCATAAAAAAGGTGCTGCAACATATTTATTACCTGGATGTCTATATGTCGGTGGCAAGGACCGCTCTCGATCGGGCATTCGTATTTCCCGTAGCCCTGCCGAAGTCTCGGCATACGGTCCTGCTCGAAGGAGTCTATCATCCACAATTGAAAAACCCGGTGGCCAATACGCTCCGGATCACACCGACCAGCAATATAATCTTTCTTACCGGCGCCAATATGGCCGGAAAATCTACCTTTATGAAATCCCTTGGCATTGCCTTATTCCTGGCGCACATGGGCTTCCCGATACCCGCTGCCCGAATGGAGTTTTCTGTCAGGGACGGCATTTATACTACGATCAACCTGTCGGATGACCTGGGCATGGGCGCCAGTCATTTCTATGCAGAAGTACTGCGGGTGAAAAAAGTAGCCCAGGAGCTTAGTCGTTCAAAAGACCTCTTTGTTATCTTTGATGAGCTGTTTCGCGGAACGAACGTAAAAGATGCTTATGAAGCGACAATCGCCATTACTTCCGCCTTTGCGAAAAAAACGAACTCTATGTTCGTTATATCAACCCATATCATCGAGGCAGGATCGATCTTAAAAGAAAAGTGCCCCACCATCAACTTCGTCTTCCTGCCTACCCGCATGAAAGGCAATGAACCGGTCTATACTTATACGCTGGAGACAGGAATTACAGCCGACCGGCATGGCATGATCATCATTAACAACGAAGGCATTCTGGATATCTTACAAAAAGGAATAAAAATAGCCGAGTCATGAGCTTTATTGCAGACAAACAAACCCTGGAAGATCTGAACCTGCTAAGCAAATACAAACCAGACTCCGTATATAACCTTTTCAGGGGGGTGCATACGGGTGGTGGGGAACGATTGCTGGAAAAGATGTTCCGAAGTCCCTTATCCGATCCTGATGCCATCAACAGGCGCAACGCGGTCTTCAGCTATTTTCAGAAGAAGGCGCTGGCTTTCCCTTTAAACAGCAAGCTTTTTGACGTAATGGAAAATTATCTGGACACCGACGGAGACAGCAACATACTGTCAGCCATTATCAATACTTCCTGGAAGAGGTTGCTAGGCGCAATTGTACGGGATGAGACTTACAGTACGATACAAACAGGCGTCCTGGCCTGCATAGAATTATTGAATACATGGTATGATTTTCTGACCAGACTCGGCGATGAAGAGAATAACGACCCACTTAAAGAAGAGAAGAATGCCCTGCGTAAGATTTTTAACGATCCACGCATGGCATGGCTTCCAAAACAGCGGGGTTTGCAACAATTATCCATGTTGAAAACAATTAAGGTTGATCACCTGTTAAGGACTGTTCTTCAGGAAGAAATGACGACAGTATTGGAGATCATCTACCACTTCGATGTATATATTACCGTGGGACGCGCAGCGGCAGCCCATGGCTTTACCTATGCCTATGCGTTGCCTCAGAACAGAAATGTCTTCCGGGCCCTCGGACTCAGACATCCTTGCTTAAAAAATGCAGTAGGCAATTCGATAAATCTCCATCGTGACGGCAACCTACTATTCTTGACAGGAGCTAACATGGCAGGCAAATCGACTTTCATGAAATCTTTCGGAATAGCGGTCTACCTGGCACATATGGGTTTCCCGGTAGCGGCAACGGAGATGGAGTTCTCCATAAAGAACGGACTCTATTCCTCCATCAATGTGCCCGACAATTTAAATCTTGGATATAGCCACTTCTACGCCGAAGTACTGCGGGTAAAGAAAGTCGCAGAAGAGGTCGGTAGATCTCAAAACATGGTTGTGATATTCGATGAACTTTTTAAAGGCACCAATGTGAAAGACGCCTATGATGCCACGCTGGCTATTACGCATGCTTTTGCGGCGTATACAAACTGCTTTTTTATTGTTTCCACCCATATTACCGAAGTGGGAGAAGTACTGGCTGAAAGGTGCGATAGCCTGCAATTGGCCTACCTTCCAACCATCCTGGATGGGCTGGTACCCAGGTATACCTATAAGCTGGAAAAAGGCATCAGCGCTGACCGTCATGGCATGATGATCATTGAGAACGAACAGATCGTACAAATCATCGAGTCAACTAATACTTAAAAAACTCCTTCATCCGCGCTAAATATAAATCCTTCTTCCTCCTGCTTACCTCCGCCGGAAAATCATTACTCAAGATCACCCTACCCCCATCACCCCGCTGATATTCGTTGCTGATATTCGTTGATATGCCCCATATTGATTAAATACGACTTATGTATCCGCATAAACCCGCCGCCGACAGAAATGTCTCCTTTCATGGAACAGTGGATGATATCATCCAACTCTATCACTTGAAACCCTTTCAACGAAGGAAGACATAGCATAACCTTATGATGCCGGCTCCATTCCCGCCCATGGCTTAAAATCCGTATCTTTTATCTTTTAGACGTTCAAGTTCCTGCATGGTTAATCAATAATGTTCCCAGCGGTCCGTCCGAAGTGGTAAATGGATGATATGCAGTGTCATTGGATTTTTGCTTTATTCGCAATTCGCGAATTGCGAATCGAGGATGGAAGAGATCGACCGAGCCTATCAAATGTATTAAACTAAATAATAACATGTCTCCTTCTTCCCGTTTTACGGCATTGGATGTTTTTCGGGGTATGACCGTTTGTTTTATGATCATCGTCAATACACCAGGCAACGGAAGTACGACTTTTGCCCCTTTGTTGCATGCCGACTGGCATGGCTTTACCTTGACGGACCTGATGTTTCCTTCCTTTCTGTTTGCTATTGGCAATGCGATGAGTTTTGCCACGGAAAAATGGAAGACCATGGAACAATCGCAGGTACTGTATAAGATCTTTAAACGAACCCTGCTCATTTTCCTGTTGGGCTTTGCCCTGCAATGGTTCCCCGGTCTTGATCATACCAACCATTTTGTTTTTAAGACTTTTGCGGAGATCCGCATAATGGGTGTTCTGCAGCGTATCGCCATAAGTTATGCCCTGGCCTCCCTCCTGCTCTATTACGGAAAACCCAAAACCGTTTGGACCATCCCTGTAGCGCTTTTATTGGTTTATTGGGGAGGGCTTTATCTTTTTGGGGATCCCGGCGCAGAACTGACTCCTGCCGGTAATGCCATACGAAAATTTGATCTTTGGATCATGGGGCCTCATCATATGCAGCACGATAAAGGGATCGCTTTCGAACAACAGGGGTGGCTGGCTAATCTTTCATCCATAGTAAATATCCTCGCCGGTTTCTGGGTCGGTCAGTTCATCCGGCAAAAAGGAAAATCCTATGAAGGTCTTGCCAAACTTTTGGTTACCGGTTTTGCCCTTTATGCACTGGCCTGTTTGTGGGATCTTTCCTTTCCTATCAACAAAAGATTGTGGACCAGTTCTTATACGTTATATACCATCGCTTTGGACTGTATGATCCTGGGCAGCATCATTTTTGTGATCGATTTTTGGGGAAAGACCAAATGGACTCCCTTCTTTGAAGTGTTCGGCAAAAACCCTCTTTTTATTTATATTTTTTCAGAGGTGGCGGCCTGGTTGCTTTTTACAATCCCCGTATCACCGGGAAAATCTATCGGCAGCTGGATTTTTGAATTATGTGCGTCTTTTACGGGGAACTATGGCGGATCGCTGCTTGCTGCCATCCTTTTTATGCTATTCTGCTGGCTGGTAGCCTGGTTGATGGACAAAAAAAAGATCTATGTGAAGGTATAAAGCTGGATCGATCGATCGGGCTATGAATGGTCTGAAAATGGCCTGAAGATTGAATGTACATGGGCCGTAAATTTGGGCTGTGAATTGGTGGTACGTGGGCTGTAAATGCGCGATAAATTTAAAGAGATAATTATGGATAAGATGTCAACCACCCAAATGGGGAACCCCGTTAACCGCCGGGATTTTTTAAAAGAGTCCGCCATGGCTGGTCTTGGTCTTTCGTTGCTGTCCATTAAAAGTTTGGGCTCCGAAAAAAAAGAAGAAGTCCGTGTCGGTCTGATCGGCGTCGGCAACCGGGGAAGATTACACCTGGAAGAAATGCTCAAACGAAAAGATGTAGTCGTAGTCGCCATGGCCGATCCGGATAAAACGATGATGGCAAGGGCGCAGAAACTCATTGCCGCCTATCCATCCAAAAACAAAGTTGTTGAATATACCGATGGCAACTATGATTACCGGAATTTGTTAAAGCGAGAGGATATCGATGCCGTTATCATTTCTTCTCCCTGGGAATGGCATCTCCCCCATAGCGTGGACGCCATGCATGCCGGCAAAATAGTGGGCGTGGAGGTCGGCGGAGCAATAAGTTTAACTGATTGCTGGGAATTCGTCGACACCCTGGAGAAAACAAAAGTGCCCATCATGATCCTGGAAAATGTTTGTTACCGCCGGGATATCATGGCCATCCATCATATGGTCAAACAAGGGTTGTTTGGAGAGCTATTACATCTCCAGGGCGGCTATCAGCATGATATGCGGGCCAGAAAATTCAACGATGGGATAAATCCCGATACGCCCGGGGTCGAGTTCGGGGGCAATGCTCCAAGCACCCCACGATGGAGGACACAACATTCCATCGACCGGAACGGCGATCTCTATCCGACCCACGGGCTAGGGCCCATAGCGCAAATGCTGGATATTAACCGGGGTAACCGCTTAACCCGATTATCTTCCGTAGCCACCAAATCAAGAGGTCTCCACCGTTTTATCGTCAACCATCCCAAAGGCGGTTCCGGTCATCCCCATGCAAAAATAGAGTTTAAACTGGGGGATATCGTCACTACGCAAATCCAAACAGCGGGCGGGGAAACCATCGTGCTGACCCATGACACCTCCTCTCCCAGGCCGTATAACCTCGGTTTTCGGGTACAGGGCACCCAGGGGCTCTGGCAGGAGTATCATGACGGCTCGCCCAAAGAAGGTCTTATCTATTTCGAAGATAAAAGTCCCGATCACAGTTGGGAGGATCCGCAGAAATATCTGCAGCAGTACGATCATCCTTTATGGAAAGAGTTCGAAGAACAGGCTAAAAATGCCGGTCACGGAGGCATGGATTTTTTTGTGGATAATGCCTTTGTGGAATGTATCAAACGAAAGACCCCCTTTCCGATGGATGGTTATGATCTGGCTACCTGGTATGCAATTACGCCGCTGAGCGAACAATCGATCCGGGAGGGAGGCCAGATGCAGAATATTCCTGATTTTACCAGGGGTAGTTGGAAAGGGAGGAAATAGGATCCACAGAAAATGAGTTGAATCCATTATAGTTTACATTTGCATTGTAATATTTTCAATCAACAACTATTCAATTTATGGCCAAACTTATCTTCGGGATGATGCAATCCCTTGACGGTTATATTGCCGGTGTTCCAGGCGGTCCGGAACTACCGCCTCCCGGTCCGGCCCTGCATCGTCATTTCAATGATCATGTCCGAGGATCCGCGGGAATGGTTTACGGTAGGCTTATGTATGAGGTAATGCGTTATTGGGATGACGACCAACCCGGATGGGGGGAGATTGAGCATGACTTTGCTGCGGCTTGGCGCGCTAAGCCCAAATGGGTTGTATCACGTTCTCTTAAAGCTGTGGGTTCCAACGCGAGCGTTGTGAGCGACGATATAGGAAAATTCGTCGAACGGCTCAAGGCTGAACTCGATGGCTATATTGATATAGCCGGCCCCACGCTAGCAAGTAGCCTCTCGGCACTCAACCTTATCGACGAATATCATCTTTATTTTCGTCCCTTTGTTTTAGGGGGCGGAAAATCATATTTTTCTGCTGTCAGTCCCCGGCTTCAATTTGTGGCGGCCCTACCGGTGGAAGAAGACGCAGTCAGGCTAATTTATATTCCTTCATAAATTCTTCCACCCCCTTCATCTATCAGGTGTTGAAAAGTAATTGCCGAAAACTTTTCAGCTATGCTTAGTATAACCTAAATTCGGCGCATGCGTTTGCAACTGTATAATATCACTCCATGTTTACAGCCTTACATTAAGCTGATATGCACTATGGACTGCGATGCAGATGCAGACACAAGTCATATACGTGTGCTGCCGGATACTTGTGTTGAGCTGTTTGTGAACTACACCAGCACACCTGTAGCCATCATTGGCAACGAGCTGTACAAGCGCAGCATCATTACTTTTCGCATGAGCCGTCCAATGGACGTGCAGATGCGCAAGGGAGCTGGTTGCCTGGCTATTTGTTTTCATCCTGGTATGGCATATATGTTCTTTCAGGTTCCGATGCACGTATTAACTGATACTACTGCGGCCCTATCCGATATATGGAATGGCCTGGCTGGCGCAACTCACAGGTGGTTTGATGCCGGTAAGCAAGCTTACTGGTGATACCGGCCTCAGCCAACGCCATCTTTCAAGAAAGTTTCAGCAATATGTAGGCTTATCACCTAAAGAGTATCTACGTGTCTGCAGATTCATACGATCTTTGCATCATCTGAAAAAATATCCTTTGCTCTCACTTACTGAGGTGGCTTAGGAAAGTGGCTACTATGACCAAGCCCATTTTAACCGCGACTATAAGGCCTACTCTGACCATACTCCCGGTGAGGTGGCGCACGCACAGCATATTTTTTATTGATGTCCGTTTTGTACAATTTCAGACAATTGAATCCATGTAATTTTGCGGCATAAAAACATTAGTAATATGAGAAAACTAATATTAGGGTTGGCAGTAACATTGGATGGGTACATTGAAGGACCCAACGGCGAATATGACTGGTGTTTTACAGACCAGGACTATGGTTTGGCCGAATTCTTTTCCCGTATAGATGCGATCTTCATTGGCCGTAAGAGCTACGAAATTGCGCAGCAACACACCGATGGCGATAATGGAGAAATGGTACCCGGTATGCCAGCAATGACGGAATACGTATTTTCCAGAACGCTGAAATCAGTGAAAGAAGGCGCTGTCCTTATATCGGACGATAGTATTACCGAAGCCCGAAAGATAAAAGAGCAGCCAGGCAAGGACATATGGTTATTTGGCGGCGCTTCCCTTACCGATGCCCTAATGAAAGAAGCCTTGGTAGATGAATTATGGATGTCAGTACATCCGTTATTACTTGGCAGTGGCAAGCTTTTGTTCCACAAGCATAACAGCCGAACCAAATTAACCCTACTGGAAAGCAAAACTTACGAAACAGGCTTAGTGTCGCTCCGTTACAGCATCGATAAAGTGTAAATTATTCCGGTATTTGCATTAAGGATGCCAGGAAATATTTTTCTAAGTTATGCCTCATGCTTAATGGATCGGTCATGCATATTTTGATCCAATAGGGCGCCGAAAAGAAAAAACAGGCAAAGCTGTTGTCATAACTGACCCATATGCAGTATTTATAATGGATAAAGTACTGAAAATGTTCATATGCAAAAAACTTTAGTGTGATGCTGCTTTCAGTCCCACGATGGAACATATTAATGTTGCCAGGAAGAAAAGCCTCCAGAAATTAGCCGGTTCGTGAAAAATAAAGATCCCCATCAAGGCAGTACCGACTGCGCCTATACCTGTCCATACGGCATACGCGGTTCCCAGGGGCAGGGTTTGTGTGGCTTTCATTAATAAAAGCATACTGGCCACTAATGAGAACAAGAAAGCGCCGTACCATAAATACATGGCCATACCTACCGATTCCTTTGCTTTTCCGAGGCTGGATGTAAATGCTACCTCAAATAACCCAGCGATGATTAAAATAATCCAGTTCATGATGTTTGATTTTATGGCAGCAAGTTCACACTTTGTAAGAAGTAAAAATTTTACAAATGATAAAAAATAAGCCATCTATTTCAAGTCAGCCCTGATCCTGCTCAAACTAACCTGCGTCATACCGAGGTAAGAAGCGATATGACCAAGTTGTACCCGAAGCAGTAATTCGGGATCGGTTGCCATCAGTTCTTTGTAGCGTTCCATCGCTGTTCTGCATTGCCTGAAAATAAGCCGTTCTTCCACTTTTATCAATTCCTGCTCGGCAAATTTTCGTCCCCAATTGGCGACGTGAATATCTTCATTGAACAGCCTGCGCAGATGTTCTGTATTTAGTTCGTACAGATCACATGGTTCCAGCAATTCTATGGTTTCATATCCTTTTTTATTTTCAACATAGTTCTTCATGGAAATGACAGCGTCACCTTCTTTTCCAAACCAGAAGGTTATATCTTCATCATCCGGATTGGCATATGCCCGCACTATACCTTTCTTTATGAAATACACTTTTGAATCTATCCTGTTCACTTTAAACAAAACATGTGCTTTGGGATAGGTTATTTCGTAGATGCTTTCTTTCAGTACCGTTCTTGATTTTTCCGGTAGTGGGTATATATTATCAATTATATTGTCTATATCCATAAGTGACTCATATTAAAAAGCGAATATACATATTGTATATAATTACTGGAGTCAAATGTCGTATCTATCCTTAATGCTGATAAAATGAAAATGTCTTCCCTTGTGCTGTCGGGAGCTGATTATGAAAAAAGGATAAAATATTTTTTCAACTGTTCTTTTCTGTCATGCCGTTAATGTATTTATCTGCCTCCAAAAGGTCTAAATAATTACCGGTGATGGATTTGTTTAGTACAAGTTGCTAACCTGTTAAGAATTAGTGTAAAAACCCGAATTTTCTTGCCTATTTTCCTAAGGGCGAAGCCTCAATGAAAGCAATCAGGTATATTTTATTTATTTGTTTCACAAGTTTCTCTATATAGTCTTCCAATTCATGATTCATGAACAATTAGATCTATGTAACTACTCAGGAGGGTTGTAGTTACTACTGTCCTCGGCCTTCTTCAGCTTTTGTAACCATCGCTGGCACATACGGATTTTTAGGTGAACCCCATATTTTTTAGTCAGGTATGTCGCCAGTGTTTTACCATCCCATGTTGGCGAATCAATGCCATAACGCGTTGGCTTTTTCTTCAACACGTATTTTATATTTTGTATTTGATCTTTTGAAAGGCGCGTATTTCTGCCCGGTTTGACTTTCCCTCTTAAGGCTTCAATATTTCCACCCTCTCCCTGATTGAGCTTGTGGACCCATCCTGTTAATGTCTGCGGTGTGTTCCCGAATATTCTGGACACCTCAGAACAATTGGTGGTTTCGTTTTCCAGCAATAGTAATATCCCATGCAGTTTGTGCGCAAACTTTAACTCCTCGGAGCTATGGAGGTATTCCAGGATCTGTTGTTTTATTTCTTCCGGCTTTTTTATAAATAGTCTTTTCATGCTGTTGGACAAATATAAAAAAATAAAAGGAGTTTATCTATTACAATTAATATAATACGCATATATTTACCTATTGAGAAAAAAACTACCTCCGATCGCTCCCCTTTCCTTTACGCAGGCTGGATTTGTTCAATGGCAGGCCGATTATAAGGCGCTTCGTTACCAGGTTGCCACCCTTCAACTCTCTAAGCAGCGAAAGACCGCACAGGTTACCTATTACCATGGCGAAAACAGGCGGTTACAGAAAGAAAATGGCTCACTTACCCAAAAAAATGACCTCCTGGTCAAAGATGTTTTAAAAGCATACGCCGCCAATAGAAAGCTTCACCAAAAAAATGAACAATGCCATAAGGAAATGGCGGAGCTACAGGAAGCTTTACGCATAGCCCGACTGCCCAGAAATAGTGCCAATAGTTCCCGACCGCCCTCGACTGATCTGTATAAGCCCCCTAGAAATACAGCTACCAGTCTTCGGCAAAAAAGCGGGAAAAAGACAGGAGGACAGCCCGGGCATGCCGGATCCACCCTGTTGTTTAATAAGGCCACACCCGATGCCCTTATCCAACACAGCGCTGCTTTTTGTGAACAATGCGGCAATGATTTAGCTCCCCTCAGCGCAACGTCCGAAGAGACCCGCCAGGTCGTAGACATCCCGGAGCCCCGCTACTTTATTACCAACCACATCACCTACAAAAAAACATGCTGTTGTGGACACGACAATCATGGATCCTTCCCCGCTACTGTTAAAAGCAAGGTCAGCTATGGAAGTGGGCTGGAAGCAGTGGTGGTCAATCTATCCACCCGTCAGTATCTACCCTACGGCAGATTGTCCACCCTCATAGCAGACCTGTACGGCATAACCATCAGCGAAGGAACGATTGCCAATATCCTGGAACGCTTTGAAGCCAAAGCCCAAAGGGTCTATGGTCATATACAAGCTGCTATATACAAAGCTGAAGTAGTCGGCAGTGATGAGACAGGCGCCAACGTAAACGGCCAGCGCCATTGGTTCCATACCTATCAATCTTCCCTGCTCACTTTTATCGGCTATCACCCCTCCCGGGGTACAGAAGCCCAGCAACAATTTTACCCGGCAGGATTACCCAATACCACCCTGGTATCGGACTGCCTGGCTATGCAGTTAGCTACCCCTGCTGCCCGACATTAGGCGTGCGTCCCTCACTTACTAAGAGAACTCAATGCCATGCAGCAGGAACATCCGCGTCACCGCTGGCCTAAACAGATGAAACAGCTTTTACAGCACGCCCTAAAGCTCAAAAAACAACGCTATACTCACCGGCAGGTAAAACAAATCGAGCAACAGTTCCACCAACTATTGGAACGCCCACAAACCAACGCTCCAGGTAAAATCTTTGCCTTCTGGAAAAGAATGATCAAGCACTCCGATAAAATATTTACCTTCCTCCATGATGAAAATGTACCCCCGGATAATAATGGAAGTGAACGCGCTATCCGAAATGTAAAGGTGAAACAAAAAGTCTCCGGGCAGTTCAAAACAGCACTTGGTGCCAGGCGGTATGCTACGTTTAGATCTATTATCGATACCCTCCATAAACAAGGCAAAAATGTCCATGACTCCCTGGTCAAAATTGCCAACCTCGTTCCTAATTAATTGCCAACCCATTTACGCTACTTATTTACACACTACAGGGTCGATCTCCTAAAATCAAGGTAAAATTGGCTTTTTCCTGCCCTAATAGACCTGGGTAGTTACATTTTTTATCAGATTGACAACGCAATTCATTAAAAAACAAAAAATAGTACTAAATATCAACTCGTATATTTTTTAGTAATTTTACATATTATGCAAGCAAACGATTATATACCCTCACCTCTGAATGATCAGCAAGTAATGATGCTAAGATTGCTTAAGAAACCTTTGCCGGAGGAAGATTTTTTACAAATGCGCAGGCTCGCTGTTAAATTATTATCTAAGCAATTGGACGAAACCGTTAACAAATGGGAATTAGAAAATGATATTTCTGAAGAAACTTATGAAAAATTAAATAAAGGTCATTTTCGTACATCATCTTCCAAACATCCGGAATAAAGGTTGTAATGGATTCCAATGTTTTACTGGTAGCAATTGGGAAAAGGAGTAAATATAAGCCAATTTGGGATGCTTTTATTGATGGTAAATATCAGCTAATAATTTCTGAAGAAGTCTTCCACGAATATGAAGAAATTCTTAGAGAACATTCAGCTCCCGGAGCAGCAGAATTTGTTTTAGAAATATTTGTAGAATCTCCAGATATAATTTACAATCGCATATATTATTCCTGGAATGCGATTAGCCAGGATCCTGATGATAATAAATTCTTCGATGTAGCTGTTTGTTGCCGCCAATGCAGATTATCTGATAACCAATGATGCTCACTTTAATGAAGCCGCAAAAATTCCCTTCCCCAAGGTAAATATTTTATCAGCGGATACATTTTTAGATATGGTCCAAAAGTTCGACGCCCTTTAAATCTGCCACAAAATGGTTTAAATTTTGGCCTTGTTTGATAATACGTCGTCTATGCCTTCTTACTTATATTTGGTCAAAGGATTCTGAATTGCGAAACATATCGCCCCTCCGTGTACGAGCGTCCATTGCGGTATTGCCCTTCTTCCTTTATAAGGAATTAGGGATATAGAAGGGCGCCTCTACCAACAGTTTATTATTTATCCCATTTACCGTTATGGTACTTAACTCGCGGGGCATGCCTACCAAATCATAGTCTTTTTCAAAAATTGTTTGCCTGGCCAATGAATCAGGTAGGCAATTTGAAAATTTAGAAAACCACTTAACACGTAACTGTTCTAGCGCGAGGGCTTCCAGTTCTGGCCTGCTCTTGGCTTTAAGAGAGGAAAGCATTTTCTGGAGTTCTTCCACAGACATTGGACTCAACTTTTTAAAATCGATTCTCACCTGCTTAAAATCACAACTAATTTCTGCGTCTAATTTCGTGGAAAGAAGTATGGCTACTACCCGGTTGATCTTTTCACCGGAAAAAGTCCAGAGATAGATGATATTACCATCTTCCGCTACATCCCAAACCCATTTACCTTGCTTCCAATTTAAAGCGTTATATATATTCCGCTCCATCCGGAGAATGACATTGGCTATTGGATCCAGGAAGGGAGGGATCCCGTCGGTCACCAACAGCCGACCTACTTCCTGGGCCAATTCAAAGGGAACATCAAAATAAGTCACGCTTTTCCATTTTGGAGCAATACCGCTTGTATTCTTTTTGACAGATACCTGTTGTAATTCATGATCTATATTGACAGCACTCCATTCCTGGCCGCCCAGAACAAAAATAAAGGGCAGTTCGCGCGCCCGGGCAAAGCCCGAATCGAGTGTTCCAATTACCTTTTTACCATCTACCACATTGTACATGGGGCCGGTATCAAAAATGGCAAAAAGCCTTTTCCAGTTGGCCCTGAGAAACTCGCTTTCGGTTTTATTGCTAGTTAATAAAACATGCTCGCCACCAGTCCGTAAAAAGTCTTCTTTGACCATATGATCGATCAATGTGTCGAATTGATTTCTGGACACCTGTGAAAAGCAGTATGCTTTTGAAAGAATGTTCCAAATGACATCAGCCGTAGTGCCCATTTTTTGAAGGCAAACACAAATAACCTAGTGGGCAAGTATATGAAAAGCTCTTTTTGGAAATAAGATATCTTCTGACACGTGTTCCATTCCTAAGCAGACGCAGGCAGTCAACAAGATCATTTCGTCAGGGTCCGAACACAGCCCCCGGAAATGTTGTAATTGACCGGATCGACGACCAGTTCTGCCTACACGCTGCAAGAAAGACCCAGAACTGTTTAAACCACTTATTTGGATTACCTGATCAAGGTCGCCGATATCACTTTGCGGGTGAACATCCAACCCGTAATTGGAATTCAAGTTTAATACTTTCTTTTCGTCAAGGATTACCTGAATTTCATCTGCGTTGACAAAATAACCACAATAATAACTACTCTTTATTTTTCTAACGATAGTACTTTTGCCGCTGCCATTAGGCCCTGCAAGGATGCGCAGCCTTCTACTTCTTTCTGGCATGTAAAACTTCTGATTTTATATGCCTGAAAAATTCCATTTCTGTAAGGCCCTCAGTTATAACAACTACTTCAATCCGACCATCTGGGTATTGTTTAAGAATCTGGCCATTTTTTGCAAAAACTTTTGGAATACCAACAGCTTTGGCTTCGGAGGCAGCTGCTTGTCCAGCTTCGCGAGCTAATTTTTGAATTTCGACGGAACCGCTAGAGCTTGTTTCAATTTCGGAAAAATCGTATGTGGTCTTATTTTTTTTGAAAAACCCAAATATTCTTCCGGGCCATTGAACTATCCTATATATTGTCCAAGCGTCTGTTTTACCATTGGCTAAAGAAACATGGCTATTTCCATTAGAAGATTTCATGCTACTAAGGTACTAATAATAATAATAAATTTATTACTAAAACTCAGCTTGAAATCTTGCTAATAGGAATGAGCTATACTATTTTTTTACGTATTTAATTGATTTAAAATAAATTAAATATTAAATCAACCTGCTCTTGTTATATTTTCATAAATAAACATAACAAGACTACTATTTGCCATATCCATTCAAAAGTCCTCCCAGGAGATGGAGCACTTTTTCTACGGTCTTTTTATTTTCTACCGGTAATTTTAGCCAGGTCCGGCCGGTCCGTTCATCTTTCTCCGTGATAGTTGCTGCTAATTGCTGTACTGCCTGCGGATCTTGAAGCGTATTGATCAATTGGGTAAAGAAGTTGATCCCGTTCTGAACAAGCGAAGCGGGAGAAGGACCTATCGTCCCGTCGGCATCGGTGGTTCCGTTGTGCCTTTCTGTATCAGGAGCTAACGCTTGCTGTACCGGTTCGTCTTCCGGTATGGCAGGGATGGCCAGTTCATCCTTCCCAACAGCCACTTTAGCTATTTCCGCTTGTTCTTCGACATCAAATAAGGAGCCTTCCTTCGGTATTTCCTGCGTAATGGATTCCACAGATTGCATGAATTTTGAAAACCGGTCCTCACCCAGGAAAATACTGTCCTCTCCATTATCCAATATCCCAGCCGCTATTGCCGTTTTGAATTGCAGCACTGACAGGAGACGCTGCTCGATCGTTCCCTGTGCTATCAGGTTGGTAACGGATATGGCTTTCTTTTGCCCCATGCGGTGGATCCGGCCGATCCTTTGTTCCAACACGGCTGGGTTCCAGGGAATGTCCATATTGATCATGTTGGAGGCCGCCTGCAGGTTAAGGCCCACGCCGCCCGCATCGGTGGAGAGGAAAACCTTGCAAGCCGGATCATTGTTGAAATTGGTGAACAGTTGCTCCCTGTTCTTACCGGGTATGCCTCCGTGCAGGTATTCGAATTTCACCTTTCTTTTTTTCAGGCCTTCAGCGATCAACCTGGTCATCCTTTCCCATTGGCTGAAGATCACCACTTTTTCATCTTCCATCCCCAGCAGTTCATCCAGTATATTGAACAGCTCGTCCAGTTTGGTCTGGTGGTTGGTCTGCTGGTCGATAATATAGGTGCTGTCGCAGACCATACGCATCATGTTCAGGTTATTGAGCAGGCGTTGCCTGTCCTGTTCGTTCAGGAACCCGGAACGTCTCCATTTGTGGACAAGCTTAGCGACAATTTCCCTGAATTCTTCATGCATTTCAGCCTGGACCGGCGTCAAGGGCACGAACAGATTCTTATCCATCCTGGCAGGCAACTGTTTCAGTACTTCCTTTTTGGTACGGCGCAGGAGCAGACAGGATAATTGGCGACCGATCTCGTTCAGCCCCTTATACCCGGTGACTTTCCCGTTATGACCATCTTTGACCTGGTGTTTCGTAAGAAAATGGTGCAGGGAACCCAACTGGAAAGGGTCAATATATTGCACCAGGGAATATAGTTCCTCAATATTGTTTTCCAGCGGGGTGCCCGTGAGCACCAAGGCATAAGGAGAACGTATGCGTTTGATATTTTGGGATATTTTCGCCTTCCAGTTCTTTATTCGTTGCGCCTCATCCAGTATCACGATATCCGGTTGCATTTTATTGATGAGATCCCAGTCGTTACCGGCCATATGATAGCTTACGATCTTGAAATAGCTTTCATCCTTTTCGTACAGGGACATACGCATAAGGTAGCTCCCTTCTATGACAGTGACAGTGCTGCCGGTGAATTTCTGTATTTCTGCCTTCCATTGGTATTTCAATGAAGTAGGGCAAATGATGACCGCTTTTTGCGTCTTCCATTGTTGGTTCATGAGCGTCGCCCAGGCGATGGCCTGCACGGTCTTTCCGAGTCCCATATCATCGGCCAGTATTGAACGGCCGCACCGGGTCGCAAATAATATTCCCTCCTGCTGATAAGGGAACAGGCTTACATTTACCAGGCCCTTCAGCAGTTCTATGCCCTGTCGCTTCACTAGAGTCTGGAGACAAGCCTGGTCCCTACCTGCCAGGATCATTTGCAAGGCATCTTCATAGCAGCGAAAAGAGGCGTCGATACCATAAGCTTCCTTCAACAATTGGTCAATCCTGAACCAGGCACCCGGCAGAAGGGTATAATGCTTGTCAAAATAATTGCCTGCCCATTTCTCAAATTTCTTTTTGTTGTCAGCGCCGATCCGCAGCTTTAGTTTTCTTTCCCCCAGGTAGGACACATAGAGGGAAGAATATGAGAGTACGGGTGGCTTATCCAGAAGCTGTTTTATCCCGCGTCGCCGACCAAGCTGAATCCGAACTGATTCTATATGTTTACAGGCGCCTAATTGATTGGTCTTGAAATCGGGGCAGGAACAGAAGTTCAGGCTGTTATCCCGGCTACGCAAGGCAATTTTATAGGTATTCTTTGAGGTATGGCTATAAACACTGTAGTCACTATATACCGGTTGGCTGCCCAGGTTCTTTATGGTGAAGCTTTCTTTTTCCGCCATTTGGCGTCTCAGCGCTGTCTGCCATGCTCCATCCGTCATATCGTCCGGCCTGCGGGTATGCGGAACCCGCAAGGAAGGGGAAGGCTTAGTATTTTTCTTTTTCAAAATCTTTTTAGAAGCAGTTTTGGAAGTCTTTTTGATTTTTTTAACAGGAGACATGGAATCTATGGATTTAGCGATGCAAAAATACAGGGGATGGAATGATTGTATATCACTCCCCTAAAATCGGACCATCGGGTTAGTTAAAAAGAATTTCTTAATTTTAACTATCTCAAGATGAAAAAACAATCACGCCGTAAGTTTTCCGCTGACTTCAAGGCCAAAGTAGCCTTGGAAGCCGTCAAGAACCATCAAACGCTGGCCGAGCTTGCCTTAAAATTCGATGTAAACCCTGTAATGATCTCCAAATGGAAGTCCGAGTTCCTGGAGAATATGGCTGCCGCATTCGAAAAGAAGGGTGCTACTGAATCCGAATCAGTCGATACCCATGAGCTCTACGCCCAAATCGGACAGCTGAAGGTCGAGAATGAGTTTCTAAAAAAAAGTTTCAAGAGACTTGGGATGTAGAAACCCGCGCCTCTCTGATACAGCCTCATTCTTCGAAGGTATCCGTTCGTAAGCAATGCGAGCTACTGACAGTGAACCGAAGCAAAATCTATTACAAACCAGTACCGGAAAAGCCTGAAAACATCAAAATGATGAATATCCTGGACAAGCATTTAACCCAGCATCCCACGGAAGGCGTTGA